>NZ_JBHXSY010000050.1:0-41419 GCF_042715295.1 Streptomyces sp. NPDC058701 | reverse complement strand
CGGGACCGACGGCGCCGGGACCGACGGCGCCGGGACCGACGGCGCCGGGACGGCCGACGGCGGGACGCCCGGCGGGCCCGGTCCGGCCCGCGCACCGGAACACGAACTGACGGGAGCCTCCACGTGAGCGCCATGGCCGCCCGCACGCCCGGCGCCGCGGCCCGGCTCGCGGCCCTCCTCGCCGCCGGGCTGGCGGCCTGCGCCCTCGCGCTGCTGCCCGCGCCCCCGGCCGCCGCCGACGAGGGCGAGCCCGCCGTGGCGCTCTCGCTCCAGGAGGCCGCGAAGGGCACCGAGATCACCGTCACCGGGACCGGCTGGCGGCCCAAGACGCTCGTGATGCTGCTGGTCTGCGGCGAGAACATGATCGGCGGCACCAACAGCTGCGCCAACGCCGACGGGGTCGCCGTCGCGGTCGCCGACGACGGCCGCTTCACCGCCCGGCTGCCGGTCGTGGCCCCGCCCAAGCCCTGCCCGTGCGTCGTGAACGTCACCTCCGTCAACGGCGACCAGTCCACCGTCGCCGCCCCGCTGAAGATCACCGACCACCCGGTGGCCGAGTTGCCCGCCGCCTCCGGCACGGCCCGCCTCGCGATGCTCACCGGGGTGGAACTGGAGGGCGGGGACGGGGTCCTGACGTGGTTCGGCTCCCCGCCCTCACGGAAGTTCAAGGTCACCGTCGGCAACCTCGGCTCCGCCCCGGTCAAAGACCCCGTCTTCCAGCTCGGGATCGCCCACGGGGTGTTCGCGCCCCTGTGGGAGGAAGCCCGCTGGAAGGGCACCATCCCGCCGGGCGGGAAGGCGGAGATCGCCCTGGACGTCGCCCTCACCGCGGGTGCGTACGGCGACTACACGATCTCCCTCAAGTACGGGGACACGGTCGTCGCCGCCCAGCCCTGGGGCGTGGACCGCCCGTACGGGGTCCTGCTCTTCTGGGGTCTGCTCCTGGTGGTGGTCCCGGCCGCGGTCTTCCGCCTGGGCATGGCCGTGGTCGACCGGGTCCGGCCGCGCGCCGCCCCCGCCGGCGGGCGCCACCGCGGCGCCGACACGGCCGCGGCCGTCACGGCCCGGCTGCCCCGGATCCCGGCCGTACGCCGTCCCGCGCGAGCGGACCGCACCGGCCCGCAGCCGCCGTCGGCCCCGCCCCCACAGACCACCACGGCGGTCCTGCCGTGGTTCACCCCGGACAGCGCGCCGGAGACAGCACCACAGACGTCCGCACCGTCTGAGAACCGTTCGACGACGAAGGGACATTCGTGAAGACCCAACGGAGGGTAAGCGCGGCCGCGGTCGCGCTGCTGCTCGGCGGCGCGGGCATCGCCCTGGCGGCTTCTCCCGCCCTGGCGGCCGAGACCACGTACAAGGTCAAGTGCATCCCGCCGGCCGGCGGTGGCAGCCCGGTGGAGGGCGACACCACGGCCAAGATCACGGCTCCGGCCACCGCCAAGGTCGGTGACGAGGTCGACGTGGTCTGGGAGACGGTCAAGCCCGCCTCGAACAACACCGACCTGATGGTGATCCCCAAGGACTCCGTCCTGCCCACCGGGTGGATCGCGCTCGGCGGCGGGATGGGCGAGCTCAAGGTCGTCGGGGAGAAGAAGAACCCGGAGATCGCCAAGAAGGCCCCCATGGTGATGTCCGCCATGAAGGGCAAGCTGAAGCTCACCAAGGCCGGAAAGATCACCCTGAGCCCCGGCAAGTACGACGTCGCCGTCACCTTCTCCATCGGCACGTTCACCACCAAGTGCGCGCCGACGGGCGAGGTCGGCGCCGGCGCGACCATCGACGTGTCGGCCGGATCCACGGGCGGCGCGACGAACGGAGGCGCCACCAACGGAGGCGCGACGAACGGCGGCGCCACCAACGGCGGTACCACCGCCGGGGGCGGCGGCCAGACCGACTTCCCCGGCAAGGCCGTCGACGTGAAGTTCGACTGCGGCGAGACGGTCCCCGGCGGCATCACCACCCCGGTCACCGTCAGCGCCAAGAAGAACGGCGGCAGCTACGACCTGACGGTCAAGACCGCCAAGGACGCCATGAAGGCGCCGGTGCCCCTGCCCAAGGGCGCGCTCAAGCCCTCGATGCAGATCAAGCTCGGCGGCGCCGACAGCGGCGCGGTCACGGTCACCGGCCCGGCCAACGCCGAGCCGATCGGCCAGGGCGCGGGCGTCAGCCTCAGCGACATGACGGGCACCTACAAGCCCGGCAAGACGGGCAAGGTCACCCTCAGCCCGTCCGACATGACGATCGAGGTCACGATGGTCGCGGGGTCCAGCCCGCTCAGCGTCCCCTGCAAGGCGGCCACCAGCGCCGTCTCGCTGGAGCTGGACACCACCGCCCAGCAGGGCGGCTCCGGCGGCCCATCGTCTTCCGGTGGCTCCGGCAGCGCCGCCTCGGGCGGTCTCGCCGAGACCGGCGCGGAGGACGAGGGCGGCATCAAGGCCCTGGCCCTGGTCGCCGGCACGGTGGTCCTGCTCGGCGCGGCGGTCTTCACCTTCACCCCCTGGCGCCGCCTGCGCGGCACCCGGTAGGAGCGGGTCCGGACAACGCGACGGCCCGGCACACCTCGTGGTGTGCCGGGCCGTCGCGCGTGCGGGGCGGGACGCGTCAGTTCACGTCGCCCATCAGCGCGTTGACCTTCTTGCGGTACATGTAGATCGCGACACCGGCGAGCACGGCGGCGGCCGCCTGGAAGAGGATCACCCCTACGCCGTTCAGCTTCACGTCGGCCAGGCTGAGCAGACCAGTGATGCAGTCACCGGCGGTGACGGCCAGGAACCAGACGCCCATCATCTGGGAGGCGTACTTCTGCGGTGCCATCTTCGTCGTGACCGACAGGCCGACCGGCGAAAGGAACAGCTCGGCGATCGTGTGCATCAGGAAGATCAGCACCAGCCACCACATGGTGACCTTGGTGTCGTTGCCCGCGACCTGGCTCAGCGGCACGGCGAAGACGAAGAACGAGGCGCCGACGATGACCAAGGCGATCGAGAACTTCACGATGGTGCTGGGCTCGCGGTTGCGGCGGGCCAGGGCCACCCACACGGCGGCGAAGATCGGGGCCAGGGCCACGACGAAGAGCGGGTTCAGCGACTGGAAGACGACGGTCGGAACCTCCCAGCCGAGCAGGTTCCGCTCGGAGCTCTTGTCACCGAACAGAGAGAGGGTCGAACCGCCCTGGTCGTAGATCATCCAGAACACGGCGGCGGCCACGAAGAACCAGATGTAGGCGCTCATCCGGGTCTGCTCACCGACGGAGAGCTCCTTGTCCCGCTTGATGCGCACGAGCACCGTGACCGGAATGATCAGACCTGCGATCGTGATCGGGTACAGCGCCCACTTGATGGTGAACATGTCCGCCGCGACCACGGCGCCGTAGAAGACGGCGACGGCGGCCAGGACGGCGAGGGCCTTGACGATCACGGTCTTGCGCTCGGCGGGAGACAGCGGGTTCGGGACGATGCTGCTCTTCGGGCTCAGGGTCTTGCCGGCCAGCAGGAAGATGACCAGGCCCACGCCCATGCCGATGGCGGCGAGGAAGAAGCCGAGGTGCCAGTTGACGGTCTCGCCGATGGTGCCGATGGCGAGCGGCGCCGCGAAGGCACCCACGTTGATGCCGATGTAGAAGATCGTGAAGCCACTGTCACGGCGCGAGTCGTCCGCGTCCTTGTACAGGTGGCCGACCATCGTGGAGATGTTGGCTTTCAGCAGGCCGGAGCCGATCGCGACCAGCAGCAGGCCGACGAAGAACGCCAGCTGGCCGGGCACGGCGAGCGCCACGTGGCCCGCCATGATCACGAAGCTGGCGATGGCGACCGTCTTGCGGGCGCCCCAGACGCGGTCACCGAACCAGCCGCCGGGCATGGCCATGAGGTAGACCATGGCCACGTACACGGAGTAGATCGCCGTGGCCGTAGCCGCCGTGAAGCCGAGCCCGCCGCCCTGGCTTCCCGTCGCGGCGTCCACACCGCCGGAGACCAGGTACAGGACGAGAAGTGCACGCATGCCGTAGTAGGAGAACCGCTCCCACATCTCGGTCATGAACAGCGTGGCCAGGCCGATCGGGTGGCCGAGGACGGTCTTCTCGTGAGCGGGGCTCGGTGAGGCCGTCGTCAGGCTGGAAGCCATGGTCGATCCTTGCTTGCTCGGGACGCTGGGCTTCGTGAGCCTGGTAGCGCCCGGTGGGGGTGGCCGGCACCGGCGACCGGCGTTCCGCCCCACGCCTCGGGGTCCGCACCCGAGGGGGAGCGGTGGAACGTCCGTCGCAGGGATCCACGCCCGTCGCGCACCATCGCGCGCAGGGCCCGGCCCACAGGTCATTCACTGCCATCGCACCGGACAGGGCGGTCCGTCACGTCGGTGCGTGGGGACAGCCAATCCGGCCCGTGCAGAATCGAAGACCTCCGGCGCGCTTTTCGGCACAAAGGTCCCCTGAGTAGTGCATCAGGCGTCTCGCCACCATACGACACGACACTGCGGCATATGGAAGGACTTGAGACATGAATCACAGGATTTGAGGGAACCGTTCGGCTCTATTCGAAGGTCATTAGTCCCTCGTATGCCCAGTTCCAGAGGGCTATGCGAGCAGGCCCCAGGGGGGACTCCCTGCGGACTACCATCACCCACATGACGCGTGTACTGCTCGCCGAGGACGACGCATCCATCTCGGAGCCCCTGGCCCGCGCCCTGCGCCGGGAGGGGTACGAGGTCGAGGTCCGGGAGGACGGCCCCGGCGCCCTGGACGCGGGACTGCAGGGCGGCGTCGACCTCGTCGTCCTCGACCTCGGCCTGCCGGGCATGGACGGCCTCGAAGTCGCCCGCCGGCTGCGCGCCGAGGGCCACGGGTTCCCGATCCTCGTGCTCACCGCCCGCGCGGACGAGGTCGACACCGTCGTCGGTCTGGACGCGGGCGCCGACGACTACGTGACCAAGCCCTTCCGCCTCGCGGAGCTGCTCGCCCGGGTCCGGGCCCTGCTCCGGCGCGGGGCCACCGAGGCGGCCCAGCCGGCCGCCACCCACGGCGTCCGCATCGACGTCGAGTCGCACCGCGCCTGGATGGGGGAGGAGGAGCTCCAGCTCACGGCCAAGGAGTTCGACCTGCTGCGCGTCCTGGTCCGGGACGCGGGCCGGGTCGTCACCCGCGACCAGCTGATGCGCGAGGTGTGGGACACCACCTGGTGGTCCTCCACCAAGACCCTCGACATGCACATCTCCTGGCTGCGCAAGAAGCTCGGCGACGACGCCGCCAACCCGCGCTACATCGCCACCGTCCGCGGCGTCGGCTTCCGCTTCGAGAAGAGCTGAGCCCCCATCGGATGGGCTCTCGCCCCGCACCGGAAGGGCTGACCCCGTACCTGAAGAGCTGACCCCCGCACCTGGGGCATGCTCTAGGTCATGCGCCGCCGCCTGATCAACTCCACGCTCGCCGTGGTGCTCGTCGTCATCGCCGTCTTCGGGGTCTCCCTGGTCATCGTGGAGACCCGCACCATCAGCAGCAGCGCCCAGGACCGGATCGAGTCCGAAGCGCTCCGGCTGGTGGGCGTCGTCGAGTCCGACGTCCTGGAGAAGAAGCCGGTGGACACCGCCGCGCTCGCCGAACTGCTCGAAAGCGGCAAGTACGCGCGCATCACCATCCCCGGACAGCCCGCCGTCGAGGTGGGCGACCGCATCGACGAGGGCGTGATCCGCGGCACCGCGCGCGGAGAACAGGGCGAGGTGGTGGTCGTCGAGGAGGCCCGCTCCACGGTCACCCGGGAGGTCGTGCGGACCCTGGCCGTCGTCGGCGCCGTCGCCCTGCTGGCCGTCGTGGCCGCCGTACTCCTCGCCGTACGCCAGGCCAACCGGCTGGCCTCTCCGCTCACCGACCTCGCCGAGACGGCGGAACGCCTCGGATCGGGTGACCCGCGCCCCCGGCACAAGCGGTACGGGGTGCCCGAGCTGGACCGCGTCGCCGACGTGCTGGACTCCAGCGCCGAGCGGATCGGCCGCATGCTGACCGCCGAGCGGCGCCTGGCCGCTGACGCCTCCCACCAGCTGCGCACCCCGCTCACCGCCCTGTCCATGCGGCTGGAGGAGATCACGGTCACCGAGGACCTGGAGACCGTGCGGGAGGAGGCGACGATCGCCCTGACCCAGGTCGAGCGGCTCACGGACGTGGTGCAGCGGCTGCTCACGAACTCGCGGGACCCGCGGACCGGCTCGGCGGTCCCCTTCGACCTCGACGAGGTCGTCAAGCAGCAGGAGGAGGAGTGGCGCCCCGCCTACCGCAGCGCCGGCCGGGCCATCGTCCGGTCCGGAAAGCCGGGCGTACGGGCCGTGGGCACCCCCGGCGCCGTCTCGCAGGTCCTGGCCACCCTGGTGGAGAACGCACTGATGCACGGCGGCGGCACCGTCGCCCTGCGGACCCGGGTGATCGGCAACCAGGCGGTGTTGGAGGTCACCGACGAGGGCCCGGGCGTGCCCCCCGACCTCGGCAACCGGATCTTCGAGCGGGCCATCAGCGGCCGCAACTCCACCGGGATCGGCCTCGCCGTCGCCCGGGACCTCGCGGAGGCGGACGGCGGCCGCCTGGAGCTGCTCCAGGCGCAGCCGCCGGTGTTCGCGCTGTTCCTCAGCCGCACGGCCCCGGAGCGGTCCGATCCGGGGGCCACGGTCCGCTAGCGGGCCCGGTACGGGGCAGGCGTGTGCCGTACATCGCACTGCGGCCGGGGGACCGACGGCCCGCCGGAGTGACGTCTACCATGAACGGGTTGACGAAGAAGGGGCTGGACCACCACATGAGCACACCGAGGCACGGATCCGCCCTCGAACGGGTACGCGGACTCGCACGCGAGGTCGCCAAGTTCGGGGCGGTTGGCGGTCTGGGGGTGCTGGTCAACCTGGGTGTCTTCAACCTGATCCGGCACACGACCGACCTCCAGGTGGTGCGCGCGAGCGTCATAGCCACCGTCGTGGCCATCGCCACGAACTACCTCGGTTTCCGGTACTTCGCCTACCGGGACCGGGCGCAGAGCGGCCGCACGCGCGAGCTGGCCCTGTTCGCCGCCTTCAGCGGGATCGGCCTGGTGATCGAGAACGGCGTGCTGTACACCGCCACGTACGGGTTCGGCTGGGACGGCCCGGTCGCCTCCAACGTGTTCAAGTTCGTCGGCATCGGCACCGCCACCGTCTTCCGCTTCTGGTCGTACCGGTCCTGGGTCTTCAAGGCCCTGCCCGAGCCCGAGCCGGAGGCCGCGCAGCCCGCGGCCTCCGTACCGGCTCCGGCCGCGCCGCCGGCCCCCGCCGGCCCCGCCCACCCGGTCACCGGACCGGTGCCGGAGCCCGCGAACAACTAGGGCGCGCCGGGGTACCCGGTGCCTGCGGATACCCTGGACCGGTGACGTTCCCGGTAGTCGGCATGGTCGGCGGCGGACAGCTCGCCCGCATGACCCACGAGGCGGGCATCCCCCTCGGCATCAAATTCAAGATCCTCAGTGACACCCCACAGGACTCGGCGGCCCAGGTCGTGAGCGACGTCGTCATCGGCGACTATCGCGATCTGGAGACACTGCGCGCCTTCGCGCGCGGCTGCGACGTGATCACCTTCGATCACGAGCACGTGCCCACCGAGCACCTCCGGGCGCTGGAAGCGGACGGCATCCCCGTCCGCCCGGGGCCCGACGCGCTGGTGCACGCCCAGGACAAGGGGGTGATGCGCGCCAGACTCGACGAGATCGGCGCGCCCAGCCCCCGCCACCGGATCGTGCGCGATCCGGCGGACGCGGCGGCCTTCGCGGACGAGGTGGGCGGCTTCCCCGTCATCCTCAAGACGGTGCGCGGCGGGTACGACGGCAAGGGCGTGTGGTTCGTCCGCACCCCCGAGGACGCGGAGGCCCCGTTCAAGGCGGGCGTCCCGGTCCTCGCGGAGGAGAAGGTCGAGTACGTCCGCGAGCTCGCGGCCAACATCGTCCGCTCCCCGCACGGCCAGGCGGTGGCCTACCCCGTCGTGGAGTCCGTCCAGGTGGACGGGGTCTGCGACACGGTGATCGCCCCCGCCCCGAACCTCTCCGAAGAGCTCGCGGGCGAGGCCCAGGCCCTCGCCCTGCGCATCGCCGGGGAACTCGGCGTGACCGGCCACCTGGCCGTCGAGCTGTTCGAGACCACCGACGGCCGCATCCTCGTCAACGAACTGGCCATGCGCCCGCACAACAGCGGCCACTGGACCCAGGACGGCGCCGTCACCTCCCAGTTCGCCAACCACGTGCGCGCGGTCCTGGACCTCCCGCTGGGCGACCCGCGCCCCCGCGCCCGCTGGACGGTCATGGCGAACGTCCTCGGCGGGGACTTCCCCGACATGTACGCCGCGTACCTGCACTGCATGGCCCACGACCCGCAGCTGAAGATCCACATGTACGGCAAGGACGTGAAGCCCGGACGCAAGGTCGGCCACGTCAACACCTACGGCGACGACCTGGACGACGTGCTGGAGCGCGCCCGCCACGCTGCCGACTACCTCAGAGGAACGGTCACCGAATGAGCACCTCCGCCACCGGGCCCGTCATCGGCATCGTCATGGGCTCCGACTCCGACTGGCCGGTCATGGAGGCCGCAGCCCAGGCCCTGGACGAGTTCGAGATCCCCTACGAGGTCGACGTCGTCTCCGCGCACCGGATGCCGCGCGAGATGATCGGGTACGGCGAGCAGGCCGCCGGCCGCGGCCTGAAGGCGATCATCGCCGGCGCGGGCGGGGCCGCCCACCTGCCGGGCATGCTCGCCTCCGTCACCCCGCTGCCGGTCATCGGCGTGCCGGTACCGCTGAAGTACCTCGACGGCATGGACTCGCTGCTGTCGATCGTCCAGATGCCCGCCGGGGTCCCCGTCGCCACCGTCTCGGTCGCCGGCGCGCGCAACGCCGGGCTGCTCGCCGTACGGATGCTCGCCGCCCACGACTCGGAGCTGCTGGGCCGGATGCGGGAGTTCCAGCAGGAGCTGAACGACCAGGCCACCGACAAGGGCAAGCGGCTGCGGACGAAGGTCGCGGGAGCGGACGCCTTCGGATTCGGCAAGTGAGCGCCGCGCAGCGCCTGGCCGAGGCGCGCGAGCTGCTGGCCGAGCACCCCGTCGTCGACGGCCACAACGACCTGCCCTGGGCGCTGCGCGAGCAGGTGCGCTACGACCTGGCGCGCCGGGACATCGCGGACGACCAGTCCGCCCACCTGCACACCGACATCCCCCGGCTGCGCGCCGGCGGGGTCGGCGCGCAGTTCTGGTCGGTGTACGTGCGCTCCGACTACGCGGGCGACGAGGCGGTCAGCGCCACCCTGGAGCAGATCGACGCCGTCGCCC
Source organism: Streptomyces sp. NPDC058701 (assembly GCF_042715295.1). Taxonomy (NCBI): domain Bacteria; kingdom Bacillati; phylum Actinomycetota; class Actinomycetes; order Kitasatosporales; family Streptomycetaceae; genus Streptomyces; species Streptomyces sp. NPDC058701. The sequence continues at coordinate 32,098 of NZ_JBHXSY010000050.1, read as the reverse complement.
AGCTGATCGACCGCTACCCCGGCGACCTGGTGCGGGCGCTGACGGCGGACGACATGGAGGCGGCCCGCGCCGACGGCCGGATCGCCTCGCTGATGGGAGCCGAGGGCGGCCACTCCATCAACAACTCGCTCGCCACCCTGCGGGCCCTGCACCGACTGGGCGTGCGGTACATGACGCTCACGCACAACGACACCATCGACTGGGCCGACTCGGCGACCGACGAGCCCCGGCACGGCGGCCTCAGCGACTTCGGCCGCGAGGTCGTCCGCGAGATGAACCGCGTCGGCATGCTGGTCGACCTCTCCCACGTGGCCGCCACGACGATGCGCGACGCGCTGGCCGTCTCGGCCGCCCCGGTGGTCTTCTCGCACTCCTCCGCGCGGGCCGTCTGCGACCACCCGCGCAACATCCCCGACGACGTGCTGGCGCTGCTGCCGGCCAACGGCGGGGTCGCGATGGTCACCTTCGTACCGAAGTTCATCCTCCCGGCCGCCGTCGAGTGGACCCTGGCCGCGGACGCGAACCTGCGCGCGCACGGCTTCCACCACCTGGATACCTCGCCCGCGGCGATGGCCCTGCACCGGGCCTTCGAGGCGGAGCGCCCGCGGCCGGTGGCCACGGCCGCGACGGTCGCGGATCACCTGGACCACATGCGGTCGGTGGCCGGGATCGACCACATCGGCATCGGCGGGGACTACGACGGCACGGCCTTCACCCCGTCCGGACTGGACGACGTGGCGGGCTACCCGAACCTGGTCGCGGAACTGCTGGACCGCGGCTGGTCGAAGGCCGACCTGGCGAAGCTGACCTGGTCCAACGCGGTACGGGTGCTGCGCGACGCGGAATCGGTGGCGCGCCGCCTGGCGGAGACCCGGGGCCCGTCGAACGCGGTGATCCCGGCGACGGCCACGGGCCCGGCTGCCGCGTGAGGCCCGCGCCCGGCGGCGCGTGAGCCGGCGCCCGGCGGCAGCGTGGAGCCCGGCGGCCGTGTGGAGCCCGGCGGCGGCGTGAGCCCGCGCCCGGTGGATGCGGTGACCTGGTGTGCCCGTCGGTTACACCCGAACGCCGCATCCGCCGGGCGACCCGGGCGTCCCACATGTCACGGTGGCACCACCTCTCCCCGCTGCCGCCGAGACCGGAGCGAACGCCATGGCCGACCTGCAGGATGAACCCCACTTCGTGGGCATCGGAGCGGAGCACCTCCCGGCTCCCCCGCTTCCCGCGGTTCCCACGGCAGTGCCCGGAGCCCTCGACCGGGCCGCCGCGCTGCTGTCCGTGCACCCCGTCGCGGACGGGTGCAACACGCTCGTCCGGACGCTGCGCCGGAGCCCGCACCACGACATCGGCACCCCCGACGCCGGCGTGGACACCGACATCCCGCGGCTGCGCGCCGGGGGAGTGGGGGCACAGTTCTGGTCCCTGCTCGCACCACCGGACGGCCGGGACGTCCTGGGCGGCCCGGACGGGGCCGCGGACACCGACCGGATCGTCTCCGACACCCTGGAACAGATCGACGTCGCGCTGACCCTGGTGCGCGGCTACCCCGACAGCCTCCTCCTCGGCCTGACCGCCGACGACATGGCCGACGCCCGCAACCGCGGCCGGATCGCCTCGTTCCTCGGTCCCGTCCCCGGTCGTACGCTCACCGACTCGCTCGGCGCGCTGCGCGCGTTCCACGCGCTGGGCGTGCGCCTGCTCGCGCCCGCCGGGGCGGCCTGGGCGCAGGACGGCCTGACGGCCTTCGGCCACGAGGTGGTCCGCGAGGCCAACCGGCTGGCCGTACTGCTGGACCTCACCGACTGCCCGCCGGAGACCGCCTGCCAGGTCGCCGGGTCCTCGAAGGCGCCGGTGATCATCTCGAACACGGGGGCGGCCGCCCTGAACCCGCACCCGGGCAACGTGACCGACGAGGTCCTGCTCGCGCTGCGGGCGGCGAACGGGCTGGCGATGGTCACCTTCGACCCCGCGCGCACCGGCGACTCCCTGCACGCGGTGGCGGACCACGTGGACCACGTACGGGCCGTGGCGGGCCCGCACGCCGTCGGCCTCGGCGCTGCCTTCGGCAGCGAACCGGGCCGCCCCCGCCCGGCGGGCCTCACGGATCCCGCCGGCTACCCGAAGCTGATCGCCGAGCTGCTGGAGCGGGGCTGGCCGGAGACCGACCTCGCCCTGCTGACCTGGGGCAACGCCCAACGGGTGGTGCGCGACGCGGAGTTCACCTCCCGCGCCGCCCAGCACCGCCGCCCGTCGCCCTAGGCCGCCACGACCCGAAAGGGACAGCCCTCAGCCGGCGCAGAGGCAGACCGGGTGACCGGCCGGGTCGGCGTAGACCCGCCAGCCCCGGCCGTGGTCGCCGGTGTCCAAGGGCACGGCCCCCAGGGCGAGGATGTGCTCCTCCGCCGCGTCGAGGTCCCGCACGGTCAGGTCCAGGTGGAACTGCTGCGAGCCCTCCGGCGCCGGCCACTTCGGCGGGACGTGGCCGGGGGCCAGCTGGAAGGCCAGCGGAGTGCCCCCGTGACCCTCCAGGTCCACCCAGGTGTCGTCCCCGGAGCTGGGCGTGCCGCCCAGCAGGCCGGCGTAGAAGGCGGCGAGGGCGTGCGGGTCGGGACAGTCGAGGACGACGGTGCCGAGCGTGGCGACGGCCATGGTTCTCTCCTTGCGGTTACCGGTAGATGACTTCAAGCGGTAACCGCACCCTACGCGTTACCTCCTGTCGAAGCCAAGAGGTAACGTCGTGTCCATGACTGGACGCGCACCGGCACCCGGCGGGCTCGCCCTGGTGGAACGACTCGTCAACACGCTGAGCGTGGACACGGGAGACGACCGCCTCGCGGCCGAATTCGGCCTGTCCGGCGCCGCCCTCGCGGACGCCGCGGAACTCCGCGAAGCCCTGCGCGACGCCCTGCTGGCGCACGCGGGCCACGCGTTCCCGGCCGGCGCGGCCGAGCGCCTGAACCGGCTGCTCGCCGCTGCCCCGCTGACCGTCCGCGTCGACGCGGACGGCGCCGCGGCCCTGGTCCCCGCGGGGGACCCGACCCTGGCCTCGGGGATCGCCGAAGCCGTCGCCGGGGCGGCCGCGGACGGCACCTGGCCCCGGCTGAAGGCCTGCGCGGCGGACGACTGCCGGTGGGCGTACTACGACCGCAGCCCGGCGGGCCGCGGCCGCTGGTGCAGCATGTCGGTCTGCGGCGCCCGCGCCAAGATGCGCACCTACCGCGCCCGCGGCTGACCGGCCGCGCCGGTGGCGCCGTACGCCGCGGCCGAAGACCGGCTACGCGCGGGGGCGGCCCATCGCGCGGTAGGTCCAGCCGGCGGCGCGCCAGCGCTCGGGGTCCAGGGCGTTGCGGCCGTCCAGGACGAGCGGATCGGTGACGACCGCGGCCAGCTCGGCCGGGTCGAGGTCGCGGAACTCGCGCCACTCGGTCAGGTGCAGGACCACCTCCGCGCCGCGGGCCGCCGCGAGCGCGGAGTCGGCGTACCCGAGGGTGGGGAAGACCCGCCGCGCGTTGTCCATGCCCTTGGGGTCGTAGACGGTGACCTGGCCGCCCTGGAGGTGGATCTGCCCGGCCACGTTCAGCGCGGGGGAGTCGCGGACGTCGTCCGAGTCGGGCTTGAACGTGGCCCCGAGCACGGCGACCCGCTTGCCGAGGAACGAGCCGCCGACCGCGTCGCGCGCCAGCTCCACCATGTGTCCGCGGCGCCGCATGTTGATGGAGTCGACCTCGCGCAGGAAGGTCAGCGCCTGGTCGGCGCCCAGCTCTCCGGCCCGCGCCATGAAGGCACGGATGTCCTTGGGCAGGCAGCCGCCGCCGAAGCCGATGCCCGCCCGGAGGAACTTCTTGCCGATCCGCTCGTCGTGCCCGATGGCCTCCGCCAGCTTCACCACGTCGCCGCCGGCGGCCTCGCAGACCTCCGCCATCGCGTTGATGAAGGAGATCTTGGTCGCGAGGAAGGAGTTGGCGGCCGTCTTGACCAGCTCGGCGGTCGGGAAGTCGGTGATGACCAGCGGGGTCCCCTCCGACATCGGCTTCTCGTACACCTCCCGCAGCAGCTTCTCCGCGCGCTCGCCCTGGACGCCGATCACGATCCGGTCCGGGTGCAGGGTGTCCTGTACGGCGAAGCCCTCGCGCAGGAACTCCGGGTTCCACGCCAGCTCCACGTCCGCGCCCGCCGGAGCCAGCTCGGCGAGCCTGGCCGCGAGGCGCTCCGCCGAACCCACCGGCACCGTGGACTTGCCGACCACCAGCACCGGGCGCGTCAGGTGCGGGGCGAGCGAGGCCATCGCCGCGTCCACGTAGGACATGTCGCAGGCGTACTCGCCGTGCTTCTGCGGAGTGTTCACGCACACGAAGTGGACGTCGCCGAACGCGCCGACCTCCTCCCAGGAGGTGGTGAACCGCAGCCGCCCCGTGGAGCCCGGAAGCCCGGCCACGTGCGCCGCGAGGAGGTCCTCCAGCCCGGGCTCGTACATCGGCACCCGGCCCGCCGCCAGCATGGCGACCTTCTCCGGCACCACGTCCAGCCCCAGCACCTCGAACCCCAGCTCCGCCATCGCCGCGGCGTGCGTGGCGCCGAGGTAACCGGTGCCGATCACAGTGATCCTGAGGGGGGCCATGAGTGCTCCAGAGGTGCGGGGCCGTTTGCGGCCACTGAGCATAGTCGGGCCCGGCAGGGGGGACGTTCCCCAGGACGGGCCCCCGCTGTCACGCACCTCACGTATGCGGCCCGTATCGCCATCCGGACGCCGGACACTAAGCTTCGGTTACTTAACGGTAGTTAGCATCACGCATCACCTTTGGGGAGTGAGAGTCTTGGCGGGTTCTGCCGACTTCGACCTGTACCGCCCGGCCGAGGAGCACGACATGCTCCGTGAGTCGGTCCGCTCGCTCGCCGAGGCGAAGATCCTGCCGTTCGCCGCCGCGGTCGACGAGGAGTCCCGCTTCCCGCAGGAGGCCCTCGACGCCCTGGTCGCCAGCGACCTGCACGCCGTCCACGTGCCCGAGACCTACGGCGGCGCGGGCGCCGACGCCCTCGCCACCGTGATCGTGATCGAGGAGGTGGCCCGCGTCTGCGCGTCCTCCTCCCTGATCCCGGCCGTGAACAAGCTCGGCTCGCTCCCGGTGATCCTGTCCGGTTCCGAGGAGCTCAAGGCCAAGTACCTCGGCCCGCTGGCCAAGGGCGACGCGATGTTCTCGTACGCCCTCTCCGAGCCGGACGCCGGCTCCGACGCCGCCGGCATGAAGACCCGCGCCGTGCGCGACGGGGACTTCTGGGTGCTCAACGGCGTCAAGCGCTGGATCACCAACGCGGGCGTCTCCGAGTACTACACGGTCATGGCCGTGACCGACCCCGAGAAGCGCTCCAAGGGCATCAGCGCCTTCGTCGTGGAGAAGGGCGACGAGGGCGTGTCCTTCGGCGCCCCGGAGAAGAAGCTCGGCATCAAGGGCTCCCCGACGCGCGAGGTCTACCTCGACAACGTCCGCATCCCGGCCGACCGCATGATCGGCGCCGAGGGCACCGGGTTCGCCACCGCGATGAAGACCCTGGACCACACCCGCATCACCATCGCCGCCCAGGCGCTCGGCATCGCCCAGGGCGCCCTGGACTACGCCAAGGGCTACGTCCAGGAGCGCAAGCAGTTCGGCAAGCCGATCGGCGACTTCCAGGGCGTGCAGTTCATGCTCGCGGACATGGCCATGAAGATCGAGGCCGCCCGCCAGCTCACCTACTCGGCGGCGGCCCGCTCGGAGCGCGTCTCCGGAGGCGGACCCCACGAGGACCTGACCTTCTTCGGCGCCGCGGCCAAGTGCTTCGCCTCCGACGTCGCGATGGAGGTCACCACGGACGCCGTCCAGCTCCTCGGCGGCTACGGGTACACCCGCGACTACCCGGTGGAGCGCATGATGCGCGATGCGAAGATCACGCAGATCTACGAGGGAACGAACCAGGTCCAGCGGATCGTGATGGCGCGAAACCTCCCGTAACACCCACACCACACGCATACGGGGCCCCCGGCAGCCGCCGGGGGCCTTCGCATCCGTGTCCGCCGGACCGACGAGCGCCGAGAACGCCGTCCTCCGGCGTTTCCCATTCCCCGGATGGGCTAACTTTGAACCTTCGTACGACCGAATCGGCTGGGGAGAGAACAATGACGGAAGCGATCCTGCTGGTCGGCGGGCAGGGGACGCGTCTGCGCCCCGTGACGGTGAACACCCCGAAGCCGATGGTCCCGGCCGCAGGTGTCCCGTTCCTCGCCCACCAGATAGCCAGGGCTGCTGCCGCCGGTGTCACGCACATCGTGATGGCCACCTGCTACCTCGCCGAGGTCTTCGAGCCGTACTTCGGCGACGGCGCCGCCTTCGGCCTCACCCTCGAATACGTCGTCGAGGACGAGCCCCTGGGCACCGGCGGCGCCATCCGCAACGCCGCGCAGCGCCTGACCGGCGGCCCGGACTCCTCCGTCCTTGTCTTCAACGGCGACATCCTCACCGGCCTCGACATCGCCGGCCTGGTCGCCTCCCACGAGAAGGCCGCGGCCGACGTCTCCCTGCACCTCGTGCAGGTCGAGGACCCGCGCGCCTTCGGCCTGGTCCCCACCGACCCCGACGGCCGGGTGCTGGCCTTCACCGAGAAGCCGCAGACCCCCGAAGAGATCATCACCGACCAGATCAACGCCGGCTGCTACGTGTTCCGCCGCAGCGTGATCGACTCCATCCCGGCCGGCCGCCCGGTCTCCGTCGAGCGCGAGACCTTCCCCGGTCTCCTCGCCGCCGGAGCCAAGCTGCACGGCGTCACCGAGAGCACCTACTGGCTGGACCTCGGCAAGCCCGAGTCCTTTGTCCAGGCTTCCGCCGATCTGGTGCGCGGTGTGGTCTCCTCCCCGGCGGTTCCCGGTCCCCGCAGCGAATTCCTGGTGCTTCCCGGTGCCCAGGTGGCGGACGGAGCGAAGCTTTCTGGAGGTACTGTGGTGGGCGCCGGTGCCCGCATCGAAGCCGGCGCGGTCGTCCAGGGCTCCATCGTGCTGGACGGCGCGATCATCGGTCCGGACGCACAGGTGCGCGCCAGTCTGATCGGAGCTCGTGCCTCGGTGGGATCGCGCACCGTACTGGACAGTGCGGTCATCGGCGACGGCGCGGTGGTCGGGGCCGACAACGAACTCCGCGCAGGGGTGCGGGTGTGGTGCGAGGCTGAACTGCCTCCCGCCACAGTCCGTTTCTCCTCGGACCGGTGATCCCGGGACGTGCGCGTACCGACCGACTTCAGTGAGGCATAGCCCTGTGATAGGTGAGCAGCAGACCCCCCGCGCGACGGACGTCGCGACCACCCAGCTCCCCGGCGCCTGGGCGCTGACCCCGCTCACGGTGGTCATGCCCACCTACAACGAGGCGGGCAACCTGCCGGGCATGGCCGAGCTCATCATGAGCCTGGACCAGCCCGGCCTGCGGCTGCTGATCGTCGACGACTCGTCGCCCGACGGCACGGGCCGGATCGCCGACGAGCTCGCCGAGGGCTACCGCACCGAGGACGGCTCCCCGCGGATGTCCGTACTGCACCGGACCGCGAAGGACGGCCTCGGCCGCGCCTACGCCGCCGGCATGGCCAAGGCCGTCGAGGACGGCGCCCAGTACGTCCTCCAGATGGACGCCGACGGCTCGCACCCGGCCGGGAAGATCGCCGAGATGCTCGGCGTGGCCCTGTCCACCGGAGCCGGCCTCGTCGTCGGCAGCCGCTACGTCCCCGGCGGCACCCTGTCCGACGCCTGGGGCGCGCACCGCAAGCTGCTCTCCCGCTGGGCCAACGCCTACGCGAGCACCATCCTGGGCACCCGCGTGCGTGACATCACGGGCGGCTTCAACCTGTGGAGCGCGGACGCGCTGCGCGCGATCGACCTGGAGTCGGTCGGCAGCGCGGGCTACAGCTTCCAGGTGGAGATGAAGTTCAAGGCCCTGCGCCGCGACTTCCAGGTGATGGAGGTCCCGATCCACTTCGAGGACCGCACCATCGGCGAGTCCAAGATGAACCTCGCGGTCCAGCTGGAGTCCATCGCCATGCCCTGGAAGCTGCGCGCCCGCGCCGGCAAGCGCTGACCCGCCCGTACCAGGACGGAAACCCGCACCACACCGAAGACCCGCACCACACGGAAAGGGGCACCCCCGAGGGGGTGCCCCTTTTCCGCGCCCGCCGCTCACTGTCCGCGGACGGTGACCTTCTCGTCGTTCTGGATCTGCTTCACCAGCTGCTGCACCTTCGCCTTGTCCCAGACGAGGTTGCCGCCGCGCTGGCCGGAGATCGGCATGTTCATCGAGACGCCGTCACCGCCGTTGACGCCCTTCATCGCGAAGAACATCTGGCCCATGTCCCACAGGCCCATGTCCTTGTCCACGATGAGCGTGTCCAGTCCCGCGCCCAGCATCGGGTACAGGGAGAACGGGTTGAGTACCGTGGACGGCGTCGCCGCCTGGGAGGCCAGCGCCGACAGGAACTTCTGCTGGTTCTTGGTCCGTTGCAGGTCCGACTCGGCGAAGGCGTACCGGGTCCGCACGAAGGCCAGCGACTGCTCGCCGTTGAGGGTCTGCTTCCCGGCCTGGAAGTCCGCGCCCGACTTCTCGTCCTTGAAGCCCTTCTCGATGTCGAGCTCCACCCCGCCCAGTGCGTCCACGATGTTCGCGAAGCCGGCGAAGCCGATCTCCGCGTAGTGGTCGATGCGCAGACCGGTGTTGTGCTCCACCGTCCGCACCAGCAGCTCCGGACCGTCCTCCGCGTACGCCGCGTTGAGCTTGACCCGCCGGCCCTGGCCGGCGAACTTCTTGCCCGACTGGGAGCCGACGAAGGACGGGATCTCCACGTCCGAGTCGCGCGGCAGCGAGATCATCGTGTTCCCGCTGGAGCACTTGGCGAGGATCATCATCGAGTCGGTCCGCTTGCCCTCGGCCGAACCGGTGTGGAGCTTCTTCTTCTCCTCCGCGGACATGCCCTCGCGGCTGTCGGAGCCCACGATCAGGTACGTGGTGCAGTCCCCCTCCTTCGGCCGCTCGACGACCTTGGCGAGGTCCACCTCCCGGCGCACCTTGGAGTCGGCCCAGAAGTAGGTGGCGACCGTGGTCACCAGCAGCGCGGAGACCAGCACGATCGAGCCGACCTTGATGCGCCTGCGCCAGTCCGGGGCCGGACCCGGGGCCCGTCCGGGGCGGCCGGGCCCCGAGGGCGGCTGCGCGGGCCCGCCGGGCCCGGCGGGCGCCCCGTAGACCTGCCCCGTGTTGTAGCCGCTGTCGAAGCCGCCGTAGGTGTCGTGGGCGCCCCCCGCCTGCTGCGGGGGCACCCCGGGCGCGGGCGGCGGGGTCCCGGGCCGCCGGGCGGGCGGCGGGACCGCCGGCTGCTGCCGCTGGACGTGCCGCATCCGCTGCGCGCCTTCGGGCTGCGCCTGCGCGCTGCCGCGTCCGTACCCGTCGTCACGGCGGTCGCGCTCGCCGCGCTCGCCGTTCCACCCTGCTGGCCAGTCATTCATGCGCCCTAGGATGCACGCCCGGGCGTGTCGTCCGACAGCCCGGGTGGCGTTCCGTACCGGTGCTGTTGCAGAGCTGATGCCTCCGGTACCCAACTAAGGTGTGCGTATGACAGACATACCGGTCGAGCTGCCGGGGAAGCCGACCTCGGCCTCCCGGACCACCCTCAGCCACATCATGACGGCCAACGACACCAACCTCCTGGGCACCGTGCACGGCGGCGTGATCATGAAGCTGGTGGACGACGCGGCCGGGGCCGTGGCCGGCCGCCATTCCGAGGGCCCCGCGGTCACCGCGTCCATGGACGAGATGGCCTTCCTGGCCCCCGTGCGGGTCGGCGACCTCGTCCACGTGAAGGCCCAGTGCAACTGGACCGGCCGCTCCTCCATGGAGATCGGCGTACGGGTCCTCGCGGAGCGCTGGAACGAGTCCACCCCCGCCACCCAGGTCGGCAGCGCCTACCTCGTCTTCGCGGCCGTGGACGCCGACGGCAAGCCCCGCACGGTCCCGCCCGTGCTCCCCGAGACCGAGCGGGACGAACGGCGCTACCAGGAGGCCCAGATCCGCCGCACCCACCGGCTCGCCCGGCGCCAGGCGATCACGGCCCTGCGCGAGGAGCGGGCCGCCCAGGGGTTCGACGACTGACCCCGTGTCCGCGTGTTTCGGATCACGGATCCGCCGCATGGCCGTGCACCTCTGCGGGCCGCCCTTAAGGTGGCGTCTGACGTCCCGGCGCGCTCGCAGGCGCATGCGACGTCGGATCCCTCAGCCGGACACATCGCGGAGTCGTCCCCCCATGTCAGCTGTCATACCGCCCCTGCCTGTGCACGACGCCGTGCCGGCCCAGCCGGCCCGCCCGGCCGCCGGAACGCCGAAACGGCCCCGGCTGTACGTGCTGGACGGGCTGCGCCTGATCGCGGCGCTCTCCGTGGTCGCCTTCCACTGGGCCGGCGTCAACATCCACCCCGAGGTGTGGGGCAACACCCCGCGGAACCTGATGCCGAGCGTCCACCGGGTCGCCTCGTACGGCTGGATGGGCGTCCAGCTGTTCTTCCTGATCAGCGGTTTCGTGATCTGCATGTCGTGCTGGGGCCGTTCGCCCCGGGACTACTTCACCTCCCGGATCGTGCGGCTCTACCCGGCCTACTGGGTCGGCATCATCATCACGACCCTCGTGGTGAACTTCGCCGCGACCGTCCGCGCCAGCCGCGAGCCGATGAGCGTCAGCGACGTGCTGACCAACCTCACGATGCTGGAGCGCCCCCTCGGCGTGACCGAGGCCGACGGCGTGTACTGGACGCTCTGGATCGAGCTCCGCTTCTACCTGCTGTTCGCGGTCGTGGCCGTCATGGGGCTGACCTACCGTCGGGTGCTGGCCTTCTGCGGCATCTGGACGATCCTCGCGGTGATCACGCCGGGCACCGACAGCAAGCTGATGGACACCGTCTTCATGCCGCAGGACGCCCCGTACTTCATCGCGGGCGTGGCCATGTACCTCATCTACCGGTTCGGTGTGAACCCGATGCTCCTCGGGGTGGTCGGCTTCTCCTGGCTGTACGCGCAGAACCGGCTGCACATCACGGTCGGCGCCTATGAGTACGAGGTCCACCACGGCCTGTCCTGGTGGGTGATGGCGGCCGTCTCGGCGGCGGCCTTCCTGGTGATGCTGGCTGCCGCCATGGGCACCCTCAACTGGATCCGCTGGAAGTGGCTCACGGTGGCCGGCGCGCTCACGTACCCCGTCTACCTGCTCCACCAGGAGCTCGGCTGGGCGATGATCCGCTGGGGCCGCGACCACGGCATCGCCCCCTTCCAGCTCCTGGCCCTGTGCCTGGCCGCCATCCTGCTGCTGTCCTGGCTCGTCCACCGGTTCGCCGAGCGGCCGTTGTCGGCGCTGCTCAAGCGGCTGCTGGACGGGGCGAAGGTCTCGCTGCCCAAGAGCGATCCGCCGGTGCGCCCCAGGTGACGCAAGCCCCCGGAGGCCGCCCGGGATTGGTTGCGGCCCCGGACACTGATCTACCCTGACACGTCGAGCTCGGTCCGGATCCTCATGCGACGGGGCCCACTCGCGCAGCTGCCCCCGATGGATCCGGAAGGTTCGTGCAATGACCATGAGCAGTGCTGCCGTCGCGGCCGGGGCCGGCTCCGACCGCCCCGCCGATGACGACGGGGTGGGGCGCCGCCCCGCTCCGCCCGCGACGGGCCGGGCCCGCTTCGACTGGCTCTGGGCCGCCGTACTGACCTTCGCCGCGGCCGTCGCGGGCAGCGGCACCCCGAACCTGTGGCGCGACGAGCTCGCCAGCTGGAACGCGGCCGTCCGCAGCACCGGCGACCTGGTCGAGATGCTCGGCAACGTCGACGCCGTCTCCGGGCTCTACTACCTGCTGCTGCACGGCTGGATATCCGTCTTCGGCGACTCCCAGACGATGCTCCGGATGCCGTCGGCACTCGCCATGGCCGGCGCCGCGGCCTTCGTCGTGCTCACCGCCCGCACGCTCTTCGACCGCCGCACCGCGGTCTTCGCGGGCCTGCTCTTCGCCCTGCTGCCCTCCGTCACCCGCTACGGCCAGGAGGCCCGTTCCTACGCCTTCGTGGTGTTCGCGGTCACCGCCGCCACCTGGCTGCTGCTGCGGGCGCTCAAGCGCCCGTCCCCGGCGCGCTGGGCCCCGTACGCCGTCGCCGTCGCGGCGGCCGGGCTGTTCCACATCGTCTCGCTGCTGTTCCTGCTGCCGCACGCCCTGATCGTGCTGATGCGATGGCGGCAGGACCGGCGGGGGCGCACGCTCGTCGGCTACGCGCTGACGGTCGCCGTAGCCCTGGTTCCGGTCGTCCCGCTGGTGCTGCTGGGCCAGCGCCAGGTGGGCCGGCAGATCAGCTGGATCAAGACCCCGCACCTGCGCAGCATCGCGGAGGTCTGGGACGCCCTCTTCGGCTCCCCGCTCATCGCGCTGGCCATCGCCGCGTTCGCGCTGCTCCCGCTCGCGTGGCGCCGGGGCCGACGGCCCGCGGTGGAGCTCGCACTGGTCGGAGCCGCCCCGATCGCGGCCGCCTGGGTCGTCTCCCAGGGCAGCACCTCGTACTTCATGGACCGCTACCTCCTCTTCACGATGCCCGCCTGGGTGGTGCTCGCCGCCGCCGGCCTGGCCGCGCTCCGGCCCCGGCCGGTGGGGGTGGCCGGCCTCGCCGCGGTGATCCTGCTCGGCCTCCCCGACCAGCGTCAGATCCGTACCGAGACGGTCAAGAGCGGCCGGGAGGGCGAGGAGGCGGCGGCCGTCATCGCCAAGGGCTACCGGCCCGGCGACGGCTTCGTGCCGGTCCGCGGGGCCGACACCGTCTACATGACCGACTTCCAGGTGGAGTACTCCCTGCCGGAGGGGGTCGTGCTCCGCGACGTGTTCGCCCAGCGCACGGCCGTGGCGAGCGACGACCTGTTCCCGGTGGAGTGCGAGCAGCCCGAGCAGTGCCTGGGCACCACCCGGCGGGTGTGGGTGGTCACCTGGAGCGGTACGGCGAACCCGTACCACAAGCTGCCCGACGCCCAGGCCCGGGCGCTGGAGAAGCATTACAAGGTGGTCCAGAAGACGAAGGTCCGCAGCCTCCAGGTCACCCTGGTGGAACGGGTCCGCTAGGCCGCTCCGGCCGCCGGACCGCCACCGCCGCCGCCACCGTCACCGCCGCCGTCCGGGACCGCCCGGGCGGCGGCGCGCTCATGTCCCGCAGACCACCTGGTCGCCGGTGACCGCCCCGGTCGCCCCGCCCTGGTACGGGTCCTCCGCGCGCACCGGGACCACCTTGCGGTAGTCCGCGCCCGCGAGCACCACCACCGTCCGCCCCTGCCCCGGCACCGCCCGCAGCTCGCTGCCGGGCAGGGCCGTGGACACCGTACGGGCGGAGCGGTCCCAGCGCGGGTCGTACGTGATCACCGTGCGCTTGACCTCGCGGCTGGCGCCGTTTCCCGGGGCCCGCGTGGTGTCGAAGCCGGTGGCGCGCAGGGCCGCGTCCACCCGGCCGCCCAAGCCGTCGATCCGCGTCCCGTTCTCCACCTGGACCCGGACCTGCTGCGGGGGGACGTCCACGGGCACGGACGCGGGCCGGCCCCGGTCCGGACCGGGGCGGACGGGGGCCAGCGGCCGGTCCTCCCGTACCGCGGCGAACAGCTTGGCCGCCTTCGCCTCGTCCCACTTCACGGTGGAGCCGATGCCCTTGACCCGGTGCGAGGGGCTGCCGATCGGCACCGAGGCGAACTCCGACGAGGACGGGGTGAAGTCCCGCATGGCCTGGCCGAGCGCGAGCATCTGCTCCGAACCGAAGCCGGTGTCGGCCCGGACCGAGCCGAGCAGGGTGGAGCTGACCTGCTTGAACTTGACGGGGTTCAGCAGCACGCCGCCGCCGGTCGCCTGCTTGATCAGGGCGGCGATGAACCGCTGCTGGCGCTGCATCCGGCCGAGGTCGGACGCCCCGTCGATGTGGCGCGAGCGCACGTACTGCAGGGCCTGGCCGCCGGTGAGCCGGTGCGTGCCGGGCAGCAGGTCCAAGCCGGTGGCGGTGTCGCGCATGGTCTTGGCGGTGCAGATCTCCACGCCGCCCATCGCGTCGACCGTCCTCATGAAGCTGGTGAAGTCGACCTCCAGGTAGTGGTCGATCTTCACCCGGGTCATGTTCTCCACGGTCCGCACGGTCAGGTTGGGCCCGCCCTCCGCGTACGCCGCGTTCAGCTTCACCGGGTGCGGTTTGTGGGCCTTGCCCGTGACCAGGTCCTGGTGCGCGGGCACTTCGGCGTAGCTGTCGCGGGGCAGGCTGATCACGCTGGCCCGCTCCCGGTCCGCCGACAGGTGCACCAGCATGATCGTGTCGGTGCAGTGGCAGGGCGCGCCGCCGAGGCGGTACTCGCGCTTCTCCTCCGGGGTGATCTTCTCGCGGCCGTCGGTGCCGACCAGCAGGAAGTTCATGCCGTGCCCCGCTTCGGGGCGGTTCTTCATGTCCTTGAACGGGTCCACCCGCTCGATCCCGGTGTCCAGCCCGGTCATCACGGCGTGCCCGACGGCTCCGGAGCCCAGCACCACCACCGACAGGCCGGCCGCGAGCCGCACCCCCCACCGGGGCCGGTCACCGCGGTGCCGGGCCGGGCCGCCGCCGGCTCCGCGCCGCGCGCGGCGCGGCTCGGGCGGCCTGGCGGGACGGGTGGGACGGTGCGGCTGGGGCACGGGGGACACCTCCGCGGGGACAGCAGGGGACGGTCGGCAGTTCCGTCTGATGCGGCAGAACAATAGGCCCATACGATCAGCCTCTGTCCGTACCGCTCGCTCGGCGCGCACCCGGTTCCCCCGTACGCGGTAACGTGACACCGATACCCGACCTTGAAGGACGACATGCCCGCCCAGCAGCCCGCAGTCTCGGTGATCATGCCGGTGCTCGACGAGGAGCACTACCTCCGCGAGTCCGTCCGCCACATCCTGGAACAGGAGTACGCGGGCGAGATGGAGGTGGTGATCGCCCTCGGGCCGTCCACGGACCGCACCGACGAGATCGCCGCCGCACTCGTCGCGGAGGACCCCCGCGTCCGCACCGTCCCGAACCCCACCGGCCGGACCCCGGCGGCCCTCAACGCCGCCATCAAAGCCTCGCGCCATCCCATCGTGGTGCGCGTCGACGGCCACGGCATGCTCTCGCCGAACTACATCGCCACCGCCGTCCGCCTCCTCGAAGAGACGGGCGCGCAGAACGTCGGCGGCATCATGCACGCCGAGGGCCAGAACGCCTGGGAGCAGGCGGTCGCCGCGGCGATGACCTCCCGGATCGGCGTCGGCAACGCGCCCTTCCACACCGGCGGCCTGGCCGGACCCGCCGAGACCGTCTACCTCGGCGTCTTCCGCCGCGAGGCGCTGGAGCAGCAGGGCGGCTACAACGAGGAGTTCATCCGCGCCCAGGACTGGGAGCTGAACTTCCGCATCCGCGGGGCCGGCGGCCTGATCTGGTTCTCGCCGGAGCTGAAGGTCCAGTACCGCCCGCGGCGTTCCGTACGGGCCCTGGCCAAGCAGTACAAGGACTACGGGCGCTGGCGCCACGTGGTGGCCCGTTACCACGCGGGCTCCATCAACCCTCGCTACCTCGCCCCGCCGACCCTCGTCTGCGGTCTCGCGGCGAGCGTGGTCGTCGGCGCGGCCGTCACCCCCTGGGCCTTCGCCGTCCCGGCCGGCTACCTGGCGGGCATCGTCGCCGGCGCGGTCCCGGCGGGCCGCGGCCTCCCGCTGAAGGCGCGGGCGCAGATCCCGGTGGCCCTCGCCACCATGCACCTGTGCTGGGGCTTCGGCTTCCTGACGAGCCCTCGCGCGCTGGCGAAGCGGGTGATCGCGAGCCGCCGCCCGGCGGTGCAGCGCGACGCCTCGCAGGTCTGACCCGTACCCGGACCGGCACGACGAAGGGGCCCGGCGACTGTGACCACACAGCCGCCGGGCCCCTTCGTCGCGTACGCGGCTACCAGGTGAAGCCGGGCTGGACCGGCATGCAGGCCTGGTCGTCGTCGCCGTTGAGCGGGCGGGCGGAGTCCGGGGCCTTGGTCGGGGCGGGCGGCGGCGCGGTCGGCGCGTCGCCGGTCCGCCAGTCCTTGCCGACGAACAGCACGATCCCGGACACCTCGTCGGACTTCTGCACCGAGGACGCCGGCAACCCGAGTGCGGTCGCCAGGGCGTTGGCACTGCCCGCCTGCTCCGCGGAGTTGAAGCGGACCACCGTCACGTCCTCGGCGCCGGTGCGGTTCTCCGCGGTGGCCTTGGTGTACCCCTTGGCGGCCAGCAGGGCGGTGACGTCACGTGCCCGGTTGCGGGCGGGGGCCTGGGAGCCGTCCTTGCCGCCGGTGGCGTTGCGGACGCCGACCGCGGTCCTCGCGGGCGGCTCGGGCGCGGCCGCCGGCGGGGCCGAGGGGGTGGCCGGGGCGCCGGTGGCGGCCGACGGGGAGGCGGTGGGGTCCGCGGGGGTACCGGAGCCCTTGCCGTCGAGCGCGATGTCCTCGCGGACCATCCGGAACAGGTCCTCGGCCTCGCCCGACTTGGGCTCGACCCGTCCGTTCATGCCGGGCCGGTTGCTGTAGACCCACGGCATGGTGGTCATGGTGATCCGTCCCGGCGGGACCTTCTTCAGCTCCATGCTGAGGTCGTACAGCTTGTCTATCTTGTTCAGGCCGGTGTCCACGACCATGGCGTCGATGGCGGCCTGCGCCAGGCTGTTGAGCTTCACCGGGTTGGTGAGCTTGGCGTTCTTGCGGAACTCGCGGGCCATCGAGTTCATGTACTGGTGCTGGGCGTGGGTGCGGCCGATGTCGGTGCCGTCCTCGAAGCCGTAGCGGGTGCGCAGCCACTGGAGGGCCTGCTCTCCCTGGATGACGCTCACGCCCTTCGGCAGCTTCAGGCCGGAGCCCTCGCCCGCGCTGTTGCGGGAGTAGACGTTCTGCTCGACGCAGACCGGGACGCCGCCGATGGCGTCCGCCATGGAGACCACGCCCTTGAAGTCGATCATCATGAAGTGATCGATGGGGATCTTCGTCAGTTCCGTCCAGGTGGCCACCGTGCAGCCCGGTCCGCCGCGGCCGAGGGACTCGTTGGTCTGGACGAGTCCCTTGCTGGCCTCGTGCACCTTGCCGTCCGGCTCGGTGCACTTGGGCATCATCAGGATGGTGTCGCGCGGCATCGACACCACGGACATGTTGCTGCGGTCCGCGGACAGGTGCAGCAGCATCTGCACGTCCGCGAGGGGCGGGCCGTCGAAGGTGTCGGTGGCGCCGCCGAGGGCCTGGTTGGCCGCGTCGTTGCGCGCGTCGGAGCCGATGAGCAGGATGTTCAGCGGGGTCTGGCCGAAGGCGTTGGGCTTGGAGCCGCCCAGTTTGTTCTCGCCGAGGTTGAGCGCGTCGGTCTGGATGCTGCCGTTCAGGTGGCGGTAGTAGAGGTACCCGGCCGCCGCCGTCCCGAGTATCAGCAGGGACAGGACGGAGGCCGTCCAGCGCAGCACGCGCCGCCGTCCCCGCCGTCCGGTGGCCGCACGCCTGCCGCCCGTCGCCCGTTTGCCACCGGCCGGCCGCCGGGCGGCCCGGGAGCCGCCTCGCGGTGCGGGCACCGCGCCGGTGGCGCCCGTATCGTCGCCGGACGTACCGTCGGCCGCGCCGTCGGTTATGCCGCCGGCTGCGTCACCGGCGGTCTGAGCGGTCGCCCCCTCCCCCCGCACGCTGCTGTGCCTCACGCGTCCCCCCATCAAGATCCCTTCGTGCTTCGTGTGGTGCCGGTCCTACCGGCCGTGGTCGGTCATTTCACGCAGACAGCCTTGTCCGCCTCGGTGCGCTGGACGTCCTGCGGCAGCTGCTGCGGCGGCGCAGGGGTGAGCGGGGTGCCCGGCTCCTTGAAGTCCGGCCCCAGCGTCAGCTTCATCGGGGTCTTCGCCGCCGCGTCCGCCGTGCCCACCTTCATGGCGGTCACCGGGAGGCCCAGCAGGTCCGCGAGCGCCCGGGCCTGGTCGGCCTGGTTGGGCGCGTACTCCAGCCGGGTGGCGTCGACCTTCGCGGGCGCGTTTCCGCGGTTGCTGCTCTTGGACACGCCCTTGGTGTTCTGCAGCCAGTTCAGGGTGGTGGAGGCCGAGCCCTTGGGCCCGCCCCCGTTGTACACGTCCACCCGTACGTCGGCCGCGGCCGCCCGGCCGCCCTGGAGGAGGGCGTCCTGCTTGGCCTTCGCGTCCGCGTCGGCCGCCTCCTTCGCGGCGGCCTCCTTCTTCTCGACCTCCGTGAGCGAGACGTCCCCCCGGATCATCTGCAGCAGCGGATCGGCGAGCCCCTGGTTGAGCACGACCGTCGCCTTGACCTTCTCGGCCGGGTTGTCGAGGACCGGCAGGGTGGTGAAGGTGACGTTCTTGAGGTCTATGTCCTTCAGTTCGCCCGCGAGGTCGGTGAGCTTGTCGATGGATCCCAGACCCTGGTCCACGGTCAGCGACTTGGTGGCCGCCTCCGCCAGCGAGAAGAACTTCTTCGGACTGGTCAGGGTCTCCTTCGATTTCATCTCGCGCATCATCGAGCTGAGGAACGCCTGCTGGGTCTTGATGCGGTCCAGGTCGCTCTCGTTGCCGAAGGCGTGCCGGGTCCGTACGAAGGCCAGCGCGTCCTCGCCCGCCAGGCGGTGTTCGCCGGCGCCCAGTTTGAGCTTGGAGTCCCTGTCGTCGACGGCCTTCTCCAGGCAGACGGGCACTCCGCCGACGGCCGTGCTCAGGTTCTTCACCGCGTTGAAGTCGACCATCATGAAGTTGTCGATCTCGATGCCGGTGAGCGCCTTGACCGTACGCATCGTGCAGCCCGCGTCGCGGCCCTCCTGCCCGAGGCTGTTGTTGAAGCGGGTGCCCTTGGTGGCCCCGATCTCCTTCGTCGAGCCGTCGGGCTGCTTCGTCGGGCAGGCCGGGATGTCCGTGATCAGGTCGCGGGGGATGGACAGCGCGGTCGCGTTGCTGCGGTCCTTCGCGACGTGGAACAGGATCGTGGTGTCGGCGTGGCCGACGCTGTTCGCGTCCCCGTAGCCCTCGTTGCCGGCGCCGCTGCGCTTGTCGGTGCCGATGACGAGGATGTTGATGGCCTCGTTCTTCCGGAAGCCGCCGGTGCCGGCGCCCGCCGTGTCCGTGATCGTGAGGTTGCCGTTCAGGTGCTGGTAGTAGAGGTACCCCGCCACCGAACCGCCGACCAGCAGGAACGCCAGGGCCCCGCCGGTGATGACCAGCGACTTCTTGCGTCCGCCACCGCCACCGCCCTTGCGGGAGCGGCCGGTACGCCGCCCGGGCGGGCCGTCGCCGCGGCGGGGCTTCGGGACGGCGGGGGAGGGGGCGGTCGGCGCGGGAGCCGTGGCGGATCTCGATCTGCGCGGGGCCGACACGGAGGGCCGCTGCTGCCGCTGTTGCTGCTCAACGGAGTTGCCCAGTCGCAGTTCGTAGTGGCCGGTGCGGGGGTTGATCACCCACTGGTCTGCGGGGTCGATCTCGTCGGCCCGCCCACGGCTTTGCGCATCCACGGTTGCTCGAATCCTCCGTCGGTGCCTCGCGACGCGCCTCCCCCGGGCGCACGGTCAACGATCCGGCTGGTGCGTGGCCTCTTGGTCGGCCGGGCACCGGATCGCTCACCCTATCCGTCAGGTTCGGCTGCAAACCATGCTGGTGACAAATTCCACTTCCCTGATAACGGGGCGAAACGCCCATCACGCTCGGTTCGGTCACCGGCTTTTGGGATTGCTTTACCGGCAGTCGGCCGGACCCGCCGTGGTCCCGGTGAAAGTGGGGACGGGGGTGGGGCCGGTTCCGGTTCCCGTGGGGGTGCCGGCGGGCTCCGACGGGGCCCCGGAGGGCTCGCCGGACGGCCGCGCGGAGGCCGGTCGCGAGGTGTCCTGCGGCTTCGGCGGGGTCACCGTCACGGCCCGGTCCATCCGCAGCCGCTCGAACAGCCGGTCCGCGTCCGGCTGTACCAGTTCGTCCCGGTTCGGATTGGACGGGTACGGGCGCCGCGGCACCGTGAGGAATTTGACCTGCTCCGTCGGTATGTCCCGTACGCTCCGCACGAGTTCGTACAGCCCGCGCAGCGAGGCCAGCCCCGGGTCGGTGGTCACCGAGGAGGTCGCCGCGTCCAGCAGCGGCACCAGGCGGGCCGGATTGAGCAGCACTCCGTTGCTCTGCACCTTCTTGACCAGCGAGCCGAGGAACTCCTGCTGGCGCAGCATCCGTTCGGTGTCGCTGCCGTTGCCCAGGCCGTGCCGGGCGCGGACGTAGCCGAGAGCCTGCTCGCCCCGCAGCGTGTGCAGTCCGGCGGGCAGCTTCGCCTTGGCGGCCGTGTCCTCCACCGGCTGTTCGAGGCAGACCTCCACCCCGCCGACCGCGTCGACCATCTTCTTGAAGCCGCCGAAGTCGACGACCATGTGGTGGTCGACGCGGATGCCGGTCAGCTTCTCCACCGTACGGATCGTGCAGGCGGCCCCGCCCCACTCGAAGGACCAGTTGAACTGCGCGTACCGGGGGGCGGTGCGGGTCCCGTCCGGCTTCAGGCAGGACGGGATGTCGCTCATCAGGTCCCGGGGTATCGAGACCGCCGTGGCGCTCTTCCGGTCCGCGGGCAGGTGCAGCAGGATCACGGTGTCCGAGCGCTGCGTGCCCTTGTCCGCCCCGTAGCGGGCGTTCTCCTTGCCGGAGCGCGAGTCCGAGCCGATCAGCAGGATGTTCTGGGCCCCGGTGGCGAAGTTCGCCGGGCGCTCGCGCTCGTAGCGCCGGAGCTCGGCCTCGGCCGAGTTGTCCGCGGTGATGTTCCCGTTGAGCCGGTCGTAGAGCCACCAGCCGGTGGCCGTGCCCGCCAGGACCACCACCGCGGCACCGAGGCAGCTCCAGCGCAGCAGCCGGCGCCTGGGGCCGTGCGGAGGCGGGGGAGTGCCTCCGCCCGTCCCGGCGCCGCCCGGTATGCCTGCGCTGTCCGTCACCCGCGTCAGTCCCCTCGCCGCTCCGGTCGCCGCTCCGGCAACAAGCCGTACGAGTGAGTGCGGCCATTGCCGATCCTGCCCCCGGTGCGCCGGGGCGGCCCGGGGGCGGGGTCCTGTCAAGGGCCGAGCGGGTGACAAATAGACCGTTCTCCGCGTGCGGAGCGGTACCGGAGTGCCCCGGGCCGCGGGAAACGCGGCAGGTCAGACGGGGTGCCGCAGACGCGGCGGTCAGATCCGGTGCGTCACGCGCTCGCTCTCGACCCGCTGGGCCAGCCCGTCCGCCGAGAGGGCGTCCAGGTTCCGGCACAGCACCACGGAGCCGCCGGACGCCAGGGCCGCGTACAGCCCGGCCGAGAGGCCCTCCCAGGTGTCGTAGCCGAGGCCGGTCAGCACCCGCGAACCGGCACCGAGCCCGAGCTTCGCGGCGTCCTCGCGGGCGCGGTCGGTCAGCTGCGCGTACGAGAGCTCCTCGCCGCCGACGGCCAGCCCGGGCCCCTCCGGGTCCACCGGGACGAAGGGCGCGAAGCGGTCGCCCTGCCCGGGCACCTCCACCGCGTAGTCCGCGAACCCGGCCGGCGGCTGCGGGAACCGCCCGCCCAGCGGCCGCAGGGCCAGCGCCACGCGCTCCCCGGAACAGGCGCGGGCCTCCTCCAGCGCGTCCGGCCCGCTGACCACGAGGTCGGCGCCGGCGGGATCGCCGCCCACCTCGGCGACGACACCGACCGAGGCGCAGGCGAGCAGCCACACGGCGCTCTGCCAGTGCGCGGGGAGCAGCAGCGCCAGCCGGTCGCCGGGCTCGGCGCCCAGGTCGCCCTGGAGCAGGTTGGCGGTCTTGGCCACCCAATTGGCGAAGGTGGCGACGGACAATTCGACGCGCTCGCCCGTGGCGTCGTCGTAGAAGGTGACGAGCGGGCGGCCCGGATCGGCGGCGAGCGCGGATCGCAGCAGGTCGGCAGGGGTGCGGTCAGTGGCGTTCACCCGGCACAGGGTACGCGGGCCCGTCCCCCGTACGAGGGGCCGCGGCTCCTCCGTACGGGGGAGGGGTGCGCGGGGTCAAGCGGACGGTTCGTCAGTTCTCGGATGGCGCCGGGGGGTACGGGTGCCCAGCATCCTTGTCATGCGTGGATTCCTTGCTTCCTCGATCGGCGTCGCGACGGCCGCCGTACTGGCCCTGCCCCTCGCGCTTCCTACTCCGGCCCTGGCCGCCACGTCCCCGGACGCGGTCTCCCCCGTGACACCCGCCGGGTCCACCCAGTCGCTGCCGCTCGTCCCCGTGGGACGCGCCGCGGACCGCAGCCCCGGCGTTCCCGGCATGAGCGCCTCGCCCCGCCTCCCCGAGACGCAGGGCCTGGCGGCCCGCGAGGTCACGACGTTCTCACTGGTCGGCGTCGTCTGGGACGACGCCGCCGCCCCGCTCCACGGCCGGGTCCAGGTCCGTACCCGCTCCGCGGTGACCTCCGTCTGGTCCGGCTGGCAGGACGTGGAGACCCACAACGACGAGCACGCGGCCGACCCCGACGCGGTGGAGCGCGGCTCCGGCCGCGTCCGCGGCGCCACCGCCCCGCTGTGGGTCGGCGCGTCCGACGGGGTGGAGGTCCGGGTCCAGGCCGAACCGGGCACCCCGGCCACCCGCGCACCGGCCCGGCTGCCGTCGGGCCTGCGGATCGAACTCGTCGACCCGGGCGCGGAGGCGCCGGTCCGGGGCACGGACGGCAAGAACGCCGGCCCCGGGGGCGACGACAAGGGCGACCTGGCCGTGCCGGGCATGACGATGGAGATGGCCGAGTCCTCCGCGGCCAACCTGCCGCACGCGGAGCTGGGCGCCACCGAGATCGGCGCCCTCGACAAGGCCGACTCCACCGCCGACGCGGTCTTCGCGAGCGACGGCAGACTGACGGCCGCGGCCGCCCCGTACATCGGTCCCCGCCCGCGGATCGTCACCCGTGCGGGCTGGGGCGCGGACGAGAAGCTGCGCGAGCCCGGCTTCGGCTACACGAACACCGTCAAAGCCGCCTTCGTCCACCACAGCGCCTCCGGCAACAACTACACCTGCAAGGACGCGCCGGCGGTGCTGCGCAGCCTGTACCGCTACCACGTGGTCAGCAGCGGCTGGCGGGACATCGGCTACAACTTCGCCGTCGACAAGTGCGGCACGGTCTACGAGGGCCGCGCGGGCGGCGTCTCCAAGGCGGTCCTGGGCGCGCACACCATGGGGTTCAACACGGACAGCATGGGCGTCGCGGTCATCGGCTCCTACACCGGCACGGCCCCTCCGGCGGCGGTCGTCGACTCGGTGGCCCGCCTCACGGCCTGGAAGCTCGGCCTGTTCGGCGCGGACCCGCGGGCGAAGACCACCCTGAAGTCGGGCGGCGGCAACCTGTACGCCAAGGGCAGCAACGTGAGGATGAACGTGATCGCGGGCCACCGGGACGGCTTCGCGACGGAGTGCCCCGGAAGGCTCCTGTACGGCAGGCTCCCCGCCACCCGCACGGCCTCGGCCCGGCTCCAGGGCCGCCCGTAACCACCCCCGGGACGTCCCGGCCCCCGGCGTTCGGGGCCGCGGGGCACGGGGCGGGGCCCGGGACCGGCGGGGGTCCGGGCCCCGCCCCGGGGAACGGGGGCGGGGCGGGGACCCGCCCCGCAGGGCTACGCTCGAAGGCATGGCCGGCCGCTTCGACCCCCTCACCCGCACCGCCGTACGCGGCGGCCGCACCACCGTGCCCGCCGTGCGGCCCGCGCCCCCCGCGGCGGCCCCGGCCGGGACGACCCCGCCCCGCGGCGGAGCCGTCCGGCGCCGCTGGACCCCCGACGGACCCCTCGACCTCGGGACCACCCTGGGCCCGCTCCGGCGCGGCCCCGGCGACCCCACCTTCCGCGCGGCCCCCGACGGCTCCGTGTGGCGCGCCAGCCGAACCCCGGCGGGCCCGGCCACCCTCCGGGTCTTCCGTACGGGCACGGGCAGCGACACGGAGATCGGTGCCGAGGCCTGGGGGCCGGGCGCCGACTGGATCCTCGAACACCTGCCGGCCCTGCTCGGCGCCGGCGACGACCCGGCGGTGTTCGTCCCCCGCCACCGGCTCGTCCACGCCAGCCACCGCCGCCGCCCGGGCCTGCGCCTCACCCGCACCGGCCTGGTCCTGGAGTCCCTGATCCCCACCGTCCTGGAGCAGAAGGTGACCGCCGACGAGGCCTACCGGGGGTGGCGCCGGCTCGTGCGCCAGTACGGCGAGCCCGCCCCGGGCCCCCAGGAGCTCGGCCTCCACGTCATGCCCGCCGCCCGGACCTGGGCCCTGATCCCGTCCTGGGACTGGCACCGGGCCGGGGTCGACGACAAGCGCGCCGCCACCATCGTCCGGGCCGCCCGCGTGGCGAACCGGATGGAGGAGGCCGCCGCGATGGAGCCCGGGCCGGCCGCCGCCCGGCTGGAGGCGGTCCCCGGCATCGGCCCCTGGACCTCCGCCGAGACGCTCCAGCGCAGCAACGGCGACCCGGACGCCGTCACCACCGGCGACCTCCACCTGCCCGGCATCATCGGCTACGCCCTCGCGGGGGACCGCGACGCCGACGACGCCGCCATGCTGGAGCTCCTCGCCCCGTACGCGGGACAGCGCCACCGGGCCGCCCGGCTCGTCCTCCTCGCCGGCCGCACCCCGCCCCGCCGCGCCCCCCGGATGCCGCGGAGCGACATCGGCAGGCTCTGACGGAACCCGCCGGACCCGGCGGCGTACGGCGGCCGCGCCGCCCGGCTTACCGGACCCCGGCTCAGCGGACCCCGGCTCAGCGGACCTCGATGAAGTCCGCCGCCACCCGTGCCGGCCGCTCCGGCGCGGCCGCGGCCGGGTGGCCCACCGCCACGGCACCCATCGGGTCCCAGTCGTCGGGCAGTCCCAGCACGCCGCGCACCACGTCACGGCAGAACATCGTCGAGGACACCCACGCCGAGCCCAGCCGCTCCCCGGCCAGCGCGACGAGCAGGTTCTGCACACCCGCGCCCATCGCGACCACGAACATCTCCCGCTCGGCCGCGTCGCGCCGCGCGTGCCCGTAGTCGTGCGCGCCGTCCGTCACCAGACAGGGCACCACCAGGTACGGGGCGGCCCGCAGCACGTCCCCGCGCCGGACCCGCCGCGCCACGGACTCCTCGGACTTCCCGTCCGCCCGCAGATCGGCGATCCACGCGTCCCGCATCGCGTCCAGCAGTTCCAGCCGGGCCGCGGCCGACTCCAGCAGGACGAACCGCCACGGCGTCGTGTGGTGCGGCGCCGGGGCCGTCACGGCCGCCGCCACCGCCCGCCGCACCGCGCCGGGGTCCACCGGCTCGGCGGTGAAGGACCGGACCGTACGGCGCTGCGTCACGGCCTCGCGGACCGCCTCCGAGGTGCCGAGGCGGAACATGTCGTCGGCCGGCGGGCGGACCAGGTCCCGGGCCGAGGAGCCCTCCCCCAGGACGTGGGCCAGCCCGCGCACGACGGCGACCGGCAGCCCGGCCGCCTTGCCCTTGACCAGGTCCCCGGCGGCGGCCAGCTCGTCGGCCGTGGCCACGACGGTGGCGCTCAGCGGATTGCCGTGCGTGTCCGTCCCGCCCCGCAGGTCGTCCAGGACCCGTACGCCGGCCGAGCCGATCGCCACGTCGGTGAGACCGGTGCGCCACGGCCGCCCGAACGTGTCCGTGACGACCACGCCCACGTCGGCGCCGAGGGCGTCGCGCAGCCCCGCACGGATCGCGGCGGCCGAGGCGTCGGGGTCGGCGGGCAGCATCAGCACCGTGCCGGGGGCGGTGTTGGAGGCGTCCACGCCGGCCGCGGCCATGACCAGACCCTGCCGGTTCTCGACGATCCGCAGCGGGCCCCGGCGCGCCACCACCCGTACCGTCTCGGCGTCTATGGCCTCCTCGCGCGAGGAGGCTTCGACGATCCGGCCCTCGGCCTTGGAGACGATCTTCGAGGTGACCAGCAGGACGTCGCCGTCGCGCAGGTCGGGCGCGGCCACCGCGATCAGCTTCGCCAGGTCGTCACCGGGCCTGACCTCGGGAATCCCCTCGACCGCCCGCACCTCGTACGCGGGACCGCGCCCGCGAGGGGGGTGCGCCGCCGTCACCGCGCGGCCCCGGCCAGCTCCAGCGCGGCGCGGGCCATCTCGGCGGTGGCCTCCAGGTCGGTCATCATCAGGGGCACCGCGCGGCAGGTGATACCGGCGGCCTCCACCTCGGCGACGGAGTCCGCGTCGGCGGTGTCCACCAGCCAGGCGTCCAGCAGCCCGGTCCCGTAGTGCAGGGCGACGGCCGCGGCCGTGGACTCGACGCCGACCGCGGCCAGCACCTTGTCGGCCATGCCGCGTACGGGCGCGCCCCCGACGATGGGGGAGAGGCCCACGACCGGCGCCGGGGCGGCGGCCACGGCCTCCCGGATGCCGGGCACGGACAGGATCGTCCCGACCGACACCACCGGGTTGGACGGCGGGAAGACGATCACGTCGGCGGCCGCGATGGCCTCCAGTACGCCGGGCGCGGGCTTGGCCTGCTCGGCGCCGACCGGTACGACGGCCTCCGCGTCGACCGAGGCGCGCAGCCTGACCCAGTACTCCTGGAAGTGGACGACCCGGCGCTCGCCGGTGCCCGCCTCGGTGATGGCGACGTGGGTCTCGACCCGGTCGTCGGACATGGGCAGCAGCCGGACGCCGGGCTGCCAGCGGTCGCAGAGGGCCTCGGTGACCGCGCTCAGCGGGAAGCCCGCGCCGAGCATCTGCGTACGGACGATGTGGGTGGCGAAGTCGCGGTCGCCCAGACCGAACCAGGTGGGTCCGACCCCGTAGGCGGCGAGCTCCTCCTTGACGGTGAAGGACTCGTCGGCGCGCCCCCAGCCCTGGTCCTCGTTGATGCCACCGCCGAGGGTGTACATCACCGTGTCCAGATCGGGGCACACCTTGAGCCCGAACAGGTGAATGTCGTCACCGGTGTTGCCGATGACC
The DNA here is from genome assembly GCF_042715295.1 of Streptomyces sp. NPDC058701. NCBI lineage: Bacteria > Bacillati > Actinomycetota > Actinomycetes > Kitasatosporales > Streptomycetaceae > Streptomyces > Streptomyces sp. NPDC058701. The sequence goes on along the minus strand of NZ_JBHXSY010000050.1, from coordinate 5,154 downwards.
GTGATGTCCGCGTCGGGGACTGCCGACTTCAGTCCGCGGAGGAACCGGGCGCCGCCTATACCGCCGGCCAGAACAACAATGCGCATGGACCGAAGTCTGTCAGGCCGCGTCACGGTCAGACGGGAAGGGCCTCCGGCCGGGCCGGGGAGCAGCTGTGCATCGGCATCTCGGTCAGCCCGGGGAAGTAGACGTGCAGGCTGACCGCACCGTCGAGGGTGTCGTTGACGACCTCGTGGGCGTATCCGGGGGCGAAGACCCGCTGGGAGCCGGCGCCGAGGGAGAGCCGGCCGCGGGCGCTGTGCTCGGTGAGCTCGCCGTCGAGGACGGTCATCACGCCGGAGGAGCTGCCGTGGTCGTGCGGGCCGCTGCCCTGGCCGGGGACCCAGCTGAGCAGCCAGACCTCGTAGCCGGGGCCGGTGCGCAGCCGGTGGTACCAGCGGGTGGTGGCGTCGTAGCGGACCAGGTGCTCCCAGGAGGCGCGGTCCCCGGCGATGGAGCGGGCGAGGCCCACGAACTCGGCGACGGTGGCCGGGTGCTCGCGGGCGGGCTGGAGGAGGTGCTGGACGGCGAGGATGTCGCCGGCGATCTGGAGGTCGCTCTCGCCGCCCGTGGCGGGCGCCGGGGCGGTGACGGCGGGGATGGCGCTGTTCATCGTGGGGATACCTCGACGTATGTCAGTCGTGCTGGCGGTTGCTGTGGGGGGCCGGCCGGAGCTCAGCGGAGCCGGAGCTCCGAGGGCATCAACAGCTGCAACAGCAACAGCGAACCTGGGCAGCACGCAGGAACCCACGAATGGGGGTCCGGGTGGCGGCTGCGGTCGCTGACATGCGGACAAGGAGAGCGGGTCGGGGGCGGGACTGTCAACTCGGTGACCGTTTCGGGGCAAAAGTTTCACCTCATCCGGTTAACGCGTCCGGAGAAAGGTTTGTGCAGGCCGGACCAGGGGATGTGGCGCTGTGTCGCGACTCAAACCACCGCCCACCATCTCGTGACCTGAATGTGATCTGCGCCGCTTCCGTGACCGGATCGCAACCAAGCCGCCGAATGGGACGTCGATTACGGGCAATGGGCGCTGTGTGATGAGCGCGGAGCATGTGTCACGGTTTTTGGCGATTTGAACACTTACTGCATACGCTTGGTTCCGCAGAGTGAATAAGGGCCCCAATAGCAGACCCCAGCTTGACTGCTCAGGAGCCACGCACTTGTAATTTCACTCGTGTCGTTACGTAGCTATCAGTGACGACATCATCACGGGGACGCACAGACAGAGCGAGGGGCGCACATGACCGAGCTGTTTCAGGAACTGCTGGTCGAGGAAGCGGACGAGGAGCTCGGATGGCAGGAGCGCGCTCTGTGCGCCCAGACCGACCCCGAGTCCTTCTTCCCCGAGAAGGGCGGCTCCACCCGCGAGGCCAAGAAGGTCTGCCTCGCCTGCGAGGTCCGCTCCGAATGCCTTGAGTACGCCCTCGCCAACGACGAGCGATTCGGCATCTGGGGCGGCCTCTCCGAGCGCGAGCGCCGCCGGCTGAAGAAGGCAGCGGTCTGAGGAGGGCCCGGCGCCCCCGCGCCGGCACCCACGGCACATCGCACGACATATCCCGCGGCACCACCCACGGCATATCCGACGGCACACAGCCCGGCACGTCCGGCGGCACGGCCGACGGCGCACCGCACCGATCGGGCAGAGCAAACGGTCCGCCTCCCGCACCTTCCCCGCAGGAGGCGGACTGCCTTGTTCCCAGCCGTTAGTGTGGGGCGCTGTCCAGCAGCCTCCGAGGGTCCACCACCCCCGGACCCCCGGCCGGAGGGCCCGTACCGCGATGTCCCTGCACAGCCAGTCGACGGCCTCCCACCAGGCCCCCGCCACCCCGGAGTTCCCCCGGCACGTCGTCACCGCGGTCCTCGTCGCCCATGACGGCGCCCGCTGGCTGCCGCGGACCCTCGCCGGTCTCCTCGGCCAGGAACGCCCCGCCCAGAACCACGTCGCCGCCGACACCGGCAGCGCCGACGACTCCGCCCGGCTCCTCACCGAGGCCTTCGGCGACGCCCGGGTCCTGCACCTCGCCCGGCGCACCGGATTCGGCACCGCCGTCGACGAGGCCGCCCGGACCGCGGGCACGCTGACCCCCGAGGACCTCCCGTACCTCAAGCGCCCCAGCGGCTGGGACCCCGTCAGCCGCACCTGGCGCGACGACGCGTACGACCTCCCCGAACTCCCGCACGGCGAACCGGTCCAGTGGCTCTGGCTGCTCCACGACGACAGCGCCCCCGAACCCGACGCCCTCGCCGAGCTGCTCCGCGTCGCCGACGAGAACCCGGAAGCCGCCGTCATCGGCCCCAAGCTGCGCGGCTGGTACGACCGCAAGCAGCTCCTCGAAGCCGGCGTCACCGTCGCCCGCAGCGGCCGCCGCTGGACCGGCCTGGACCGCCGCGAACAGGACCAGGGCCAGCACGACCAGATCCGCCCCGTCCTGTCCGTCTCCACCGCCGGCATGCTCGTGCGCCGCGACGTCTACGACGCCCTCGGCGGCTTCGACCGCCGGCTGCCGCTCATGCGCGACGACGTCGACCTGTGCTGGCGCGCCCACAGCGCGGGCCACACCGTCCTCGTCGCCCCCGACGCCGTCATGCGGCACGCCGAGGCCTCCGCCCGCGAGCGGCGCACCGTCGACTGCGCCGGCCGCACCGCCTCCAGCCCGCACCGCGTCGACAAGGCCGGCGCCGTCTACACGATGCTCGCCAACAGCTCCGGCCGAGCCCTCCCGTACGTGCTGCTGCGCGTCCTCGTCGGCACCGTCCTGCGCACCCTCGCCTACCTCGTCGGCAAGGCACCCGGCCAGGCCGTCGACGAACTCACCGGCCTCCTCGCCACCCTGCTCCGCCCCGGCCGCGTCCTCGCCGCCCGCAAGACCCGCCGCCGCCCCGCCGTCCCCGCCGCCGAGCTGCGCCCGCTCTTCCCGCCGCCCGGCGCCTCCCTGCGCGCCAACGCCGAAGCCCTCGCCGGGTACTTCGGCGAAGGGCGCGCCACCGACACCGCCCCCGCCGGCCGGCACGGCGGAGCCAGCATCCTGACCGCGCCCGATGAGGACGGCGACTACCAGGACACCGAACGGTTCGCGCGCCTCAAGCGGATCGCCCGCAACCCCGCGCCCGTCCTGTTCGGCCTCCTCCTGCTCGTCTCCCTCGCCGCCTGCCGCTCCCTCATCGGCGGCGGCTCCCTGATGGGCGGCGCCCTGCTGCCCGCCCCCGACAGCGGCCTCGACCTCTGGCGCGCCTACACCGACGGCTGGCACACCGTCTCCACCGGCTCCACCGCCGACGCCCCGCCGTACCTCGCCGTCCTCGGCGCCGTCTCCACCCTGCTGTTCGGATCCACCCAGGCCGCCCTGACCCTGCTGCTTGTCGGCTCCGTGCCGCTCGCCGGACTCACCGCGTACTTCGCCTCCCGGCCGCTCGTCGAGTCCCGCCTGCTGCGCGCCTGGGCCGCCGTCGCCTACGCCTTCCTGCCCGCCGTCACCGGAGCCCTCGCCGGCGGCCGCCTCGGCACCGCCGTCCTCGCCGTGCTGCTGCCGCTCATCGCCCGCTCCGCCGTCGCCGCCTTCGGCCTCGGGGGAGCGGACACCGACCCGGGCCGGCGCCCGGTGTGGACCCACACCCTCCTGCTCACCCTCGCCACCGCCTTCACCCCCGTCGTCTGGCCGCTCGCGGCCGCGCTGGGCGCCGCCGCGCTCGTGGCCCGCCGCGACCGCTGGAAGACGTACGGCCCCCGGCTCGCGGCCACCCTCGGCGTCCCGCTCCTCGTGCTCGCCCCCTGGTCCCTCGGGCTCCTGACGCACCCCGGCCGCCTGCTCCGCGAGGCCGGACTGCCGTACGGAGCCGGCTCCGCCTCGCCCCTCGGCCTGCTCGGCATCAACCCCGGCGGCCCCGGCACCGGCGCCTCCCTGCTCCTCGCCGGCGTCGTCCTCGCCGCCCTGGCCGCCCTGCTCCGCGCCGACCGGCGGTCCGCCGTACGCACCGCCTGGGCCGCCGCCCTCGCCGGGCTGCTGTGCGCCGTCCTCGTCGCCCGCACCGCCTGGGCCGGGCCCGCCACCCTCGTCTACGGACTCGCCCTCCTCGCGGCCGCCGTGCTCGGCGCCGACGGAGCCAAGCACCGCGTCGCCGCCCGCAGCTTCGGCTGGCGCCAGCCGCTGGCCGCGCTGGTCGCGCTCGCCGCCGCCGCCGGCCCCCTGCTCGGCGCGGCCGGCTGGGTGCTCGACGGGGCCGCCGGCCCGCTCCAGCGCCGCGACCCCGTACAGGTCCCGGCCTTCGTCGCCGACGCGGGCGGGGACGACAACCAGACCCGCACCCTCATCCTCGACCTGGACGGCCCCGCCGGCGTCTCCTACAGCCTCGTCCGCGGCTCCGGAGGCCGCCTCGGCGACGCCGAGACCACCGCCGCGACCGGCGGCGACGCCCGCCTCGACAAGGTCGTCTCCAACCTCGTCGCGGGCTCCGGCGCCGACCAGTCCAGCCAGCTCAGCGCCTTCGCCATCCGCTTCGTCATGTTCCGGCCGGGCGGCCCCGAGGAGATCCGCCGCGTCCTCGACGCCACCCCCGGCCTCAGCCGCCGCCACCAGCAGGACGGCACCGCCCTCTGGGGCGTCGAGCCCTGGCTGCCCCGCACCGTCATCGTCCCCGGCAAGCCCGGGGAGGCACCCGTCCCGGTCGCCTCCGGCCCGGTCGAGGCCCACGCCGAGATCCCGGCCGGCGAAGCGGGCCGCACGCTGCGCATCGCCGACCGCGCCGACTCCGGCTGGCGGGCCACCCTCGACGGCAAGCCCCTCAAGCCGAAGACCCTGGACGGCTGGGCGCAGGGCTTCGAACTGCCCGCCGCCGCCGGCCGCCTCGACCTCGTCCACGAGACCTCGCCGGTCCGCACCGCCTGGCACTGGACGCAGGGCCTCCTCGCCCTGGTGCTGCTGGTGATGGCGCTGCCCGGCCGCCGGGCCCGGCTCGACGACGACCTGCCCGAGGAGGAGGCCGCACCGCCGTCCCGGCCCGGTCCCGGCGAGGCCGGAGAGGGCCGCCGCGCCCGCCGGCTGCGCGCCGAGGCGGAGGCCGGGGCCGCGCCCGCCCCCGCGCAGCCCGCCCCCGCGCAGGACCCAGGTATCGCCG
>NZ_JBHXSY010000049.1:0-49941 GCF_042715295.1 Streptomyces sp. NPDC058701 | reverse complement strand
GGTAGGCGAGCCCAACAACAAGATCAAGACAACGTGTTAATGATCTGCAAGCCCTTAGCCTGCGGGGCCTATGAACCGTGCTGACGAAGACCCGATCCCCGACCCGATCCCCGACCCGATCCCCTACCGCCTCCATGTCGCCCAGGAGGACCTCGACGACCTCGCCGTACGCCTGGACCGCACCCGCTGGCCCGACGAACTGCCCGGTGCGGGGGAGGCGTACGGGATGCCGCTGGGCCGGGCCCGTGACCTTCTGCGGTACTGGCGCCACACCTACGACTGGCGGGCCGCGGAGGAACGCCTGGGCGCCTGGCCGCAGTTCACGACCGTGATCGACGGGGCGCGGGTGCACTTCGCGCACCTGCGCTCGCCCGAACCCGGCGCGAGGGCGCTGCTGATGACCCACGGCTGGCCCGGCTCCCCCGTCGAGTTCCAGCAGGTCGCCGGCCCGCTGACCGATCCGCGGGCCCACGGGGGCGATCCGGCCGACGCCTTCCACCTGGTGCTGCCCTCCATCCCCGGCTTCGGGCTGTCGGGGCCGACCCGTGAACGCGGCTGGGAGTTCAAGCGGGTCGCGCGGGCCTTCGGGGTGCTGATGGAGCGCCTGGGGTACGCGGCGTACGGGGTGCAGGGCGGCGACTGGGGCGCCGCGATCTCGCGGGAGCTCGGCAGGATCCGGCCCGGGAACGTGACCGGGGTCCACCTGAACCTGCTGCCCGGTGCCGGGGCGAGCGCCGAGCCGGACCCGGCGGAGCTGGCCGCACTGGAGAGCGCCGAGCGGGAGCGGACGCTGGCCTCCTGGGAACGCATGCGGACCTGGACGCGCGAACGGCAGGGGTACGCCGACATCCAGGCGACCCGCCCCCAGACCCTGGCCTACGGGCTGAACGACTCGCCCGCCGGGCTGCTGGCCTGGATCGGGGAGAAGTTCACCGAGTGGGCCGACCCGCGCTGCCCGGTGGACCGCGACCAGATGCTCACCAACGTGATGCTGTACTGGCTGACCGGGACGGCCGGTTCCGCCGCCCGGATCTACTACGAGCGGGCGCACGCCGACTACGCGGGGCAGCCGCCCGAGGTGTCGCGCACGCCGACCGCACTGGCCGACTTCCCCCACGACAACTTCATCCCGCTGCGGCACATCGCCGCCCGCACCGACAACATCGTGCGCTGGACCTCCTACGACCGGGGCGGGCACTTTCCCGCCATGGAGGTCCCCGACCTCCTCGTCGGGGACGTACGGGCCTTCTTCCGCGACCTCCCCTGACCTCCCCCGACCTCCCCTGACCTCCCCCGACCTCCCCGCCCTCCCGCCCCTCCCGTCCCGGCGCCGGGGGAGCGGGCCCGGGGCCGGTCCGGGGTGTCAGGCCTGGGCGGTGCCCGCCCGGCCCACGGCGTCCAGGGCCGCCTGCCAGGGGAAGTGCGGCGGGGTGTCCTGGCCGGGCGGGCCGGGGGTGAAGCCGCCCTCGCCGTAGAGGACCTCGACGCCCGCGCCGCGCAGCACGGCCAGCGACGGCTCGAACCGGGGGTGCGCGGCCAGGGCGGTGTTGGTGCAGGGCACGGCGACGGCGGGGGTGGCCTTGCCGAGGGCCTCGGCGGCCACCCCGACGACGAACCGGTCGGTCAGGCCCAGGGCCCAGGAGTTGACCGTGTTGAAGGTGGCGGGCGCGAACAGCAGCGCGTCGGCCGCCGGCCACACGTCGTCCTCGCCGGGCAGCTTGTACTGCCAGCGCACGGGATGCCCGGTCAGCGCGGCCAGCCCGTCCAGGCTCCCCGCCACCCAGTGCGCCGCCGTGGGCGTCAGCCCCAGGCACACGTCCCAGCCGCGGGCCTGGGCGTCCTCGATCACATGGGCCACGTCGAAGACGGGCGGGGCGGCGGAGCAGAACAGGTAGAGCGTCCTCGTGGTCATACCGCCATGTGATCATATGGCGCGAACCGTGCCGAGCCCCCGGCCCCCGCCCCGCCCCCTCGGCCGGACCCCCGCCGGACCCCGCCCACCACCCCCGCCGGGCCCCGCACCCCCCGGCCGGGCCCGCGGGCCGGACCTCGGGCCGGTGCGCCGGGAGGGCGGCGGGGGCGGGCCGTCACGGCCAGTCGATGTCGTCGTCGGGGCAGACGCCGCGGGCCCGTCCCGGGGCGCGGGCCGCGGCCGGCGGGAGCGGGACGTGTGCTGCGGGTGTCCGGGACACGTGCGGTGCGCACGCCGGTGGCCTCATCGTCGACTCCAAGGCGCTGAATTGCGGGAAGAGCAGGTCAACGGCCGGTCCGACGGCCGGTTCTGGAGAGTCTGCCTCGATGCGGTCGAGAACCGCTCAAGAAACGCATGACGTCCGCACGAGAGAGCCGCGCAACCGGTGGCAAAGGTTTGCCCGCGTGTTGCCGCCGACCCTACGCTCGGTGCCGGTTACCCGACAGAATTGTTTCCCCGCGACCCCAGGGATGCCCATGCTGCGACAGCCCGCCTTCGGACACCGCCTGAGGAAGCTGCGGACGGCCCGGGGCCTGTCACAGACCGCGCTGGCCGGCGAGGGCATGTCCACCAGCTACCTCTCCCGCCTGGAATCCGGCGCCCGCCAGCCCACCGACCGCGCCGTGGACTACCTGGCCGGCCGGCTGGGCCTTCAGCCCGGCGACTTCCGGGACCAGGCCACCGGCTCCCTCGCCCACGCCCTGACCCTCGCCGCGTCCACCGGCTCCCACGACGCCGCCCAGGCACTGCGCCGCGCCCTGGCCGCCGAGGGCCACGAAAGCCCCGTACTGCGCTGGCAGGCCCTGTGGCTCCTGGCCCGCGCCGCCCGCCTCCAGGGCGACCACACCGCCGAACGCGACCACCTCACCCGCCTCGTCGCCGTCGGCGAGGAAGTCGACGTCAGCGAGCTGCGCGTCCGCGGCCTGACCCGCCTCGCCCGCTGCCTGCGCTCCATCGGCGAGATCACCCCCGCCCTGGACGCCGCCGTCGAAGCCCACCGCATCGCCCTGGGCGAGCAGCTGGGCGTGGAGGACCGGGCCGCCGCCCTGCTCGCCCTGGTCTCCGTACAGGCCGAGGCCGGCCGGGCCGGCGACGCCCGCGTGCACGCCGACGAGCTGACCGCCCTCGTCGAGGGCCGCACCGACGCCCTGTGGGCCGAGGCCATGTGGACCTCCGCCGCCGTCCGCGCCCGCCAGGGCGACTACGCCGGCGCACAGGCCTGCCTGGACGAGGCCCTGGAGCGCTTCGCCAGCCAGGAGGACCTCGTCCTGTGGATCCGGCTGCGCCTGACCACCGCCCGCCTGCACCTGCAGCGGCTGCCCGCCGACCCCGTCCGGGCCGGCCGCCGCGCCGCCGAGGCCGAGGCCGCCCTCGCCTTCACCGGCACCCCCGCCCTCCGCCAGGACCTCACCGCCCTCAAAGCCGACCTCGCCTTCGCCACCGGCCACTACGACCAGGCCCGCACCCTGCTCGCCGAACTCGCCGCCGACCAGCCCCGGATGACCTACCGCGGCCAGGTACGGCTGGAGATCCTGCGCCACCAGCTGCTGATCCTGGGCGGCGACCCGGCCGGCGTCCAGGGCCTGCGGACCCTGGCCCAACAGGCCCAGGACGACGCCAACATCGACCTCGCCGCCGAGATCTGGCGGGTCCTGGCCGACGCCCTCACCCAGACCGGCACCCCCGCACCCGCGGCGGCCCCCGTACCCGCGGCGGCCCCCGCGCCTTTGGCCGGGCCCGCCGCCGGGGGTTGAGGAAGCCTCGAGTCCCCTGGTGCAGGCTGGAGCACAGCCGCACCGACGACCAGGAAAGGGCCGGTCCATGTCCTCGCAGCGCGTGCACACCAGCGAGCAGACCGTGCCGGTGGCCGCGCCGGCCGGCGTGGTCTACGGCCTGCTGGCCGACGCCGTGCGCTGGCCGCTGCTGCTGCCCTCACCCGTCCACGTCGAGCGGATCGACTTCGACGGGGTCCGCGAACGGCTGCGGCTGTGGGACCTGGCGGACGAACGGGTCCGCTCCTTCCACCTGCGCCGGGTACTGCACCCCCAGTCCAGGACCGTCGAGTTCGAACGCGAGGACACCGCCCGGCCCGGCACCCCCACCACCGGCACCTGGACCGTCCGCGCCCTCGACGAGGACCGCTCCGTGCTGACCCTGCGCCAGGACCGCACCCTGGAACACCTCCCCGCCGCCGAGAGCGCCCGCAGCCGCCACCAGTGGCAGCAGGAAACCGCCGCCGAACTCGCCCACCTCAAGGACATCGCCGAACGCTGGGAACACCTCGACGCCACCCTGCTGTCCTTCGAGGACAGCGTCCACCTCACCGGCCCCGCCGAGTCGGCCTACGACTTCCTCTACCGGATCGCGGACTGGCCCGAACGCCTGCCCCACGTGGAGGCCGCCACCGTCGTCGAGGACACCCCCGGCGTGCAGATCGCCGCCGTCGACACCTGCGCCACCCCCGACGGCCGCACCCTCGCCACCCGGGCGGTACGCCTGTGCTTCCCCTCCGCCGCCCGCATCGTCTACAAGGAACTCGTGACACCCCGCCTGATCGCCGCACACAGCGGCGAGTGGTCCCTGCTGCCGGACGGCGACGGCGTACGGGCCGTCTGCGCACGGCAGGTGATGCTCCGCGAGGAAGCCGTCGAAGAGGTCCTGGGCCCCGGCACCGGCCTCGCCGAAGCCCGCCGCCACGTGCGCACCTGGCTGGGACGGGCCGGCACCCAGACACTGAGCCTGGCCCGCTGGCACGCCCAGAACACGGTCCGGCGCCTGCGATGAACACCCGCGGACGGGCACGGGCGGGCAACACAACGCGCGGGCCGGCGCTGCGGTGTCCGACAACGCGCGGGCCGGCGCTGCGGTGTCCGACAACGCGCGGGCGGGCACCCGACCGGTACGTGACGGGCACGCCGGTACGCGCAACGCAAGGAGGCAGCGGATGAACCCAGAGCGCTCCGGCCCGCCCGGAGCCCCCGCCGCACCCACCCCCGCGCCCGCCGCACCCACCCCCGCGCCGGCCGCACCCGCGCCCGGCGCCCCCCTGCACGTCCCCGGCCCGGACGGGCCCTGGGACGAGGTCGGCGACCGCCTCGACGACACCGGCCGGGCCGTGGTGTGCACGACGTGGGGGCAGTGGCTGACCGCCGTGCTCCTGGACCCCGCGCTGCGCGCGCTCCTCGGCGAGGACTGGCCGCGCTACCGCCAGACCCCCGCCGCGGCCGGGCGGATCCGGTTCGCCGTCTCCCGCGCCGTGGCGAAGTACGCGGCCGCCGCCGCCCTGAACGTGCCCGCGCACACCCTGGACCCCGGCCGCGGCCCCGGCGCCCGGCACGTCCTGCGCGGCCCGGACGCAGAGGTGCAGGTCGCCCTCGCACACGCGGGGGAGCTGGTCGTGGCCGGCGTCAGCCGCACCGGCCCGATCGGCGTCCACGTCCGGCACACCGACCGCGACACCGCCTTCGGGCCGCTCCTGGAACGCGTGTGCACCGCGCACGAGGGCGCGGCGCTGGCCGCGCTGCCCGAGGAGGAGCGCCGGGCCCGCCTCCTGGCCCTGTGGGGCCTGAAGGAGGCCTGCGCCCGGGCCCTGGAGCCCGGCACCGCAATCCCCCTGACCGGCTTCGGGTTCACCCGCGACGACCGCGGCCGCCTCACCCCGGCCCCCCTGCCGGGCACCGCGGGATTCACCGCCGGGCGCTGGAGCGTGGCCGGACACCTCGTCCAGGGCCGCTACCTGGTCAGCGAGGCCCACCACCACCCCGCCAGCCCCGCCCCCGCTCCCGCAGGCGCCCCGTCCGTCCCGGACGCCCCCCGCACCCCGCCGGCCCCCGCCGTCTCTGCGGCCCCCGCCGTCCCGGCCGGCAGGGCCGGGTTGCCGGCGGCGGTCGACGCCGGTTCGCGGGGCGCTGCAGGCCCGCTCGAGGAACCGGGGCCCGGGCCCGGGGCGCTACTACGCTTCCCGCGACCGGTCACCTCCGGCCGGGGCGAGGGAGGGCGTACGCCGTGAACCCGAGGGAACCCGCAGCAACTCCCAGCCCGCACCACCCGCACCACCCGCACAACTCACACCACCCGTACGGCCGGTCCGCCCCGTACGGCCGCCGGTCCGCCCCGCACACCCCGCTCCTGACGCCCGCCGCGCCGTGCCCGCCGGACCGTGTCCGTGCCGGTGCCTGAGGGACACTGCCGCGCCCGCCCCCCGGCCCGCACCGCCCGGGGGACCGGATGAGCGGTACGGGCACCGCGGACGGTCCCGCAACACTCCTCGCGGTGGTGCACGAGGTACTCCCGGGCGCGCCCGCAGGCGTCCTCACCCTGGAACTGAGCGGGCTGCCCGACGACGCGCACGCCGAACGGTTCGCCGCGTGGATCGCCGGCCGCCACCGCCGCACCCACCTCGTCCTGGAGGGCCGCGGACCGGGCCGGCACACCCTGCGCCTCCTGCCCGGCACCCCCACGCCCCCCACACCCGACACGCCCGTCACGCCCAACCCGCCCGCCACGGCCCCCGCGCAGCCGGCCCCCGCCCCGCTGCGCCCCGGGCTGCTGGCCGACCTCCTGGGCCCCGGCCCCGCCGCCGGCGACCCCGTGGCCCTGACCGGCTACCAGCGCGAGCTGCTCCTGGACTGCGCCGCCCGCCCTCCCGGCCGGGGCGGCGAACTGGAACAGGTGTACTGGAACTGGTCCGGCCCCCTGGACCGGGACCGCTTCCGCGCGGCCTGGCAGTCCCTGTCCGCACGGGAGTCGGTCCTGCGGGCCGCCTTCGACTGGACGGCGCTGCCCCGCCTGGTCCTGCACCCCCGCGCCACCGTCGACATCACCCACCACCACACCCGCACCGCCACCGCCTGGCAGGACCTCCTCGAAGCCGACCGCCGCCGCGGCCTGGACCCGGCCCGCCCGCCGCTGCTGCGCCTGAGCGTCCTGGAAGGACACCCGGCACAGCCCGCCCGGATCCTGCTGACCTGCCACCGCGCCCTGCTCGACGAACACGCCGTCCACCTCCTGCTCCGCGAGTTCTACCGCGCCTACCTGGCCGGGGGCCGCCTGCCGGGCGGCGAGCGCCGCCCCGACCTGCGCGACCACGCCCGCTGGCTGGCCCGCCAGGACAGCACCGGCGCCCGCGAGCTGTGGACGCGCACCGCACCCCCCGCACGCCCGGCGACCGCGGCCGGCCGCCCCGGCCCCGGCACCGGACAGAGCGGCGCCGGACGCCTGCGCCGCCGCCTCGGCGCACCGCACAGCTCCCGCCTGCGGTCCTGGGCCGCCGACCGGGGCGCCGGCGAGAGCAGCGCCCTGCACGCGGCCTGGGCCCTGCTGCTGTACCGGGCGGCGGCCCGGACCGGCCCCCTGCGGGTGACGTTCGCGGTCCGCCTCCACGGCCGGGACACCGCCCTGCCCGGCGCGGCCGGCCTGCCCGGACCGCCCGCCGGACCCCTGCCGCTGACGGTGCGCGTCGACCCGGCCGCCCCGCTGGGAGAACTCCTGCACCAGGTACGCGACGCCCTCCTGGACCTGGCGGCCTATCCGTGGGTCAGCGCCGACCTCATCCGCGCCTGGACCGGCCGCCCCGGCCCGGCGGCCCCCCTCGCCGAGAGCGCCGTCTCCTTCACCGCCCCGGCCGAACTCCCGCCCGCCGTCAGCGCGGACCTGGCCGCCCGCGGCGTCACCGCCGGCCCGCCGCGCACCGCGGGCACCGCCACCGCCCTGCCCGTCACGGTCGGCGCCCGCCACGAGAACGACGGCGCACTGCTCCTGGACGCCGTCTACGACCGGGCACGCCTGACCGACGCGGACGCCTCCGCCCTCCTGGCCCAGTGCACCGCCCTGCTGCGGGACCTGCCCGGCCTCACCGGCCCCCACTGCACCGTCGGCCGCGCCCTGGACCTCCTCGCCGGCACCGACCCCCCCGCCATGGCCCCCCGCCCGCCCGCACCCCGGCCCCCCGCCCCGGACACGCTGCGCCCGGGGGAGCCCTCGGCCGGCGTGCTCTGCCTGCTCGCGGCCCCCGGCGTCACGCCCGGCGCCTACGCCCTGTTCGCCCGCCGCCACCGGGGCCCCGAGAGGATCGTCGTGCTGGAGTGCCAGGGGCCGCCGTACACCGCCGTCCCCGCGGCGCTGGCCGCCCTGCGGGGGCCCGGCGGGCGGCTGGTGCTGGGCGGCTGCGGCCCCGGAGCGGGGGCGGCGTATGCGCTCGCGCGGCTCCTCGCGGACGCCGGGGGCGCCGCGGTGGGTGTGGTCATGACCGGCCTCGCCGGTCCCGGGGAGAGCGCGGACGCGCTCGCCCGCGGCCTCGCGGCCCTGCCGGCCCGGCGCCCCTGACGCCGCCCGGGCGGCGCCGGGCGGGGGAGGGGCGGGGGATGTTCTAGGCGGCGAAGAGGTCGAAGGTGGAGGTGCGCCGCGGTCCGGCCAGGACGTCCAGGGCGGGGTCGACGGCGAGCATCGCCTGGTGCAGGCGCTGCAGTTGGGGTGAGGGTTCCACGCCGAGGTCTTCTATGAGCCGGGTTCTGAGTCTGCGGTAGACGTCCAGGGCTCCGGCCTGGCGTCCGGCGCGGTAGAGGGCGACCATGATCTGGGAGTGGAGTCCCTCGTGCTGGGGGTGGCGGGCGGTCAGGTCGGCGAGTTCGGCCAGGAGTTCGCTGTGCCGGCCGAGTCTGAGGTCGGCGTCGATGCGGCGTTCCACCGTCACCAGACGGCTCTCCTGCAGCCGCATCACCTCGATGTCGAGGATCGGCCCGACCCGTACGTCGACCAGTGCCGGGCCCCGCCACAGGTCCAGCGCGGCCCGGAAGCGGTCGGCGGAGACCTTGCTGTCCCCGGTCTCGAAGGCGGCCTGGCCCTCGCGCACCAGGCGCTCGTAGTCGTGCACGTCGACGCTGTCCTCGGGGATCTGCAGCAGGTAGCCGCCGTGCCGGGTGGCGAGGACCTCCTTGGCGCCGCCGGGCGCGTCGGGCCCCATCGCGGTGCCCAGGCGGCGGCGCAGCTGGAGGATGTACGTCTGCAGGGTCGTCAGCGCGCTCTGCGGCGGCTGCGTCCCCCAGATCTCCTCCATGAGGGTGGGCACGGGCATGACACGCCCGGGATAGAGCGCGAGAAGCGACAGCACCTGCCTGGGCTTGCCCGCGGTCGGGACGATCGACCCCCCGTTGACCTCGGCACTCAACGGACCCAGCACCCGAATCCTCATGGTCTCCTCCGTACTCGTCGAGTCCCCTGGCTGCTTTTCCCAGATGGCCAGGGAACTGCCCCCGTTGCGGGCACGCTAGCCGGGGTGGACGCCGCCCATCCCCTTCCTGTAGCGGGCCTCAAGTCGCCTTCCAAGCAAAGGCGTTGAGCGGGCGGCTCGGTACGGAACACCCACGGGGCGCAGGCGGGCACACGCGGGTGCGTGCGGGCGGGCGGGCTCACGCGCGGGCACGGCACGGGCGGGCGTGAAGCCGAGCAGGTACGGCGGGTGCGGCGGGCCGGGGGAGCGGCGGGTACGGCGGGTGCGGGGCGAGCGGGCCGGTTACGGCCAGTCGATGCGGCCGGCGGCCGGGACGGCCGCGGGACCGGCCTGCGGGGCGGCGGAGACCGAGGCCGGCGCGACCGGCCAGTCGATGGAGCCGCCGCCGCCGTCGGCGGCGGCCACGCCGTCCGCGGCCAGGACGGCGGCCGTGGCGAGAACGGCGGTGGCGACGACGCGGGCGATGTTCCTCATGGTGACCCTCCAGGGCAACTTCGTGATCCTGCTTGGCAAGTCTTCTGCCAAGAAGACTGGCAACATCCGCTCGGAATTCACTCGTCAATCACTGGAGAAATACTGGAGCGCGGGCCCGGACACCCCCGAAAATGCACCCCCGCCCGCCCCCGGTCCACCCCCTCAACCACCCTGACCAGCAAAGACGTTGACATGCCAGGAGGTGTTCCCGGTATTGCCAGAATGTGCCAAAGGCCCTCCGCTGGAGTATCACCGGAGCGGACATTGCCAAAATCCCCGACGGCTGGGCAATGTATTGCCAAGCGTGATGGCAATACGTGGAACACCGGGGTCGTGGACGTGCCGCGGCCGACAGCGGGGGAGGCCCCTCATGAACGCGCCGACGCACCACGGACAGCGAACGGCCCACCTGGACACCGCGGGCACCGGCCCCATGCCGGCCGCCGTGCGCGCGGTCCTCGCCGACTGCACCGCCCGCGACGACCACTTCGGGACCCGCGCGCTGGAGGAACACCTCGCCGCCGCAGGCGGACCCCCCGTCCGCGAACGCCTCGGCCGCCTCCTGGGCGTACCGGCCGGCGACACCCTCCCGGTCACCAGCGCCGCCGACGCCTTCGACGCCTTCGTCCGCCGCCTGGACCTCGGCCCCCGCGACCGGATCTGGACCACCCCCCACGAGGGCGTCGCCCACCTCACCACCCTGCACGCCCTGCGCGACCGCACCCGCTGCCACCTGGACGTCGTCCCGCTGCGCACCGACGGCGACCTCGACCTGGACTGGATGCGCGCCCGCATCGGCCCCGACGTCGCCCTCGTCAGCGCCGTCCACGTCAGCGCCGCCTGCGGAACCGCCAACCCGGTCGAGGAGATCGGCCGGATCCTCGCCCCCCACCGCGCCCGCTACGCCCTCGACGCCTCCCACTCCGCCGGCCGCATCCCCCTCGACGCCCCCCGCATCGGCTGCGACCTGCTCACCGCCGACGGCTGGAGGTTCCTGCACGGCCCGCACGACACCGGGTTCGCCTACACCCGCCCCGGAGCCCTGACCACCCCCACCGCACCCGCCCCCGCCCCCGCCTGCGGCCGGCCGGCCGGGCCGGCGCCCGCCGCCGTCGCCGCGCTGAACACGGCCCTGGCCCACCACGCCGCGGCGCCCCCGCCCGGCGAGGACCTCCTGCCGCGGCTGCACGCCGTCCTGGAACGCACCCCGGGCATCGAACTCCTCCCGGCGGGCCGCGACCGGGCCGGCATCCTGGCCTTCCGCCACCACGAGGTCCCCGCCGCCCGCCTGCGCCGCGCCCTGGCCCGCCACGGGGCCGTCCTGGCCAAGACCGTCGCGCAGGAGCACCCGCTCCACCCGGCCGCGGACGGCGGCCCCGCCGTCCGCGCGTCCGTCGCCACCCGCACCACCGCGCAGGACGTCGACCACTTCGCGCGGGCCCTGAGGGACGCCCTGCGCGAGGAACGGCGCCGCCCGGCCCCCCCGGCCCCCGGGCCGGCCCTCGCCGCGGCAGCGGCCGGCGGCGGCTCCGGGCGGCCGTCCCCGTACGCGGTGCGCACGGTCCGGCGCGGCCACCTCACCCTGCACCGCGCGACCTGAGCCCCCGCCGCACCCCCCGCCGCGCACCCCCCCTCAGCCACCCCGAAACCGCCGAACGGGCGGCCGCCCCGGCCGCCCGTTCGACCGAACAGCCGACCGCGGGGCCGACCAACCCCCTTCTCGTGCCGGGCTCGAGCGGACTTCCACGACGTCTTGAGCCCCGCGCGCGACGGTGGCCGGATCCGGCCCCAGACCTGGAGGAGCCACATGACCACGAGCGACGCGCCACCCCTGCCGGTCCTGGACCGCGCGGCCGAACTCGCCGGCATCAAAGCCCTGGCGCTGGCCGGCCCGGACGTGCGGGCCACCGAACGCCAGCACGCCAAGGGCAAGCTCACCGCCCGCGAGCGGATCGGCCTGCTGCTCGACCCGGACTCGTTCCACGAGATCGAGACCCTGCGCCGGCATCGCGCCAGCGGCCTGGGACTGGAGGACAAACGCCCCTACACCGACGGGGTGATCACCGGATGGGGCACGGTCGAGGGCCGTACCGTCTTCGTGTACGCGCACGACTTCCGGATCTTCGGCGGAGCCCTCGGCGAGGCCCACGCGGAGAAGATCCACAAGGTGATGGACCTGGCCGAGTCGACCGGCGCCCCGCTGGTCTCCCTCAACGACGGGGCCGGCGCCCGCATCCAGGAGGGCGTCTCCGCCCTCGCCGGCTACGGCGGCATCTTCCAGCGCAACACCCGCGCCTCCGGCGTCATCCCGCAGATCAGCGTGATGGTGGGCCCCTGCGCGGGCGGCGCGGCCTACTCCCCGGCCCTGACCGACTTCGTGTTCATGGTCCGCGGCACCTCGCAGATGTTCATCACCGGCCCCGACGTCGTCAAGGCCGTCACCGGTGAGGAGATCACCCACAACGGCCTCGGCGGCGCCGACGTCCACGCCGCGGTCTCCGGCGTGGCCGCCTTCGCCTACGACGACGAGGCGAGCTGCCTGGAAGACGTACGGCACCTGCTGTCGCTGCTGCCCGCCAACAACCGCGAGACCCCGCCGCGCGAACACGGCGGGGACCGGCCCGGCCGGCGCACCGACGCGCTGTCGCGGATCGTGCCCGCCAACCCCCAGCAGGCCTACGACATCCGCAAGGTCATCGAGGAAGTCGTCGACGACGGCGACCACTTCGAGATCCAGCCCGCCTGGGCCACCAACGTGGTGTGCTCCCTGGCCCGGATGGACGGCCACGTCACCGGCTTCGTCGCCAACCAGCCCGCCAGCCTCGCCGGGGTCCTGGACATCCACGCGAGCGAGAAGGCCGCCCGCTTCGTGCAGTTCTGCGACGCCTTCAACATCCCGCTCGTCACCCTCGTCGACGTCCCCGGCTTCCTGCCCGGCGTCGACCAGGAACACAACGGCATCATCCGCCACGGCGCCAAACTGCTGTACGCGTACTGCAACGCCACCGTCCCGCGCATCTCCCTCGTCCTGCGCAAGGCCTACGGCGGCGCCTACATCGTCATGGACTCCCGCTCCATCGGCGCCGACCTGGCCCTGGCCTGGCCCACCAACGAGATCGCCGTCATGGGCGCCGAAGGCGCCGCGAACGTCATCTTCCGCCGGGAGATCGCCGCCGCCGCCGACCCCGACGCGATGCGCGCACAGAAGATCAAGGAGTACACGGCCGAGCTCATGCACCCCTACTACGCCGCCGAACGCGGCCTCGTCGACGACGTCATCGACCCCGGCGAGACCCGCTCGGTCCTCGTCGACGCCCTGGCGATGCTCCGCCCCAAGTACGCCGACCTGCCGTCGCGCAAGCACGGCAACCCGCCCGTATGAGCGCCACCACCGCGGCACACACCGCGGCACACACCGCGGCACACACCGCGGCGCCCACCGCGGCAGAAACCGCGGCGCCCACCGGGGCTGCGGCGGGGGAGGCGGCCACGGGTGCGCCGGCCCCCGCCCCGCCACCCCCCGCCCCCACCCCACGCCTCGCCCCCGCCCCGCCACCCCCCGCCCCCGCCGCCGGTGCGCCGGCGTGGCGGATCACCCGGGGCCGGCCCGCCGCCGAGGAGACCGCCGCCCTCCTGGCGGTCCTGACCGCCCTGCTCGACCGCCCCCCGCCCCCGCCGCCGGCCCCGCGCACCGAACCCTCCGTCTGGGACCGCGCCCCGGCCGCCCCCCGCCCCGGCCGCCCCGGCTCCTGGCGCGGCCGCTGAACCCCGCCCGGCACCCCCCACCCGCCGGACGGCCCCCCGCCCCGCCGCGGACACCCCCGGCGGGGCGCCGGCACGCCCCCGCCCCGCCGCCCCGCCGCCGCCTCCATCCGCCTTCCGCCGCGCCCCGAGTGCCCCCCGGCACGCTCAGAGCGTCCTGGCGACGATGAAGGGATACGAGGAATGACGGTGAAGGCGATCGACAAGGCCCCCGAAAGGCCCGTGGCACTGGTCACCGGGGCCACCAGCGGCATCGGCCTGGCCGTCGCCCGCGACCTGGGCGCCCGCGGGCACCGGGTGTTCCTCTGCGCCCGCACCGAGACCGCGGTCAAACAGACCGTGGCCGACCTGCAGGCCGAGGGCCTCAGCGTGGAGGGCGCCGCCGCCGACGTACGCGACGCGGCCGCCGTACGGGCCCTGGTCGCCGCGGCCGTCGCGGCGTACGGAGAACCCGTCAGCATCCTGGTCAACAACGCCGGCCGCAGCGGCGGCGGCGCCACCGCCGGCATCACCGACGAGCTGTGGGACGACGTCATCGACACCAACCTCAACAGCGTCTTCCGGCTCACCCGCGAAGTCCTCAACAACGGCGGCCTGGGCGCCGAACCCTGGGGCCGCATCATCAACATCGCCTCCACCGCCGGCAAGCAGGGCGTCCTGCTCGGCGCCCCCTACTCCGCCTCCAAACACGCCGTGATCGGCTTCACCAAGGCCCTCGGCAAGGAACTCGCACCCACCGGCACCACCGTCAACGCCGTCTGCCCCGGCTACGTGGAGACCCCCATGGCCGCCCGCGTCCGCAGCGGCTACGCGCAGGTCTGGGACACCACCGAGGAGTACGTGCAGGAGCAGTTCGAGGCGAAGATACCCCTGGGCCGCTACTCCACCCCCGAAGAGGTCGCCGGCCTCGTCGGCTACCTCACCACCGACCTCGCGGCCTCCATCACCGCCCAGGCCCTCAACGTCTGCGGCGGCCTGGGCAACGCCTGAACCCCCGCCCCCCGCACCGCAGTTGCCACCGGGGCACACCGGCAGGCCCGCACGAAGGCCCGCACGAAGGCCCGCGCGGGGGGCATGCGTGAGGGGGCATGCGTGAGGGGCCCCGGACGGCGACCGCCGCCCGGGGCCCCTCACGCACGCCTCACAGCACCGTCGCGGCCCCCGACACGTCCCGCACCACGGCATCCGGCGCGATCCCCGCGGACCGCCAGCCGGCCACCACGCCCGCGTCCACCGGCTCGTCCGCCAGCAGGACGTGCCGCAGCCCGGGCAGGCTCCCCGGCCGCGCCGCCGCCGCCAGCCGCGCGAACGCCGACGGCAGCTGCGTCACCACCGTCACCGCCCGCTCCGCCAGCAGCCGGGCGAGGCCCTGCGCGTCACCCGCCGTGTCCCGGTCCACCACGACGGCGCACCCGCCCGACAACAGCGGACCCCACAGCTCCCGCATGCCCAGATCCAGACTCAGCGAGTGGACCCAGCCCCACACGTCCTGCGGACCCACCCCCAGCACCGGCACACAGCCGTCCACCCACGACAGCACGTCCAGGTGGGTCACCGGCCGCACCGCCACCGCCCGGCCCGGCGCACCGGCCGCCGGCAGCGCCAGGAACGCCGTGTCCGGGGCGACCTCCCGGCGCACCGCCGCCTGCGGCCGGACCGCGATGACGAACCGGCCCGCCTTCGCCACCGGGATCTCGTCCCGCAGCAGCCCGCCGTCCGAAACGACCACCCCGGCCCCCGCGTCACGCATCAAGAACTCCTGCAGCCCCGCGTTGTGCCCGGGCTCCAGCGGCAGCACCGCCGCCCCCGCCCGCAGCACACCCACCACGGCCGCCGCCGCCTCACACGAGCGCAGCACCCGCACCGCGACCGCCCCGCCGGGACCACTGCGCCCCGACAGGCGCCGCGCGATGTCGTCCGCCAGCCACTCCAGTTCCAGATAGGTCGCCCGCCCCTCCCCGTCGAGGGCGGCGACCCGCCCCGGATGGCGTGCGGCAGCGGCCGCGAAACGGATGTCGATCCGGTCCCGGCGCACCGGCCACCCGTCGGCCGGGTCGAGCCCGATCCGTCCGAGCAGACCGGCCAGATCGGCAGACAACTGGTCGAGCTCCGGATGGTCCGGAGTGGCGTTCATACGGCCTCCAGCGAGCGGGTCGGTACTCCGGCGCCGATCGTGCCGCGCCCCACCGGAGAACGGCTCAAGTCTCGCCGTACAGGACCGCTCGGCACCCGGTCGCAACCCGCTCAAGAGCCCCTCGAAGACCGCTCCACGAAGAGTCGAGGACGACTCGGAAGGCTATGGCCCGACCCCGCCGGGCATGCCTACGATTCCCTGGCTCATGCCGAAGCCACACTCTCCCCGTTCGCGCTCCGGGACACCACCCGTAGACGCACGCACATGGAACTGAGCTTTGTGGCTATGGCCCGTCTCACGAGACTGGACTTGACTGTACTCATGACTCAGAACACGCAGATCACCCTCGTCATCGGCGGTCACGGCAAGACCGGCCGCCGCGTCGCCGACAAGCTCACCGCCCAGGGCCGCCAGGTCCGCATCGGCTCCCGCACCGGCGAGCCCCCCTTCGACTGGCACGAGCCCGCCACCTGGGACGCCGCCCTGGAGGGCGTCGACCGCGTCTACGTCACCTACTACCCCGACCTCGCCTTCCCCGGCGCCGCCGAGCAGGTCGGCGCCTTCTCCAAGGCCGCCGTCGCCAAGGGCGCCCGCCGCCTGGTCCTGCTCTCGGGCCGCGGCGAGGAGGCCGCCGAGGTCAGCGAGGACAACCTGAAGGCGTCCGGCGCCGACTGGACCATCGTCCGCTCCAGCTGGTTCAACCAGAACTTCTCCGAGAGCTTCTTCCTGGAGCCCGTACTCGCCGGCGAGATCGCCCTGCCGACCGGGGACGCCGTGGAGGCCTTCGTCGACGCCGACGACATCGCCGACGTCGTCGTCGCCTCCCTCACCGACGACAAGCACATCGGCAAGACCTACGAACTCTCCGGCCCCCGCCTGCTGAGCTACACCGACGTCGCCGCCGAACTGTCCAAGGCCACCGGCCGCGACATCAAGTACATCTCCGTCACCAACGAGGAGTACCGCGCCGTCCTGCGCGAGAACGACCTCCCCGAGGAGTTCGCCGACCTGTTCACCATGATCCTCGACGGCCGCAACGCGCACCTGGTGCACGGCGTCGAGGAAGCCCTGGGCCGCAAGCCCAAGGACTTCGCGGAATTCGCCCGCGACGCGGCCGCCGCGGGAGTCTGGAACGTCTGACCACCCCACCGCCGGCACCGCCGGCAGCACCCCCGTCACTCCCTGACCGGGCGGCGACTCTGGTACGGCCGCCGCCCGGTGCTCGGAAACGACCCCCCGGGGGGACGCACCCGCGCACCGCGCACGACCGACCGGCAGGAGGCTGCCATGCCCGCACCCAAGTCGTTCTCCAGCGAACACGGCCTGGAATCACTGCCCCCCTACTTCCACGGCTTCGCCCTCATGCACATCGCGATGCGGCGCGACGCGGCCCGGCTGCGCACCGCCGCCCCCGCGTGGAACACGGCGGGCGAGCCCTGGTGGCAGCGCCTGCGCGAGACCATCGAATGGCACCACACCAGCGAGGACGACGTCCTGTGGCCGGGACTGCGCCGCAAGGACCCCGACTTCGACGCCCAGGCCCGCGAACTCCACGAGGACCACGAGGAACTCGACGCCGCCATGGACGCCGTGTCCACCGCCATCGCCCACCGCGGCGACGGCCTGGTCCGCGCCTCCCACACCTTCGAGTCGGTGCTCCGCGACCACCTCCGCGACGAGGAACGCATCATCTTCCCCGTCTTCGAACGCCTCGGCGAACGCGCCTACCTCGCCGAGGAACGCAAAGTCGTCGCCAGCGCCCCGATGCGCGTGATGACCCACCTGCAGCCCTGGATGTTCGACGGCGCACCGCGCCGCTCCGTCGCCCACGTCTCCGCCACCATCCCGCCGCCCGTCCGCCTGATCGGGGCGACGCTCCTGCACAAGCGCTACCAGCGCACCCTGAAGGGAATCCTGAAGTGACAGCCACGACCACCCAGTCCGTCACCCTGGTCGCGGCGACGGTCGGCACCGGACTGATGGCAGGCCTCTACTTCGCCTTCGACATCTCCGTGATGCCGGGCCTGGGCCGCGGCGACGACCACACCTACGTCACCGCCATGCGCAACATCAACGAGGCCATCGACAACGGCCTGTTCGGCCTGCTGTTCCTCGGCGCGTTCCTCGCCACCGGCGTCGCCGCCGTCCAGCAGCAGCGCGGCGGCCGCCCCGACGCCGCCCGCTGGGGCTGGGCCGCCTTCGCCCTCTACGGCCTCTCCCTGGCCGTGACCGCCGCCGTCAACATCCCCCTGAACAACCAGCTCGCCCGCGCCGGAGCCGACGCCGCCGCCGCCCGCAGCCGCTTCGGCGGCCGCTGGGCCACCGGCAACCTCGTGCGCACCGTGGCCTGCACGGCGGCCCTGGCCGCCCTCGGCCGCGCCCTGACCCTCCACGGCCGCGGATCGGCGTAACCCCCGCACTGCCCGCCGGCGCCCCCACGCCGCCGCGGCCACCGCACCACCCCCGTGAACGGCGCCCGCTCTCTATTCTCCGTCCCCCGCGGGAGAGCGGGCGCTTCGCCGTTCCCCCGGAGAGGATGTACGCATGGACACGCTGACCGGCCTCCTCGAAGGCCCCAAAGCCCGGGGCGCCTTCCTCCTCAAATCCGTCTTCAACCCGCCCTGGTCCCTGCGCGTCGAGGACCGGGCCCCGCTCTCCGTGGTCACCATGGTCCACGGCGACGCCTGGCTCATCCCCGACCACGGCGACCCCGTCCCCATCCGGCCCGGAGACGTCGCCGTCGTACGCGGCCCCGACCCCTACACCGTCGCCGACACCCCCACCACCCCCGTCCAGATCACCGTCGGCCCCGAACAGCGCTGCAGCACCGAAGAGGGCCAGGACGTCACCGACACCATGGCACTGGGCGTCCGCACCTGGGGCGACACCTTCCAGGACGCCGGCTCCGCCGTCATGCTCAGCGGCACCTACCAGGCCCCCAGCGAGATCGGCCGCCGCCTCCTCAGCGCCCTGCCCTCCCTCCTGGTACGCCCCGCAGAAGCCGCCGACAACACCCTGGTCACCCTGCTCACCTCGGAGATCTCCAAAGACGAACCCGGCCAGGAGATCGTCCTGGACCGCCTCCTGGACCTGCTCCTCATCGGCGTCCTGCGGACCTGGCTCGCCGCCCCCGCCAGCGGCGCCCCCTCCTGGTACCGCGCCCAGGGCGACCCCGTCGTCGGCCCCGCCCTGCGGCTCCTCCACGAGAACCCCGCCCACGGCTGGACCGTCGCCGAACTCGCCCTCAAAGTCGGCGTCTCACGCGCCTCCATGGCCCGCCGCTTCACCGACATCGTCGGCGAACCCCCGGTCGCCTACCTCACCGGCTGGCGCCTCGCCCTCGCCGCCGACCTGCTGCGCGAACCCGACGCCACCGTCGCCACCGTCGCCCGCCGCGTCGGCTACAGCTCCGCCTTCGCCCTCTCCACCGCCTTCAAACGCGTCCGCGGCGTCAGCCCCCAGGAATTCCGCACCGGCACCGGACCCGACACCCCCCGGGAAGCCCCCCGCACCCCGCGCACCGTCGTCCTGCCCGCCCCCTGACACCGGCACCGGACCGCACGGACCCGCACGGCCCGCCCGCTACCGGGCGGGCCCGCGGACCACCGCCGTCAGCACCAGCCCGCCCCCCGCCAGCCACCGGCCCTCGTACACCGGGTCCACCGGCGCCGCGACCGGCGGCCGCATCGTCACGGCGAACGTCCCCGCCGGGGACAGGACCAGCGAAGCGTCACGGAACCCCAGCCAGAGCCCCGTCGCCGGATACCACGCCTTGTACGCGGCCTCCTTCGCGGAGAAGAACACCCGCTCCCACGGCAGCGAGGGGTCCGCCGCGGCCAGCACCGCCAGATGCGCACGCTCCGCCGAGGACGCGATCAGCCCCAGCACCCCGGCCGGCAGCGGCCCGGCCGGCTCCGCGTCGATCCCCACCGCCGACGCCACCGACGCCGGGGCCGCCACCGCCGCCCGGTAGCCCTCGCAGTGCGTGATGCTCCCCACCACCCCCGCCGGCCACCCCGGCGCACCGCCCGCCCCCGGCAGCATCGCCACCGGACGCCGCCGCAGCTGCGCCAGACACCGCCGGGCACACGCCCGCGCCGTCGCGAACTGCCGCCGCCGGCCCTCCCGCCGGCCCTCCATCACGGCCGCCTCCGCCGCGAACAGCACAGCGGGCGCCGCGTCGTCGAAAGCCTCCGACGACGTGACGCCCGGGGGGAGGAGTTCCTCGATCATCGCGAGGCGAGCTCCGACACGGCCGCGACCGCCACCAGCGGACGCTCCAGCGGCAGCATGTGCCCCGCACCGGGAACCCGCTCGAACCGCGCACCCGGCAGCGCCTGCGCCAGGGCCTCGGCCAGCTCGACGCCGATCACCTTGTCGCCCTCGCCGTGCAGCACCACCGCCGGGACGCTCACCGACTTCAGCGCCTCGCGCACGTCCCAGCCCCGCGTGCAGCGGAAGAAGTCCGCCCGCACCCGCGGCACGGTCGCCGCGAACAGCTGCCGGTTCACCTCCAGCACCACCGGATCCACCCCCTTGCCCATCGTGGAACCCAGCAGCTTCCCGCCCAGCCACGGCCGGCGCAGCGCCCACGAGAACACCGGGTTGCCCATCATCTTCACCTCACTGTCCGGGGTGTCCTGACCGTGCGCCGCCGTCCCCAGCAGCACCAGACCGCGCAGCCGGCCCGCCGACGGCGACGTCGCCGCGTACGCCAGGGCGGCGAACCCGCCGCCCGAATGCCCCACGACCACCGCCTCCCGCGCACCCGTCTCGCCCAGCACCGACGCCAGGTCCGCACCCAGCCGCTCCACCGACACCGGCGTACGGCCCAGCGTCGACGCACCGTGCCCGCGCTGGTCGTACAGCACCACCCGGTGCCCGGCCCTGATCAGCCGGTCCGCGACCGTCCCCCACGCCCTGCGCGAATGCGCCCAGCCGTGGACCAGCACCACGTCACCCGCCGCCGCCGGACCCGCCAGCGGCGCCAGCACCGTCACCGCCAGCTCCGCACCGTCGTCCGTACGGACCGTCACCTCGTGCGTGACCTCCGCAGCCGTACTCACCGCCGCACCCCCGACAGCCGCCGGTTCAGCGACTCGAACGCCGCCAGCGTGCCCTTGGAGTGCTCCGCACCCAGGTCCGCGACCTTGGCCAGCACCTTCAGCCAGCCGTGCGGACTGCCCGTGAAGTGCATCGCGATCCGCGTCCGCCCGTCCGCCAGCGGCTCCAGCACGAAACTGCCCGGACCGCGGAACACCCCCGACACGTACTCGACGTCCAGGCGCCGGCCGCGCTCCACCGCCACCGTCCGCGACGTGAACCGCAGCTTCAGACCACCCTTGTCAAAACCCCTGGTGTGCACCGTCACCCCGACCTCGCCGCCCACCGCGTCCGGCGCACCGGACACCGCGGTGAACGTGTTGTGCGGCACCCACCACTGCTTCGCGCCGCGGAACTCCGAGACCAGCGCCTCCCAGACGTCATCCGCCGGGGCGTCGATCACCGCCTCGTCGATCAGGTCGTACGTCGTCATCTCCAGACCTCCAACTCGCAACAGGGGGACAAAAAGACAGGCGGCGGGGACGGGGATGCCTCACCCCGCCCCCGCCGCCGGGACCACACGGCCGCCCGCGCCGCCGCGGGCCGCCGCCGGACCGTCAGGCGAAGAAGCCCTGGCCCGGCGTGAACATGCTGTTCGGGTCGTACTTCCGCTTGGCGTTGACGAACCCGCTCCACCGGGTGCCGAAGTGCTTCTTCCAGTCCTCACCCGACATCGGGATCGAACCCACCAGGTAGCGCTTCGCGCCCAGGCCCACCGCGATGTCGTACAGCCGCCGGTTCTGGTCGATCATGCCCTGGATGTTCGGCTCACCCGGGTTCGGGAACCGCAGCAGGTCGAACAGGTAGACCACCGACTCGTTCGGCATCACCGCCAGCGGCCGCTTGATCTTCGAGGAGTGGAACGGGTAGAAGAGCAGGAACCCGCCGCCCAGCGAACTCGCGTCCAGCTCCTGCTCCACCAGCTTCATGAACGCCTTCGTCTTCGAGGCGGGCAGGAACATGCTCAGCCACGGCTTGGGCGTGTACCAGTGGCCGCCCTCCTTCAGGTACGCCTCGTACGCGTCGAGCCGGAACATGTAGTCCCGGTACGTCACGTCCTCGATGACCGCCTCCGCCCGCACGTCCTTCAGGTCGCACAGCAGCCGCGTCCGGTTCGGCGGCGTCGTGTTGTACGTCGCCCCGACCTCCAGCTTGTACCGCCAGCCCGAGTTGTCGGGAGTCCGCTGCATCTCACCCGCGTGGACCTCGAACCGGCCGTCGGCCAGCACCCGCTCGGAATCGATCAGGTACTGCTCCACCGTGTTGTAGTACAGGCTGAAGATGACGGCCCGCTTCGGCGCCGGAATCAGCCTGACCTTGGCCCGCACGATGATGCCGACCTGACCGCCGCCCGACAGCGCCGCGTTGAACAGGTCCGGGCGCACCGACGCCGTCGCCGTCACCAGCCTGCCGTCACCCGTCACGATGTCGATCGACTGCACCGTGTCGCACAGCAGGCCGTACCGCTGCACGGTCCCGCCGATCCCGCCGATGCTGATCGTCCCGCCCACCGAGATGTACAGGTAGTCGGGCAGCGCCGGCGGCGTCTTGCCCACCTGCAGCGTGGCGTCGGTCAGCTGACCCCACGTCACCCCGGCCTCGACCACCGCGTGGTCACCGCCGATGGACACGATCCGCGACATGCCCTTGGCGTCGATCGAAATGCCGCCCGGCACCCGCGCCTGGCCGTACACCGAGTGCGACTCGATGTCGTCACCCGTACCGCCCTGACCGTTGACGGCGACCTTGATGCCGTTGGCACGGGCGTAGTTGACGATCGTCACGATGTCCTCGACACCGCCGGGACGCAACACCGCCCACGGCTTGCTCGGCGCACCGTCGAAGAGGTGCCCGAAGTCGTTGGCGAAGGCGTCCACCGTGGCCGGTGTCGTCTCCAGGGTGCCGGTCAGGCCCGGCACCGGAACCACGTCGGGGTTGCCCGCCGCCTCGGCGGCGGTCGCCCACGTCTGGTCCACCACGTTCCAGCCGACGACGGCCACGGCCGTCGCCGCCATACCGCCGAGGACCCGGCGGCGGGAGGGCTCGGCGCTCGCGCCGGCGTCGGTTCTTGGGGTGCTGCTCATCTGCGTGCGTCTCCTACTGGTGAGGTACCGGCTGGGTGCTGCGCACCCGGGAAGCGAGCTGGTACTCGCTCAGGTCCAGGCGCTTGGTGCCGCGGCGGAAGCGCCAGGTGTACGTCGGGAAGATCGACGTGTTGCGGCCGTTCGCGTCGAGGTACCAGCTCTTGCAGCCGCCCGACATCCACACCGTGCCCGCCAGATGCCCGTCGAGCTTGCGGTTGTAGGCGTCCTGCGCCTCCCGGCGCACCTCGATGCTGGCCAGGCCCCGCTTCTCGGCCTGCTGCAGCGAGTCCACGACGTACTGGACCTGCGCCTCGATCATCACGGTCTGCGAGGAGTGCCCCAGCGCCGTGTTCGGGCCCAGCAGCATGAACAGGTTGGGGAACCCGGCGATCGTGGTACCCCGGTGCGCGGACATGCCGTCCTTCCACGCATCGCGCAGCCGCACCCCGTCCCGCCCCCAGATCCGGCGGGCGACCGGCCGGTCGGTGGCCGTGAAGCCCGTACCCAGGATGATCGTGTCGACCTCGCGCTCCACCCCGTCGGACCCGACGATCGACTTCGCACGGACCTCCGCGATGCCCCCGCTGACGATCTCCACGTTGGGCTGCTGGATCGCCGGGTACCAGGTGTTGGAGAACAGCAGCCGCTTGCACGCCACCAGGTAGTCCGGCGTCAGCCGGGCCCGCAGCGCCTCGTCCGGCACCGACTTCGCCAGGTGGTCGCTCGCCATCTTCTGGACCTTCTCGGCGAGCTTGGGCCGCTTCCAGAAGAACGCCAGGACCTCCCGGCCCCACTGGTTGAAGCCCCGCCGGAACTGCTGGTAGCCCGGCAGCGAACGCAGCATCTTCGTGTGCAGCTCACTGTTGGCCTTGTCGGGCTTGGGCCCGACCCACGGGGGAGTGCGCTGGTAGAGGTCCAGCTGCCCGACCTCCGGCTGGATCGCCGGCACGAACTGGATCGCCGAGGCACCCGTACCGATGACGGCCACACGCCGGCCGGCCAGATCGTGGTCGTGGTTCCAGTTCGAGGAGTGGAAGACCGTCCCCTCGAACCCGTCCAGCCCCTTGATGTCCGGGACCGCCGCCTCACTGAGATAGCCCGTCCCGGTGACCAGGAACTGGGCCGTGTAGCGGCCCTGCGAGGTCTCCACGATCCAGTGCCGCTCGCCCTCGTCCCAGCGGGCGGCCTCCAGCTCGTGCCCGAACCGGATGTGCGGGCGCACCCCGAAGCGGTCGGCGGTGTCCCGCAGGTAGGCGTACAGCTCGTCCCGTGAGGCGAACGTCGACTTCCACTCCGGGTTGCGGGCGAAGGAGAACGAGTAGAGGTGGGACATGACGTCGCACGCACAACCCGGATAGCTGTTGTCGCGCCAGGTGCCACCGACCTCGTCGGCCCGCTCGAACACCAGGAAGTCGTCGATGCCCGACTGCAGCAGCCGGATGGCGGTGCCCAGGCCCGAGAACCCGGTGCCGATGACCGCGACCCGCAGGTGCCGGGTCGGGCCGCGGCCGCCGGGAGCCGGCTCGGTGCCCGTACGTGCCCCGCCGTCCTTGGCCGGCTCGAGAATGCTCGTCACGTCTGGCTCCTTAGCGGCGCGTGATGGTGACGCGGAAGTTGTTGAAGAACTTGTCTTCGAGGGTGTACGCGAAGATGTCCAGGTAGCGCTCGAACCGCGAGACGACCTCCTCGCCCTCCAGGGCCACGGCCTCGTCCCGGCGCTCGGCCAGCAGCACCAGCCACGCCCGGCACGCCATCGCGAACGACTCGCGCTCGTTGACGATCTCGTCGATCTCGAAGAGACCCTCCGCCGCCGCACTCAGCTCGCTCAGGTGCGGGATGTGGCACCCCTCGAACTCCGAACGCTGCAGGAACTTCAGGTCGTCCAGCAGCCCGCGCGTCATCGGCAGCGCCTCGGCCGTCATCGTGTGCAGCACGAACTTCGCACCCGGGTTCAGGGCGTTGGCGACCTGCTGGAAGAAGAACCGGTAGCGCTTGGTGCGCTCCTTCGGCGGCAGGTTGGAGGACACGAAGTGCTCCAGCGCGTTGATGCAGAACGCCGCGTCGTACTTCTCGCTGTCGTCGGCGACCTTGTAGTCCGCCCAGCTCTGCACCAGCGTGGTGATCCGCGGGTTGTCCAGGCCGGCGATGAACGCCTCCTGGGTCCGCGACAGCGTCAGGCCCACGGCCTGCCCCGCACCGTGCACGGTGGTCAGGCGGTTGAGCATCGTGCCCCAGCCGCAGCCGATGTCCAGGACGCGCCCGGTGGCCGGGCTGACGCCTGCGAGCTCGGCGAACTTGTCGAGCTTGCGGTACTGCGCCTCGTCGAGCGCGGCGTTGAGGTCCTCGCCGGGCTCCCAGTAACCGCCGGAATACATCATCGAGGGGCCCAGCAGGAGCCGGTAGAAATCGTTGCTGACCTCGTAGTGGTGCCTGATCGCATCGACCTCGGGGTCCACCGACTTGGGGGCGACCGTTGTCATCCTGATCCTCTTTCCTGCGTGTCCGGCGGGCCGTATTTCCTTATTCGCGTCCGAGGAAACCCGATGCCCCGCAAGGCCCGCGCAAGACGGACCGCATTCAAGACAGCAGCCCGTGTTGCGCCTTCCTTGCGGGGGCGGCTATTTCATCGCTATCGAAACCAGACACGCACTGCCGAGTTGCATTGCCGAGAGAGGACCGACCCCATGTCGCTGCCCACCATCGAAGAACTGGCGAGCCAGCTCGAGGCCGTTTCGGGTGCCGCGGAGGTCAGCCCCGACGCCCCGCTCCAGCACATCGCGGACGTCGACTCGCTTGACCTGATGGAGTGGCTGTACGGATTCCAGAACCAGTACCCGCACATCCCGGCCGACGAGTCCCTCTTCGCCGACCTCGACGACACGACGACCCTGCGCGACGTGTACGCGAAGATCGTCGACCTCGTCCCGGCTCAGGCGTAGCGAGGGGTGACGTGACCGGCTTCGACATCACCGGGTGGGGCATGTCCGTACCCGAACGCGTCGTCACCAGTGCCGAGCTCGCGACGCGCTTCGGCGTCGACGAGCACTGGGTCGTCAGCCGCTGCGGCATCCGCGAGCGGCGGGCGGTCAACCCGGGGCAGACCACCGCCTCCCTGGCCGTCGAGGCCGGCCGGCGCGCGCTGGACAAAGCGGGCCTGACCGGCGCCGACATCGCCCACCTCATCGTGGCGACCGCCACACCCGAGCAGCCGTCCCCGGCGACGTCCGCGTTCGTCCACCACGAACTGGGCATCTCCGGGAGCGCACACGACGTCAACTCCGAGTGCGCGGGATTCGTCTACGGGCTGGTGTCCGCGATGGCCCTCATCGCCATCGACCCCCGGCCGATCCTGCTCATCGGATCCGACACCCACACCCTGACGGCCAACCCGGCCGACCGGGACCTGTCCATCCTCGTCGGCGACGGCGCGGGCGCCGTCGTCCTCCAGCCCGGCCCCGAGAACCGCGTCAAGGCGTGGAACCTGGGCGCCGACGGCGCCTGCACCGGCTCCCTGAAGGTCCTCGCCGGCGGCAGCCGGATGCCCACCACCCAGGAGACCCTGGACGCGGGCCTGCACTACGCGCAGATCAACGGCAACGAGATCTACCTCAACGCCGTCCGCTACACCGTGCGCACCGTCCGCGAGACGCTGGAGAGCGCCAAGGTCGACGCGGCCGACATCGACCACGTCGTACCCCACCAGGCGAACATCAGGATCATCAACTCGATCCTCTCGCACACCGGGCTGCGGCAGGAGGCTCTGATCACCAACCTCCAGAAGTACGGCAACACGGCCTCGGCGTCGATCCCCATCGCGCTGACCGAAGCCCTCGAAGAGGGCCGCATCAAGGCCGGTGACAAGGTCCTGCTGGCCGGCTTCGGAGCCGGCATGACCTGGGGTTCGATCCTCATGGAATGGGGCGGTGTCGCCGCATGAGCAAGAAGAGCACCGGCCGGCGCCCGGACTCCCCGGTCGCCCTGGTCACCGGCGCGTCGGGCGGCCTCGGCCAGGCCCTGGCACTGGAACTGGACGCGCTGGGCTGCCGGGTCGCCGTCCACTACAACAGCTCCAGGGAGGCCGCCGAGGCCGTCCGGGAAAAGCTGTCCAACCCCTCGGCGCTGGTCACCGGCGACGTCGGCTCGTGGGAGGCCACCCAGGCCCTCTACGAGCAGATCTCCGCCGAACTCGGTCCGGTGGACGTCCTCGTCAACAACGGGGCCATCCGCAAGGACAGCCTCATGGCGATGCAGAACCCCGCCGACTGGGCGCAGGTCATCCAGACCAACCTCATCGGCTCGTTCCACACCGCCCGCGCCTCGGTGCCCTACATGCTGCGCCAGCGGTGGGGCCGGGTGATCAACATCGTGTCGCCCTCCGGCATCATCGCCACCGCCGGCCAGACCGCCTACTCGGCGTCCAAGGCGGGCCTCATCGGCTTCACCCGCACCCTCGCCGCGGAGTGCGGCCGGCGCGGGGTGACGGTGAACGCGCTGTCACCCGGCTTCATGATCACCGGCATGACGAACACCCTCCCGGACCGGGTGATCGAGGGCATGGAGGACAAGGCCCCCATCCCCCGCTTCGTCACCGTCGAGGAGGTCGCCCGCAGCGCCGGCCTCTTCCTCGACCAGGACTGCATGACCGGCCAGGTCATCAGCATCGACAGCGGCGTGTCCATCACCTGACCCCCGCCGCACCCCCGGCCCCGGCCCCCCACCCCCCAGGGAGGCCGGGGCCGCCCCACGCCCCGGCCCGTACCGCCCGTACCGCCCGTACCGCACCGGCGTACGGGCGTACGGGCGTACGGACGTACGGGCATGCCCGCATACGGGCCCGCCGGCGCAGAGGCAGGCCGGCCCCGGCAGCCGCCCGCCGGCCCCGCCGCCCCGGCCCGCACCCGCGTCCGGGCGCGCGAAGGCCGCCGCCGCGCAATCCGCGGCGGCGGCCCCACCCGTAGGACCGCTCAGGCGGCGGGGGAGGAGCGCACCGGGTGCGTCACGCACCCGTGGTCCGCCAGCGAGCACGGCCGCGGCGCCGGCGCCCGGTGGTCCACCTCGAACACCCCCATCAGCACCGGGTCCAGACACGTGAACGACCGCAGCGCCGGCCGCGGCTCCGGCGTGCGCAGCAGCTCCAGGTACGCCGCCTCCGTCTCCGGAGCCGGATCGATGCCCAGCTCCTCCGCCAGGACCTCCCTCAGCTGCTGGTAACTGCGCAGCGCCTCCGCCCGGTTCCCGGCCCGCGTGTGCGCCGCCATCCGGCAGCGGTAGGCGCTCTCCCTAAACGGCGCCCGGCGCACCGCCTCCTCCGCGTACCGCAGCGCGTGGTGCTCGTCACCCAGCGCCGAGGACGCCAGGCTCGCCGTCTCCAGCGCCTTCAGCCGCAACTCCTCCAGCTGCTCGCGCATCGCGTTGACCCACTCGCCCTCGTGCGAGGGCAGGAACGAGCCGCGCAGGTTCGACACCGCGCCGGCCGCCAGCTGCTGGGCCACCGCGAAGGCGCCCTCCGCGTACGCCTCCGACGCCTCCGCCACCGCGATCTCCGCGCACTCCACGTCCACGGCCGCGTCCTGCGGGACCCGCAGCAGGTACCGGCCGCTCTGCGCGACCAGCGGAATCACCCCCGGCTGGTCCTGCGGCGTCGAGACGAACGTACGCACCCGGCTCACCAGGCTCCGCAGCGCCGACGCCCAGGTGTCCGGCAGCCCCTCGGGCCACACGGTCTCGGCCAGCTGGTCGCGGTCCGTCCCCCCGTTGCGCTCGATCAGAAGCCGGGCGAACGCCACCTGCGCCTGGGCGCTGGAGAGGTGCCGCGGCGGTGCTCCGTCCGGCTCGATCGTGACAAGACCTATCAGTCTGATCAGCACTATGCACTCTCCGAAACGGTCGGCTTCCGGCCGTGTCCCCCTAGTTCGTGCGATTCAGAGGATACCGGCGGGCCGTCTCCGCATGTCAACAGCGGTCGGCAAACATTTCCCCGCGAATGAAACCCCGGGCCCGGGCGATCCCTTTGCCTCTTCGAGCACGGCTGTAGCCCCGCTGTGGTTCCACTGTGGCCCCGCTCTTGCGCCGCTATTGCGCCCCACGAGCCTTAATGGAATTCCACTAGAGCCCCGCCGGAACAACGGCGGAGTACAGATGGAGTTCCGGGTCCGCCGGACGATCGCGAACGAGGAGAAGAACGTGAACGCATCCGCTGCCTGGAGCCGACTCGAGCCGAAGCTGGCCTACTTCAGGGACCGCGTCCAATCCCTGGAGTACGAGCCCAACCGCAAGAACAGCTTCGTCGCCTACACCGTCGAGCGCGACTCCGCCTACGCGGACCAGGACGGCCAGCGCCTCCTCATGATGTCCGGCTACAGCTACCTCGGCCTGGCCGGCGACGAACGCGTCGTCTCGGCCGCCAAGGCCGCCGTCGACCGCTACGGCACCGGCAACCACGGAGTGCGCGCCCTCGCCGGCTCCACCCCCCTCCACGAGGAACTGGAGGCCGAGGTCGCCAAGTTCGCCGGCCGCCAGCAGGCCCTCGTCTTCGGCTCCGGCTACGCCGCGAACGTCGGCACCGTCGGCGCCCTGGTGGGCCCCGGCGACACCGTCTTCATCGACAAGTACGACCACGCCAGCATCGTCGACGGCTGCAAGCTCTCCGGAGCCACCGTCACCCGCTTCCGCCACAACGACGTCGCCCACCTGGAGCGCCGCCTGGCCGCCGCCCCCGACACCGGCGTCCGCCTCGTCATCGTCGACAGCGTCTACTCCATGGACGGCGACATCGCCCCCCTCGTCGACCTGCGCAAGGTCTGCGACGCTCACAACGCCCTCCTGATGGTCGACGAGGCCCACGCCCTCGGCGTCATCGGCGCCACCGGCAAGGGCATCGAGGAGCACTTCGACTACGAGGTGAGGGTCGACGTCAAACTCGGCACCCTCTCCAAGGCCATCCCCTCCATGGGCGGCTGGGTCGCCGGCTCCGCCGAACTCATCCACCACCTCAAGTACGCCGCCCGCCCCTTCCTCTTCTCCGCCGCCCTGGGCCCCGCCCAGTCCGCCGCCGCCCTGGAGTCCCTGCGCATCCTGCAGCGCGAGCCGGAGCGCGTGGAGTTCATCCAGCGCGAGTCCGAGCGCTTCCGCACCACCCTCCACGACGCCGGCATCAGCACCGTCGACAGCGAGACCGCCGTCGTCCCCGTCATCGCCGGCTCCGACACCGCCGCCTACGACTACGCCACCGTCTGCCGCAAGAACGGCGTCATCGGGCTCCCCGTCGTCACCCCGGCCGTCCCCAACGACCTGGCCCGGCTGCGCATCGCCATCACCGCCGCCCACACCAAGGCCGACCTCGAGTTCGCCGCCGAGGCCTTCATCAAGTCGGCACGCGAGTGCCGCATCATCTGACGCCCCCACGACGACCCCACCCACCCAAGGGAGCACACATGCCTGGACCGTCCAGGGGCAGTTCGGCGCGGCCGCCCGTAGCCATCACCGGCATGGGCGTGGTCACCCCCGGCGGGTGCACCCCCGACGACCTGTGGGACACGCTGCGGGCCGGCCGGTCCACCGCCGCCACCCTCACCCACTTCGACCTCAGCCGCCACCGCGTCCGCATCGGCTGCCGCGTCCGCGGCCTGGACGGCCTCGCCGGCCTCGTCCCCGCCAAGGAAGCCCGCCGGATGGACCCCTTCGCCCACTACGGCACCGCCGCGGCCCTGGCCGCCCACCGCGACGCGGGCTCACCCACCGCCGAAGCCGGCCGCACCGCCATCGTCGTCGGCAACGCGGTCGGCGGCCGCGCCACCAGCGACCTGGAGTCCGCCCACTTCACCGAAGGCGGCCCCGCCCGCGTCAACCCGCTGATGCCGCTGATGACGATGCCCAACGCGGCCGCCGCGCACATCGCCATCCGCCTCGGCTGGACCGGCCCCGCCCTGACCGTCGCCAACACCTGCGCCAGCGGCGCCGACGCCATCGGCCACGCCCTGATGCTGCTGCAGACCCACCGCGCCGACCTCGTCATCGCCGGCGGCGCCGAACACACCCTCACCCCCGTCACCCTGGCCGGCTTCGGCAACCTCAACGCCGTCTCCTTGCGCAACGACGACCCCGAACACGCCTCGCGCCCCTTCGACAAGGACCGCGACGGATTCGTCATGGGGGAGGGCGCCGGATTCGTCGTCCTGGAACGCCTGGACGACGCCCGCGCCCGCGGCGCCACCACCTACGGCCTGGTCGCCGGATACGCCGCCACCGCCGACGCCCACCACCTCGCCATGCCGCTGCCCGACGGCGCGGGCGCCGCCGCCGCCATGGCCGGCGCCATCGCCGACGCCGGACTCGACGCCCACGACATCGTCCACGTCAACGCCCACGGCACCTCCACCCCCCACAACGACCGCTCCGAAGCCGCCGCCCTCACCAAGGTCTTCGGCACCGCCCAGCCCCCCGTCACCGCACCCAAGTCGGTCATCGGCCACCTCATCGGCGCCGCCGGCGCCGTCGAACTCATCGCCACCGTGCAGGCCATGCGGCACTGCGAGGTGCCCCCCACCGCCAACCACGAACAGCAGGAGCCAGGAATGCACATCGACGTCGTCCACGGCGCCCCCCGCGCCGTGCGCCCCGGACCGGCGATCACGAACTCCTTCGGGTTCGGCGGCCACAACTCCTCCGTGGTGGTGGTCCCCGCATGACGCTCCTCACGCTCCCCTCCCCGGTCCGCACCCTGACCGTCACCGAACCGCAGATCACCGACTACCGCGGCGCCGCCCGCAGCGGCCTGCCCACCGCCCGCCCCGGCCAGGCCTCGCCCGTCCACACCTTCGTCCTGGCCCACACCCTCGCCGAACAGACCGTCGCCGCCCTCACCGCCGGCGAACCCGGACCCGTCTCCGTGGTCCACCTCGGCCAGGACATCCGCACCCAGCGCCCGGTCCGCCCCGGCGAAGAGGTCACCGCCCGCCTCGACGTCGCCGGCATCCGCAAGGAACCCCGCGGCGCCCGCATCGCCCTCAGGATCCGCCTCACCGGAGAGGACGGCCCCGAACCCTTCGCCGAACTCCTCATCTCCGCCCTCCTCGTCGGCGCCACCACCCTCGAACCCTTCGGCGACATCACCGGCGGCACCCCCGCCGCCCCCGCCCCCGACGGCACCGGCACCCCCCACAGCGCCGTACACACCCTGACCACCGACTGGATCAGCACCTACGCCCACGCCTCCGGCGACCTCAACCCCATCCACCTCGACGCCCGCGCCGCCCGCGCCGCCGGCTTCGACACCGTCATCGCCCACGGCATGAGCGTCGTCGCCCTCGCCGTCGAAGAGGCCGCCGACCGCTTCGCGGACGCCGACTCCGCCCGCGTCCGCGGCCTCGGCTGCCGCTTCTCCGCCCCCGTACCCCCCGACGTCCCCCTGGAGATCACCCTCCAGCCCGACGCCCGCGCCCGCGTCATCCGCTTCACCTGCAAGACCCCCGCCGGCACCGCCGTCAAGAGCGGCTGGATCGAACTCGACCAGCCCGCCAACCGTCAGGGAGGCGACCACCCGTGACCACCACCCCGGCCGTCGAACTCGGCCTCCTCGGCGGATTCCTCACCCAGGTCCGCGACCGCCCCCACGCCACCGCGCTCCTCTTCAACGGCGAGGAGACCACCTACCGCGACCTCTACGAACTCGCCGGCCGCGAACGCGAACGCCTCGCCCGCCTCAGCCTGCCCCCGCACACCCCCGTCGGCATCCTCGCCGACAAGTCCCCGGCCACCGTCGCCCTCGTCCTGGCCTGCCTCCTCGCCCACCGGCCGCTGCTCCTGCCCTCACCCGCCCTCGCCGACACCCTCCTGGCCGACCTCTTCGCCCAGGCCGGCGTCACCCACGTCCTGGCCCCCGGCGGCCAACCCGCCCGCCTCGCCCCCAGCCCCCACACCCCCGCCCAGCCGCTCCCCGCCGACGAGGCCGCCGACACGGCCCTGATGCTCACCACCTCCGGCTCCACCAGCCTCCCCAAGATCGTCCCGCTGGGCCTGGACGCCGTCGACCGCTTCACCCGCTGGGCCGGCCACGCCTTCGACATCGGCCCCGGCCGCACCGTCCTGAACTACGCCCCCCTCAACTTCGACCTGTGCCTCCTGGACGTGTGGACCACCCTGGCCCGCGGCGGACGCGTCGTCCTCGTCGACCCCGCCCTCGCCGCCCACGGCCGCCACCTGCGCGACCTGGTCCTGCGCCACGACGTCGACATCGTCCAGGCCGTCCCGATGGCCTTCGGACTCCTCCAGGACGCCGCCGCCAAGACCGCCGACACCTTCCCCGGCGTCGACCACGTCATGTTCACCGGCGACGCCATCCCCGACCGCACCCTCGCCGCCCTGCCCGTCCTCTTCCCCACCGCCCGCATCCACAACATCTACGGCTGCACCGAGACCAACGACAGCTTCATCCACGAACTCGACACCACCACCACCCCCTTCCCGCCCGTCCCCATCGGCCGCCCCCTGCCCGGAGTCCACGCCCTGGTCCTGGACCCCGACACCCGCCGCCCCGTCGAAGGACCCGGCAGCGGAGAGCTCTACGTCTCCACCCCCTTCCAGACCCGCGGCTACCTCGACCGCACCCGCCACGCCGACAAGCTCACCGCCCACCCCCTCGGCCTCGACGACCGCCGCTGGTTCCGCACCGGCGACCTCGTACGCCGCGACGCCACCGGCACCCTGCACCTGACCGGACGCACCGACTTCCAGGTCAAGGTCCGCGGAGTCGCCGTCAACACCGCCGAGATCGAACGCGTCCTGCAGGAACACCCCGACGTCCTGGAAGCCGGCGTCGCCGCCCTGCCCGACCCCATCGCCGGCCGCAAACTCATCGCCGGCGTCCAACGCGCCCCCGGCTCCACCCTCACCGGCCTGCAGCTGCGCACCCACTGCGCCCGCCACCTGCCCCGGGCCGCCGTACCCCACCAGCTCACCCTCACCGACACCCCCCTGCCCAAGACCGCCACCGGGAAAGTCGACCGCAAAGCCCTCGACCGCCTCGACCAGCTCACCTCCACCACCGCACCCGCCGCACCCCTCACCTGAAGGAACCAGCCATGAGCAACGTCACCACCATCAAGAACTTCGTCATCACCGAGTTCCTCCCCGGCACCCCGGCCGGCGAACTCGCCGTCGACCACGACCTCCTCAACGACGGCGTCATCGACAGCCTGGGCGTCCTCAAGCTCATCGCCTGGGTCGAGGACCGCTTCGAACTCGCCATCGGCGACGCCGACCTGGACCCCAACAACTTCCGCAGCGTCGAGGCCATCGACGCCTTCATCGCCGACTCCCGCCGCACGGCGGCCGCCTAGGGGGTGTCGTCACCCCCGCTCCTGCCGTGCGGCGCCCGGCACGCACGCCCGCCGCGTTGTCGGACACCCGCGTACATCCGGTACACGGGCGACCCTCCGCCGTGCGAGCGCACGCACCGGACACCGCACGGCCCGCCCTCCGGGCGTACGGAACGACTTCGACGACACCCCCCAGAACCACCGCACCACCCCGCACCATCCCGACGCAGACGAGACGGAGAGCGACCGTGCACGACGCACTCACCACCCTGCTGGAACAGCAGGCCCCGGTCGGCCGGGAGGCCTGGCGGTCCTGGTGGGACCAGCTCGGCGACGGCAGCCTCGACCGGGCCCAGGTCCTCGCCCTGCTGGCCTCCCTGACCAGCCGGCTGCCCGACCACCAGACCCTGCGCCACCTCCTGGACTCCCTCGCCGAGCGCAGGCCCGCCCCCCAGGCCACCACCCCCTGGGAGAACACCGTCAACGTCGTCGGCACCGGCGGCGGACCCCGCACCTTCAACATCTCCACCGCCTCGGCGTTCGTCGCCGCCGCCGCCGGCGTCAGCGTCGTCAAGACCGGCTCCCGCGCCTACACCAGCTCGCTGGGCTCCGTCGACCTCCTGGAACGGCTCGGCATCCGCCTCACCTCCTCCCACACCCAGACCGAGGACACCCTCGCCGCCCACGGCATCGCCTTCGCCGGACCGTACGTCTACCCCACCCAGCTCACCCGCCTCGCCCGCACCACCGCCCCGCTGAGCATGAAGCCCTTCGGCCGGTTCCTCAACGCACTGGGCCCCTTCCTCGCCGAGCTCCCCGTCAGCGCCCAACTCACCGGCGTCTCCGCAGCCGCCCCCCTGGACACCCTGCGCGAACTCGCCGCGACCACCACCACCCGCCGCATCTGGCTCGCCACCAACGACACCGGAGCCGACGAACTCCTGCCCTTCGCCACCAACACCATCCACACCGAAACCGGCCTCACCCGCACCATCCGCCCCGGCGAACTCACCCCCGCCGACGGCTCCTTCGGCGACCTGCGCCCCGCCACCGACCCCACCGCCGCCGCCGCGCACTTCCGCTCCGTCCTCGCCGGCACCGCCGGCCGCGTCGCCACCCGCACCGTCAGCCTCGGCGCCGCCGCCCTCATCGTCGCGGCCGGCACCCGCCGCGACTGGCCCTCCGCGGTCTCGCTCGCCGAAGACGCCGTCCGCTCCGGCGCCGCCCACGACCTCGCCCGCCGCCTCGCCGCCACCCCGGCCCCCCGCACCCTGGCGGCAGCCCGTGCCTGACACCACCGCCCCCGCCGTCACGACGGCCCCCGCCCCCTTCTTCCCCCGGCGCACCCCCGGCCAGGGACCCGGACTCGCCCTCTTCCTCAACGCCGGCGACCCGCCCCTGCCCGTCCTGCGCGACCTGGTCCTCATGCTCGACCAGGAGAAGGTCGACTGCCTCGAACTCGCCGTCCCCTTCCCCGACTCCGTCACCGACGGCCCCGTCATCCAGCGCTCGGCACGCCGCGCCCTGGACCGCGGCGGCGCCGGCCTGGACGACGTACTGGCCTTCATCGCCGACGTACGGCCCCACCTGGCCCACCTGCGGATCGCGCTCCTCGCCGACTGGAGCCACTCCCTCAAACACCGCGACCTCGCCGACGCCACCCGCGACATCGCCGCCGCCGGCGCCGACGGACTCCTCATCCATGCCCTGCCCCCGCGACTGCGCCACAGCCACCTGGAGACCGCCGCCGCCGCAGGACTGCCCGTCGTCACCACCTGCTACACCAAGAGCCCGCCCGACACCCAGGCCCAGGCCGCCGCACACGCCTCCGCCTACCTCTACCTCGTCGCCCACTACGGACGCAGCGGGACCGCACCCGCCGCCGGCCACGCCCAACTCGCCCAGGCCGTCACCGCCCTGCGGGCCCACACCGCCTCCCCGATCGCCGTCGGCTTCGGGGTCAGCACACGGCAGGACGTCCAGGCCGTCGGCGCCTCCGGCGCCGACGCCGCGATCATCGGCTCCGCCGCCGTCGCCGCCGTCGAACGCGCCCAGGAAGCCGGCCACGACGTGACCGAAGCCTTCCGCGCCTTCGTCCGCTCGGTCCTGCCCCCCACACCGCACCACCCCTCCTGACCCACCCGCACACGCCCCACCCGCACCACCCAGGAGCTCCACCCCTCATCCGGAACATCCGCGCACCACCTCACACCGGGAGACCGCCATGATCGTTCGCGACATCGAGTCCGTGAAGACCGTCGAGTGGGGCAACGGCCTCAGCCGCCGCTTCCTCCTCGCCGAGGACGGCCTGGGCTACTCGCTCACCGACACCACCGTCCTGGCCGGCACCAAGTCCCGCCTGGAGTACGTCAACCACCTCGAGGCCTGCTACTGCATCGAGGGCTCCGGCGAGGTCATCGAACTCGACGGCACCTCGCACGAGATCGTCCCGGGCCGCATGTACGCCCTCGACCAGCACGACGCCCACTACCTCGTCGCCAGCCCCCACGAGGACCTGCGCCTGGTCTGCGTCTTCTCGCCGGCCCTGCGCGGCGACGAGGTCCACAGCCTCGACGCCCACAGCTCCTCCGCCTACTGAGCCCCCCCCGGCGCCCCGGCGCCGCCAACCCGCCAGCAACCGACACAAAAGGGGTCCGTCGTGATCCGTTGGAACGCCGACCAGGCAGATCTGCGCGAAGGCCTGGAGCGGTGGGGAGACGCACTCAGCGCAGACCACATCGAACTCGACGAGCAGTCCGCCTTCTCCGAGGACAAGTGGAAGCTCGTCCAGAAGACCGGAATCCTCTCACTGCCCTTCCACGAGGACTACGGAGGCCTCGGCCAGTCCCTCCTCACCACCATGTACGTCCTGGAAGGCCTCGGCGAGTACAACCGCGACGCCGGCCTGAGCTTCTCGGTCACCACCTCCATCTGCTCCACCGGCATCCCCGTCCAGCAGTTCGGCACCGTCGAACAGAAAGAGCGCTACCTGCCCCAGATCTGCTCCGGCGAGGCGATCGGCGCCCACGCCATCACCGAGGCCGAGGGCGGATCGGACGCCATGGCGATGGGCACCAGGGCCGTCCGCGACGGAGACGACTTCGTCATCAACGGCAGCAAGGTCTTCGTCACCAACGGACCGGTCGCCGACGTCATCGTCGTCTACGCCCGCACCCACCCGGACGGAGGCCCCCTGGGCACCACCGCCTTCCTGGTGGACCGCAACACCCCCGGAGTGAGCGCCGGCCGCCCCATCAAGAAGATGGGCCTGCGGACCTCACCGCTCAGCGAGCTGTTCTTCGACGACGTACGGGTCCCCAGAACCGCTGTCCTGGGCCGCGTCGGCGGAGGATTCATGGTCCTGGACCACGTGATGAAGCGGGAGATCCTCCTCTCCTTCATCGTCAACGTGGGCGAAATGCAACACCGGCTGCAACGCTGCGTCGACTACGCCAAGACCCGCACCTCCTTCGGAAGGGCGATCGGTTCGTACCAGACGATCGCCAACAAGATCGTCGACACGAAGATCCAGCTGGAAACCGCCCGCAAATGGCTCTACGACACCGGCGAGAAACTGGAGGCCGGCGAGAACATCACCGCCGACCTCGCCATCGCCAAGATCGTCACCAGCGAGTCCAACCTCGCCACCAGCCTCACCGCCGTACAGATCTTCGGCGGCCACGGCTACATGTCGGAATCCGGACTGGAGCAGGACGTGCGCAACGCCGTCGGCGGCACGATCTACTCCGGATCCAACGAGATCCAGTACAACCGCATCGCCTCCACCCTGGGACTCGGCAAGTGAGCACACACCCCCTGTCCCGGACACTGCTGAAGGTCTGCGGGGCCACCACCCCGCACGACATCGAGGCGGCCGCGGCCGCCGGGGCGGACTGCGTCGGCCTCTGGCACGGCGTACCCGGCGGCCCGTCCGAGCTGGAACCGAACGCGGTCGCCGCCCTCGCGGCGGCGGCCCGTTCGGCCGGCCTCCTCCCGGTCCTGGTGACCTTCCTCGCCGACGCCGCCCACCTCGCCCACCTCGTGCGGGCCACCGGCGCCGGCTGGGTCCAACTCCACGCCTACCAGCCCCCCGCCACCGTACGGGCCCTGCGCGAAGCCCTCCCCCCGGACACCGGAATCGTCAAGGTCCTCCACGTCCAGGAAGACGGCGGCTGCGTCGAACGCCCCCTGATCGGCGCCTACGACCGCGCCGGCACCGACCTCTTCCTCCTCGACACCGCCACCGGCGACGGCCGCATCGGCAGCACCGGCCGCACCCTGGACCCGGCCCGCCTGACCGCCCTCCTGCCCCGCCTGACCCGCCCCTTCCTCCTGGCCGGCGGCCTCACCCCGACCCACCGCCCCGCCTACGAGGACATCGTGCGCCACCCCGGCTACCGCGGCATCGACGTCGACACCGCCGCCCGCGACCACACCACCGGCGCCTTCGGCGTCCCCGAGATCACCGCCCTCGCCCGCGCCTGGCGCACCGGCACCGCCCCCGCCCCCGACCACCCCCCGCTGGAGCTGTCGCGATGACCAAGCAGAACCGGACCGGCTTCCCTTTTCTCGAGGCCCTCCTGGCCTCCCCGGCCCCCGTGGTGATGGAGGTCAAACGACGCGACGCCCACGGCTACGACATGCTCGGCGGCCGCACCCCCGCCGCGATCGTCGGCGCCTACGAAACCGCCGGCGCCCCGTGCGTCTCCGTCGTCACCGGCCGCTGGTTCGGCGGCTCACCCGCCCTCCTGCGCGACGTCGCCGCCCTCACCGACCTCCCGATCCTCCAGAAGGACTTCATCACCCGCAAGGACCAGATCCACACCGCCCGCGAACTCGGCGCCTCCGCCGTCCTGCTCACCGCCGCCCTCCTGCCCGCATCCAGCATGCGCACCCTGGTCACCGAATGCCTGCGCACCGGCCTGACCCCCTTCGTCGAGATCACCCAGGAATCCGAACTCGCCTCCGTCCACCACCCCCAGGAGTGCGTGATCGCCGTCAACAACAAGGACATCAAGACCCGCGAACGCGGCGCCGGCGACCTCGGCCGCTCCCTCGACCTCCTCCCCGCCCTCCAGAGCGCGGGCACCGCCTGCCCCGTCAGCGCCAGCGGCATCGACAGCCCCGCCACCGCCGCCGGACTCCTCGACGCCGGCTTCCGCGGCCTGCTCGTCGGCACCTCCCTGCTGCGCACCGGATCACCCGCCCAGTGGATCGACGCGATGGCCGGCGCCCGCCGAGAGCTGGCCGTACGGTGACCCGCCCCCACACCGTCCGCGCCCACACCCTCCACGCGGCGGGCATCGAACTGTCGGCGCTCCTGGCGCTCCCCCACACCACCCCGCCCCGCTCCACCATCCTCGCCATCCACGGCCGGGGCATGCGGGCGGCGTACTGGAACTCCTTCATCCCCCTCG
This sequence comes from Streptomyces sp. NPDC058701, assembly GCF_042715295.1. Lineage (NCBI taxonomy): Bacteria > Bacillati > Actinomycetota > Actinomycetes > Kitasatosporales > Streptomycetaceae > Streptomyces > Streptomyces sp. NPDC058701. The sequence goes on along the minus strand of NZ_JBHXSY010000049.1, from coordinate 10,452 downwards.
CCACCGCCGCCGGCCACGCCGTCCTGGCCGTGGACCGCCCCGGCTACGGCGCCTCCGCCGCCCACCTGCCCGACGGCCAGACCCTCGCCGAACAGGCCGAAACCCTGCACGCCGCCCTCAAGGAACACGCCCGCACCCACGACACCGGCGCCGGATTCCACCTCCTGGGCCACTCCGACGGCGGCAAGGTCGCCCTCCACACCGCAGCCACCGCCGGCGCCCTGCCCCTGCTCGGACTGGACACCTCCGGCACCGGCTACCAGTACGACCCCCAGGCCCTGCACTTCCCCTCCACGCTGGGCGGCGGCGCCACCAAACTCAACTGGGGCCCCCTGAACCTCTACCCCCGCGGCACCTTCCAGGCCAGCCGCACCCTCCTCGCCCCGACCCCGCCCCGCGAAGCGGCGGAAACCATCCACTGGCCCCGCCAGTTCGAAACCCTCGCCCCCGACGTCCGCATCCCCGTCCGCCTCACCTTCGCCGAACACGAGGCCTGGTGGCACCTGGACGACACCACCCTCACGGCGATGACCTCCCGCCTCACCCGGGCCCCGTCCGTCACCGTCGACCACCTGCCCGCCGCCGGCCACAACATCAGCCTGGGCCACACCGCCGACACCTACCACCAGCGCGCCCTGGCCTTCCTGGACACCTGCCTCACCCCCGCCACCCCGGCCCACCGGACCCCCCAACACGACTGACCGCACCCCGTGGAGCGGGTGCGGTCAGCCGCCGGTCACCGGGCCGGGGGAGCGGTCAGACCGCCACCACCCGGCTCACCAGCTGATCCCGGATCCGCGACGGGATCCCCGGCGCGAAACGCTGCAGGTAGTGGTCCAGATGGGAATCGTCACCCACCAGGAACGGGAGGTCGAACACCAGCAGCTTGCGGACCGCCAGCAGCGGCAGCGGCGCCCGCAGCGGCCGGAACGCCTCGTTGTACAGGCCCGGCTCCTCGCACACCGGATGGAACTGCCCGATCATCAGCCCCTCCGCCACGAACTCGTCCTTCGCCTTGCGCTGCAGCTCGTCCAGCTCCACCGAGTCCGTCGGATCGAACCCGGGAAGAACCAGCAGGATCGTCAGCAGCTCGCGGTCCTCCGGCGACAACGGCTCCGACAGGGCCGCGTGCCGGGTGCGCAGCGAGTCGACCGCCAGCGCCAAGTTGTCGCAGTCCGCGGACGGCAGCGCCAGATGGAACAGCTCCTTGCGCAGCGAGGGCTGGGTGTACGGGCACACCGGGCCGGTACGGCCCAGCTCGGGATGGCTGGACACCAGGAAGTCCCGGCTCCACAGCAGCACCTGCAGCAGCGGGCCCAGGGCGTCCGCCGGGACTTCGCCCCGGGCCACCTCTCCGGTGGTCCAGGAACGGATCAGGTCGTCGCCCCTCATCGGGGATCCCTCCACATCGGTCGAAGGACGGGCCCGCCGCCGGGCAGGGCCAGGTCCCCGCCGAGGCGGCCGAAACCGGCCCGCCGGGTCGCGGCCTCACCACCCGGCGAGCTCGCCTCGGTGTACAGGCCGACACCCTCGGCATCCGCACGGTCCGCCATCACGCCCAGCAGTGCGGACATCAGACCGGACTGCTGGCGGCCGGCGCGGACCGCCCCGAACGACACGTAGTAGTGCGGGGCGTGCGGGTGGGCCCGCGCCTGGAGGGCGGCGATGGTCCGCAGCCCCTCCACGTGCCCGCCCAGGGCCGCGGCGAACGCCGCGTCCAGCGCGGCCTCGTCGGGCTCCGCACCGGGCGGCAGGAACAGCAGGACCGCGTCACCGTCGGGACTGGTGAGGACTCCGTCGTAGGCGGCGGACAGATCGACGAACACCCGGAAGAACCCCGGCAGCAGCTCGGCTCTGCGCTGCTCGTCGGGGATCATCCAGCGGGTCAGGGCGTCCTCCTGGAACGAGGACGCCAGCAGGGCGCACAGGCGGTCGGCCTCCGGTCGGCCCAGCCGGCTCGCGGCGGGCGGATCGGTCGGCGTCGGGGGCGGCGCGGTCGGGGACAAGGCAGGACCTCCAGGTCGACAGAGGGAGAGGGAACAGGGCACGGGACGGGAGAAGTGCAGAGCCGGGGGAGGAGCCGGGGAGAAGGAACGGAACGGGAAGAACCGGGGGAGGGGGAAGAGCCGGGCGAGCACCAGGGGCAGGGCAGGGCCGGGACAGAGTCAGGGGCAGGGGCAGGGCCGCCGGGCGGACGGAGCGCGGACCGGGTCAGGCCGGGGCGGAGCGGATCAGGCCGGGATGCGGCCCAGCGCGGCCAGCTCCGCCACCCGGGCGTGCAGCACCGGCAGGTAGTGCTCCGACTCCGGCTTGATCAGGACGCTGCGCACCACCCGCGCCGCCTCCGCGTCCCGCACCACACCCGGATGGCGCACGGCGAACGCGTCGGCGTCCGCCCGCAGCACGCTCAGGAACACCGGATCCGACTCCGCCGTCATCCCGTCGCGCAGCAGCCGGTCACTGGCCGCGTCGATCGAGGACAGCGAACCGCCGGCTGTCACCGGGAAGTACGTCACGATGTCCAGGTCCGGCCGCTGGTACAGCCGGAGCACGTCCGAGTCCTCCAGCAGATCCGCCCACCGCAGCGCCGCCCGCCGGTTCGCGGCCAGGATCCGCCCGAACCCGTCCACCGTCAGCGGCAGCAGCTGCAGCGTCAGCCACAGCCCGGCCGCCGCCGCCCCCGCACGCGAGCACTCCAGGCTGATCTCGCCCAGGTGCAGCTCCGCATCGGTGAAGTACGTGTACGGCGAATCGTGCGCGAAGTGCCGCCCGGCCCGCGGATCGGGGAACAGCACCGCCCCGCAGCCGTACGGCTGCAACCCCTGCTTGTGCGGGTCCACCACCACCGAGTCGCACTCGGCGATCGCCCGCCACGGGGCCGCGTCCAGACCCCCGGCACCCGCCCGCCCCAGGATCGCGTAGAACCCCCCGTACGCAGCGTCGACGTGCACCCGCGCCCCGTAGCGGCGCGCCAGCGCCAGCACCTCGTGGACCGGGTCCACCGCCCCCAGCCCCGTCGTGCCCGTCGTCACCACCACCGTGCCGATCCGCCCGCCCCGCAGCGCACCTTCCAGCGCGCCCAGGTCGATCCGCCCGCGGGCGTCCGCCGGGATCCGGTGACCCTCCATGCCCAGCACGTGGCACATCCGCTCGTGCGTGTAGTGGCACTCGGAGCCGTAGGCCACCCCGCGGTCCGGGTGCACCTGCCGGGCGACGTACAGGGCCTCCAGGTTCGCCATCGTGCCGCTCGTCGTCAGGTGCCCGACGTGCGACGCCAGACCGAACATGCCGGCCAGCTCGGCGACCGCCTCCCGCTCCATCTCCGTGGTCGCGGGACCGCCCTCGGCGGCATGGTTGTTCGGGTTGAACAGCATCGCGGTCAGATAGCCGGTGACGGCCGCCGGATGCGGCGGCTTGACCATCTGTCCGGCGTAACGCGGGTGGAAGAACGGATAGTTGTGGTCCATCCGCTTCGCGAGACGGTCGAAGGCCTCGGTGAACGCCTCCGGACGGACCCGGTGCGCCCCATGGGACTCGTACGGGCCGAACTGCCCGCCCCACCGCTCCGCCACCCCCAGCGCGCGCGGCAGCCAGTCGCGTAAGTCGTGCAGGTCGTGCAGGTCCACGGGAGCCTCCCCAGCACCGCCCGGGGGCGGCGCGAGTCGCGCGTACGCGGTCGTACGTACGCACGAGGAGCGTTGCCCAGCCCCCGCAAGGCCCGCGCAACGCCGCACCCCGCACACCACCCCGGCTCAAGCCGTGCGCAAGCCGCATCTGGTGCACTCGCGGCCCGACACCCGCGTGGAGCCTTCCACCGCCGGCCGCCCGCGGCACCGGCCCGCCCCGGGCGCCCGCGCGCACCCGCCCCGCCCCATCCCAGGAGGACACCCCATGGTCACCAGACGCAGCCTGCTCAGCGGCGCCATCGCCGCGACCGGCGCGGGTCTGCTCACCACCGGAGGACTGACACCGCTGCTCAGCACCGGCTCCGCGCAGGCCACCGCCCCCGCCGGCACGCAGCCGGTCACCCTCCCGCCGCCCTTCACCGTACGGATGCCCCTCACCCCCGTCCTCGCGCCGGTCTCCACCCTGGGCGGCCAGGACACGTACGCCGTCACCATCAAGGAAGTGGCCCGGGAGATCATCCCCGGAGCACAGACCAAGGTCCTCACCTACGACGGCCACTTCCCCGGACCGGTCCTGCGCGCCCGCAGCGGCCGCAAGGTCGTCATCCGCCACCGCAACACCCTCACCATGCCCGTCTCCGTCCACCTGCACGGCGGCAACGTCTCCCCGGACAACGACGGCGGCCCGATGGACACCTTCGCGCCGAACACCTCGCGGACCTACACCTACCCCAACCAGCAGGCCGGCGCCGGCCTCTGGTTCCACGACCACGCCCACCACATGGAGTCCGAACACGTCTTCCGCGGCCTGTCCGCGACCTACCTCCTCTCGGACGACACCGAACGGTCCCTGCCGCTCCCCGCCGGCCAGTACGAAGTCCCCATCGCCCTGCGCGACGCCCGCTTCGACGAGAGCGGACAGCTCGTCTACGTCATGGACGACGTCTTCGGCCGCACCACCGTCCTCGCCAACGGCCGCCCCAGCCCCTACTTCGAAGTCGCCGCCCGCAAGTACCGCTTCCGGCTCCTGAACTCCTCCAACATGCGCTTCTTCCAGCTCCGCCTCGCCGACGGCAGCCCCCTCACCCAGATCGGCACCGACGGCGGACTGCTGGAGCGCCCCTTCACCACCGACACCGTCGCCCTGTCCCCGGCCGAACGCGCCGACGTCGTCATCGACTTCTCCCGCTACCCGGTCGGCACGAAGATCGTCCTGGAGAACACCCTGGGCCCCGGCACCCCCGACCAGGTCGGCAAGATCCTGCGCTTCGACGTCGTACGGACCGCCCCCGACCCCAGCCGGATACCCGGCCACCTGCGCACCCTGCCGGCCCTGCGCCCGGCCACCGTCCAGCGCTCCATCGTCCTCAGCATGGACGAGGACGGCCGCCAGGAGCCGCGGGGGTTCATGGACGGCCAGGTGTGGGACTACCAGCGCATCGACCAGACCGTCGCGCACGGCAGCTCGGAGATCTGGACCGTCACCAACACCAACAAGCTCGCCCCGCACAACTTCCACATGCACCTGGTCCAGTTCCGCGTCCTGGAACGCAACGGCGCCCCCGCGGGACCGGCCGAATCCGGACCCAAGGACACCGTCCGCCTCTTCCCCGGCGAGAGCGTCAAACTGCACGTCACCTTCGACACCTACCGCGGGACGTACGTCTACCACTGCCACCTGCTGGACCACTCCGCGATGGGCATGATGGCCAACTTCCGCATCCGCTGACGCCGGCCCGGCCGCGCCGCCGGCCCGGGCGGAGCGGGCGGGCCGCGGGAGCGGGGGAGGAGCGGCCCGCCCCCGCTCGACGCGCGCTCAAGGACGAGCCGAGGAACGAACGGAAGGATCCTCGACAACAGACCATGTCCGGCCGTGTCCCCCACGAGTCCCCGCATGGGTCCGAGCACCACCGCACCGCCCCACCATCCGCACCACGACCCCAGGAGGCAGGCCGGACCCCTCCACCCCGCCCGCCCCGAACCCGCGCCCCGCCCCGGCGGCGCGACCGTCCTCAAGCGGGTTTCTGGCCGTCCTAGGGCACCGGGGGCGATCATCGAGTCCACCGGGACCCGGCGCCGCCCGCGCGGCGCGATCCACCACCGCCCCGGAAGGCCCGGACACCCGCCCCACCGCCCGAGCCACCGCACCCGCACCCACCACCGAACCGAACCCGCACCCACCACCCGCAACTCACCACTCAGGAACCGGATGCCGAAAGGGAAGAGGAGGGAAGCGATGGCCGCCACCGTGGCCATGACCGTGGTCGTCACCCCCGGCCCCCCGCCCTCCCTCGACCTCCACGGCCCGCTCACACCCACCGCGCTCAGGGCCGCCCTCGCCACGCTCCCGCCGTGCACACCGACCCTGCACCGGCACACCCCGCACCACCACACCCTCACCCTGCCCCCGCCGCCCTTCCCCACCGGCCGCCTGTCCGACCTGCTGACCGGCGCCCCCGCCGGACACCCCCGCAGCACCCCGGAACACCCGGCGCCCCCCGCCCGCCGCCCCGCCGCCCCCGGACCCCGCACCGCACTGCCCGCCACCCCCCTGCAACACCACGCACTGCTGGACGCGATGACCCACCCCGGCGCCGGCCTCCACGTGGAACAGCTCCACTGGCGCTGGCACGGCCCCCTGGACGCCCGGCGGTTCACGGCCGCCTGGCAGACCCTCTACGACGGCGAAGCGGCCCTGCGCACCGCCCTGGCCGCACCCCCCGCACCCGGCACCGGCCCCCTGATCGCCGTCCACCCCCACGCCGTACCCCAACTGGAACGCCACGCCCGCGGCAGCGCCGACTGGCACGCCCTGCTGCTGAGCGAACGCATGCGCGAGTTCGACCTGTACCGGCCCGGCGCGGCCCTGCGGATCGCCCTGCTGGAAGAACCGAACCGGGTCCACCGCGTCCTGCTGACGTACCACCAGGCACTCCTCGACGGCTGGAGCGCCCGCCTGCTCCAACGCGCCCTGTACCGCGCCTACCTCGCCGACGGCCGCCCCGCCGGCCGCGGCCGGCGCCCCGACATCCGCGACCACCTGCGGTGGACCGCCGGCCAGGACCCGCAACCCGCCCGGGCCCACTGGTCCCGCGCCCCGATCCCCGCCGGCGCGGCCCGCCTGCCGCTCGCCCCGCCCGACCGGCCCGCCCGCCGCGGACACGGACGCACCCGCCGCCGGCTCACCCCGTACGAGGCACTGCGCCTGCGCAACTGGGCCGCCGACCGCGGCGCGACGGAGAGCACCGCCCTGCACGCCGTCTGGGCCCTCCAGCTCCACCACGCCGCCCCGCACCCCCGTACGGTCGCCTTCGCGGCCGCGGTCTCGGGCCGCGGCATCCCCCTCCCCGGAGCCGACCGCCTCCCCGGACCGCTGCGCAGCGCCGTCCCCCTCCACGTCCGGATCGACCCGGCCGCCCCGCTGACCCGGCTCCTGGCCGACCTGACGACCCAGGCCCTGAACGCCTCGTCCTACGAATGGATCGCCCCGACCCAGTCGACCCACTGGTCCCGCCCCGCCCCGGCCCCCACCCCGCCCCCCGCCGGCGCTTCCCCGCAGAGCCCAGCCGCCGGCGAACCGGCCGGCGCACCGGTCGGAGTACCGGCCGGAGTACCGGTCGGCGTACCGGCCTGCGACGGAGTGCCCGCGGAGGCGGCCCTTCCCGAGTCCCTCATCGTCTTCGAAGCACACGCCGGGGCCGCCGGGCCCGCCCGCGACCCCGTCCACGCCGAGCTCGCCGCCGAAGGCGTCCACGTCGGACCCGCCGAAGCCGTCGCCGCGCACACCGCGGTGCCGTTCGCCGTCACCGCGCACCACGACGCCGAGGGCGGACTCGTCCTCACCGCCGTCCACGACCGCGCCCGCGTCAGCGACGCCGACGCGGCCGAAACCCTCGCCCGGACCGCCCGCATGCTGCGCGAACTGCCCCGCGCCGTACGGGAACCCGCCACCGTCGCCGACGCCCTGACCCTGCTCGCCGCCGACGGCGGCAGCCCCGTACCCCGCGCCACCCCGCCCGCGGCCCGCACCCTGCGCATCCTGCGCGCCGCCGCCCGCGCCGGAGCCGGCACGATCTGCCTGCTCCCGCCGCCCGAGGCGCCCCCCGGCTGCTACGACGCGCTCGCCGCGGCCTACCCCGGCCCGCAGGCGCTGGCCACCCTGCGGCCCCCCGCCGACGCGCGGACCGCACTGGCCGCGCTCCGGCCCGCCCTCGCCCGCGGCGAACCGCTCCTGCTCGGCGGGTTCACCGGCGCGGGCACCCTCGCCTGCGAAGTCGCCGAACGCATCGCCTCGCACGGCTGGCACCCGCCCCTCGTCGTGATCGGCGCCGCCGCACCCGCCGCCACCGGCGGCCCCGACCCCGTCCGGGCCCTCGCCCGGACCCTGGAGACGGCCGCGGCCGCCACCGCCCGACCCTGACCGCCCCCACAACCCGTCCACCAACCACCAGGAGTGACATGTCCCGCCGCCTGTTCACCTCGGAATCCGTGACCGAGGGCCACCCCGACAAGATCGCCGACCAGATCAGCGACACGATCCTCGACGCACTGCTCAGCGAGGACCCGACGTCGCGCGTGGCCGTGGAGACCCTCATCACCACCGGCCTCGTCCACATAGCCGGCGAAGTCACCACCCAGGCCTACGCGCCCATCGCCCAGCTCGTCCGCGCCAAGATCCTCGAAATCGGCTACGACTCCTCCGCCAAGGGCTTCGACGGCGCCTCCTGCGGCGTGTCGGTGTCCATCGGCGCGCAGTCCCCGGACATCGCGCAGGGCGTCGACACCGCCTACGAGAAGCGCGTCGAGGGCACCGACCGCGCCGAGGAGGGCGACGCCCTCGACCAGCAGGGCGCCGGCGACCAAGGCCTGATGTTCGGCTACGCCTGCGACGAGACCCCCGAGCTCATGCCGCTCCCCATCCACCTCGCGCACCGGCTCGCCCGCCGCCTGTCCGAGGTCCGCAAGAACGGGACCATCCCCTACCTGCGCCCCGACGGCAAGACCCAGGTCACCATCGAGTACGACGGCGACCAGGCCGTCCGCCTGGACACCGTCGTCGTCTCCACGCAGCACGCCGCCGACATCGACCTGGAGGCGCTGCTGGCCCCGGACATCCGGGAGATCGTCGTCGAGCACACCCTGCGCCGCCTCGCCGAGGACGGCATCAAGCTGGAGACCGAGGGCTACCGCCTGCTCGTGAACCCGACCGGCCGCTTCGAGATCGGCGGCCCGATGGGCGACGCCGGCCTCACCGGCCGCAAGATCATCATCGACACCTACGGCGGCATGGCCCGCCACGGCGGCGGCGCCTTCTCCGGCAAGGACCCCTCCAAGGTCGACCGCTCCGCCGCCTACGCGATGCGCTGGGTCGCCAAGAACGTCGTCGCCGCCGGCCTCGCCACCCGCTGCGAGGTCCAGGTCGCGTACGCCATCGGCAAGGCCGAGCCGGTCGGCCTGTTCGTCGAGACCTTCGGCACCCACACCGTGCCCACCGACCGCATCGAGCGGGCCATCACCGAGGTCTTCGACCTGCGCCCCGCCGCGATCATCCGCGACCTGGACCTGCTGCGGCCGATCTACGCCCAGACCGCCGCCTACGGCCACTTCGGCCGCGAGCTCCCCGACTTCACCTGGGAGCGCACCGACCGCGCCGAACGCCTGCGGACCGCCGCCAGCGCCTGAGGCCGCCCCCGCCCCGCGGCCCCCGGGCCGCGGGCCCCCCGCCCAGCCCCCGCTCCACTCCGCCCCGCCGACATCAGTCCAGCTCACAGGAGTCCACGTGCGTATCGCGGTGACCGGATCCATCGCCACAGATCACCTCATGGCCTTCCCGGGCCGGTTCGTCGACCAGCTGCTCCCCGACCAGCTGGAACACGTCTCGCTGTCCTTCCTCGTCGACACCCTCGAGGTGCGGCGGGGCGGAGTAGCGGCCAACATCGCCTACGGTCTCGGCGGCCTGCGCCTGGAGCCCGTCCTCGCGGGCGCCGTCGGCCCCGACTTCGCCGAGTACGAGGTCTGGCTCAAGGAACACGGCGTCGACACCGGCGCGGTGCACGTCTCCACCGAGCACCAGACCGCCCGCTTCATGTGCATGACCGACCGGGACACCAACCAGATCGCCTCCTTCTACGCGGGCGCGATGGCCGAGTCCGGCCGCATCGACCTCGGCGCCCTGCACGCCCGCACCCCCCTCGACCTGGTCCTGATCTCGCCCAACGACCCGGGCGCGATGGTCCGCCACACCGAACAGGCCCGGGAACTGGGCATCCCCTTCGCCGCCGACCCCTCGCAGCAGCTCGCCCGCCTCACCGGCGAGGAGGTCCGCGGCCTGGTCACCGGCGCCCGCTGGCTGTTCACCAACGAGTACGAGTCCGCGCTGCTCCTGGAACGCACCGGGTGGAGCCGCGACGACGTCCTGGGCCGCGTCGGGACCTGGGTCACCACCCTGGGCGCGCAGGGCGTCCGCATCGACGCCCGGGACCGGCCGGCCCTCACCGTCCCCGCCGTCCCCGACGCCCGCGTCGAGGACCCCACCGGCGTCGGCGACGCCTTCCGCTCCGGGTTCCTGGCCGCCGTCAGCTGGGGACTGCCGCTGGAGACCGCCGCCCAGCTCGGCTGCGCGATATCGGCCCTGGCCCTGGCGGCCGTCGGCTCGCAGGCGTACGAGATCGACCCCGGCCGGCTCCTGGACACCGTCCGCACGGTGTACGGGGAGCAGTCGGCCGCCCTGCTGGAACCGAAGCTGGGACAGCCGGCATGACCACGAACGCGCAGACCCGGGCCGACGCCCTCCGTGAGGCTCTTGCCACTCGTGTGGTGGTGGCCG
>NZ_JBHXSY010000048.1:0-50967 GCF_042715295.1 Streptomyces sp. NPDC058701 | reverse complement strand
CTGTTGAACTCCACCCGGTAACCACGATTCACCTGCACCCGACCCCGGTCGTCCGCCCACGCCACCCGGAAGACGATCTGACGCTCCGGCTCCGTGAGCCGCTCGACCAGGGCCACGGCGGGGTCGGCGTACTCGGGGCGCGACGCGAACACCGGTGCCAGCGTGTCCAGGACCTCGCGCACCGCCTGGTGGAACTCGGGCTGGGCGGGGTTGCGACGCTCGATGTCGACCCGCAGGTCGTCCAGCCTGTCCTTCGGATCCGTCACTGTGCAGTCCAATCGGGGGTCGCCGGCGGCCCTGGGGGCCCGGATCGGGGAGCGTAACCCGAGGCCGACCGGCCACCGCGGGACTTTGTGATCTTCCGACAAGGACCGTGCGTACGCGCCCTGTTGCGCCCGGAGCGGCCACGCCGAAGCCAGAGGCACGGCCTGCGCGCACCACGTGCCGGTCTGATCGACGGCCGGTGCGCCCGGCGGGGCCCTGAGCGGCCTGTCGTGTGCTCCGAACGGGTGAAGCCCGGCGTCGGGACGACGGGCCCCTCCCGCTACGGCCTCAGAGGGAGGGGCCTCCCCCGACAGCGTGGCGCGCACGTACGTCCGGTGGAGGGGGGACGATGGGATGGCCGTGAGTGCAGACGCCGGTACACGGCCCCGGCCGGCAGGAGGCCACGGCCCGGCGCGGCCGGAAGGAGTCCGGAGCATGGGTGCGAACGAGCCTTCGCGGGGCGAAGCCGACGGGATGTGGGACGCCACGTCCGGGCAGGGCGGCCTGCTCGACGTGCTGGGCGTCGCGGCCGTCCTCCTGGACGCCGAAGGCCGGATCGACCTGTGGAGTCCGCAGGCCGAGAACCTGTTCGGGTACACCGCCGAGGAGGCGCTGGGCGAGTTCGCGGGCCGCCTGCTCATCCACGAGGAGCACCTGACGGTCGTGCTGGACATGTTCGCCCAGGTCATGGAGGGCAGGGGCAACTGGGCCGGCACCTTCCCCGTCCGCCACAAGGACGGCAGCACGCGCATGGTCGAGTTCCGCAACATGCGGCTGCTGGACTCCCAGCAGGAGTACTACGCCCTGGGCCTGGCCGCGGACCAGGCGACGGTGCGGCAGGTCGAGCGGGACCTGGCGCTGGCCGCCCGTCTGGTGGCCCAGTCGCCGATCGGCCTGGGCGTGCTGGACACCGACCTGCGCTACGTGTCGGTCAATCCCGCGGAGGAGCGTCTCAACGGACTGCCGGCCGCCGAGCACATCGGCCGGCACGTCCACGAGGTGCTGCCGGCGGTGGACGCGTCCTTCGCGGCGGCGATGCGCGAGGTCCTGGCGACCGGCGTCCCCATCGTTGACCAGTACACCGTCGGTCGTACTGCGGCCGATCCCGATCACGACCACGCCTGGTCCATCTCGTTCTACCGGCTCGAAGCCCCCAACGGAAACGTGCTGGGCGTGGCCACCTCCAGCGTGGACGTCACCGAGCGGCACCGCGCCGTGGAGGAACAGCGGCACACCGCCCTCACGCTCCAGCACAGCCTGTTGCCCCGCACACCGCCCCGGCGGCCCGGACTGGAAGTCGCCACCCGCTACCGGCCCGCCCAGGCCACCATGGAGATCGGCGGCGACTGGTTCGACGTGATCCCCCTCAACGGCGACAAGACGGCCCTCGTCGTCGGCGACGTCATGGGCAGCGGAGTCGCGGCCGCGGCCAGCATGGGCCAGCTGCGCACCGCCACCCGGACGCTGGCCGACCTCGACCTCGATCCCGCGCAGGTCCTCTACCACCTCGACCACGTCACCGAGAGCCTCGACACCATCGCGACCTGCGTCTACGCCGTGTACGACCCCAGCACGGCGCGGTGTCGCCTGGCCCTCGCCGGGCACCTGCCGCCCGTACTCCTGCGCAAGGACGGCACCCGCGAGCTCCTCGACCTGCCCACCGGCGCGCCGCTGGGCGGGTGCGGAGTCGCCTTCCACGCCACCAGCCTCGCCATGGAGACGGGAGACCAGCTCGTCCTGTACACCGACGGTCTGGTCGAGACCCGCGACGCGCCGCTGGACGCCCGGCTCGCCGTCCTGCTCGACGTCCTGAACGACCCGCACCGCTCGCTGGACGACACCTGCGACCAGCTCCTGTACACGCTGCGCCACCCGGGCGACCACGACGACGTTGCCCTGCTCATCGCCCGGGCCACACGGGCCACGGAGGGCGAAGGGCCCGCGCCGGCGGGGGGCCGGGTCCCGTAGGGCCGCTCCCGTCGGATCCTGCCGGGTCCGGCACGATCCGAGAGGGACGCCCTGACGGTGCTCCTACGGGCGGGTGGGGTCCACCCGCCCGTACTGGTGAGCGGACGGGCTCAGTAGGTGTGCCCCGCGTACGCGAGTGCCTGCTTGAGCAGGACCCCGTGTCCGCCCGGCATCTCGCTCTGCACGGACGGGGAGGCGGCCTCCTGCGGGCTGAGCCAGACCAGGTCCAGCGCGTCCTGCCGGGGCCGGCAGTCGCCGGTCACCGGGACGATGTAGGCGAGGGACACCGCGTGCTGCCGCGGATCGTGGTAGGAGGTGACGCCCGCCGTGGGGAAGTACTCGGCGACCGTGAAGGGCTGGAGGGAGGCGGGGACGCGCGGCAGCGCCATCGGACCGAGGTCCTTCTCCAGGTGGCGCAGCAGCGCGTCCCGGACCCGTTCGTGGTGCAGGACGCGGCCGGAGACCAGCGTCCGGCTGACCGTCCCGTCCTGGCCGATGCGCAACAGCAGTCCGATGCTGGTGACTTCGCCGCTGGTGTCCACGCGTACGGGCACGGCCTCCACGTAAAGGATCGGCATCCGGGCCCTGGCCAGTTCCAGCTCGTCGCTGGTCAGCCAACCGGGCGTGGTTTCGGTCATGTCAGACATTGCTTGATCATACTTTCCGGGTGCAGCGGGCGCAGGATCCCGGGAAGAGTTCACGTACGCCGAAGTGGCGGCGCGGACACCGGCCTTCGCCGCGGACACCGGTCAAGGGCCGGTCGGGGCAGGGCCGGTCGTCGACGCCGGGGCATACGTGAACGAGCGGATCGGGACGTTGGTCACGACCGTACGGACCCGGGGACGGCGGGGCTGGGGCGCGTGACGCGCGACGCGGCTGCTCTCGCCCCCGTAGCCCGCGGGCTGCGGGGCGCGCAGGTCCTTCGTCGTGGGATGGGGGGCTGCGGGGCTCGGGCTGCCCGGTGACCGCGTCGACCGATATCCTGAGGTCTTGACCTCGGGGCTCTCCTCATGAAGGGCAGCACCATGATCCGGCAGACGAACCGGCGTCGTTGCCTCATGCTCCTCGCGGCCCCGCTCCTCGCCTCCTCGGTCGCCCTCACGCCCGCCTTCGCGGCTCAGGGCCGCACGGCAGCGCCCGGCGCCGCGCCCTCGGCGCCCTCGTGCGAGCTGGTGCCGAGCGCCGGCGGCAAGCCGGGCGCGGACGTGCGCTACCGACTCCACCTCGGCGGGTTCTCCGCGAACCAGACGGTGCGGGTCGACGGGCCGAAGACCTCCTTCCGCGCCACGGTGAACGGCAGGGGCGAACTGGACCGGCCGGGCCTGCCGTACGGTACGTACGGCGTCGTCGGCTACAAGGCGGGCGGTGGCCAGCAGGGCAAGCGCGTCACCTGCGCGAAGCCTCCCCCGGCGAAGCCGTCGGACGGCAAGCAGACCGTGAGGGTCGGCAAGGTCGAGGTGGTCGTCCTGACGCCGCCCGGGTCGGTCATCGACTGCACCAAGGGGACCACGGCGGAGTTCGACGGCAAGATCACGGCCACCGGTCCGGGCAAGGTCCGGTACTACTGGACCTTCGCCTCCAGTTCCGACCCGGTCTCCCCCGGCACCGCGGTCTTCGGCAAGGGAACGAGCACGCGGGCGCTGCTGCACGTGGTGCGGGTGTCGGGCCAGGCGAACGTCTCGACGGTGGGCACCTTCGTCACCCTGCACCTGCCGGACCAGAAGATGACCGCGCGGAGCGCACAGGTGACCTTCACCTGCCAGAAGTAGCCGCAGCGGCCGATAGGGGGGTGGCCCGTGCCCGTCCCGTCCGACCCGGAGGAGAGCACCCCGTGAAGATCCATCTGACCAGCGTCTTCGTCGACGACCAGGCCGAGGCCCTGCGCTTCTACACCGAGATCCTCGGATTCGTGAAGAAGTACGACGTCCCCGTGGGCGGGACGGACCGGTGGCTGACGGTCGTCTCGCCGGACGACCCCGGCGGCACCCAGCTCCTCCTGGAGCCCTCCGGCCACCCTGCCGTGAAGCCGTACCGCGACACGCTCGTCAAGGACGGCATCCCGCTCGCCCAGTTCGCCGTCGAGGACGTGCACGCGGAGTACGAGCGCCTGCGCGCCCTCGGCGTCCGCTTCACCCAGGAGCCCCTGGACATGGGCGTCGTCACCACCGCCGTCTTCGACGACACCTGCGGCAACCTGATCCAGATCGCCACCCAGCCCCGGCAGTAACAGCCGGACCGCCCCCGCCCGGCCGGAGCGGCGGGGTGCACCCCCGCGGCCTACCATGGAGGCGTCAGGCAGGGAAACCGTCCGGCCGGTCCTGGAGGCGTGATGACCGTTGTCCCCGACGCGGTACCGCAAGGTCCGCAGGGCTCACAGGGACCGCAGAGCGATCCCGAGGACGTCCTGAAGCGGCTCGGAGGATCGTGGCACTGGGCGCTCGGCTTCGCCCTCGCGACCCTGATCCCGGGCATCCTCGTACTCGTCTGGCCCGACGAGACGCTGCACGTCCTGGCCGTCATCATCGGACTGCAGCTGCTGGTGGCCGGCGGCTTCCGCTTCGTCACGGCCTTCTCGCACGGCGACGACGGGGGCGGCAGCAGGCTGGCGGCCGTCCTGATCGCCCTACTGGCGTTCCTGGCGGGCGTGCTGGTGCTGCGGCACCCGATGCAGACGATCGGCGCCCTGTCCCTGATCGTCGGCGTGTTCTGGCTGCTGACCGGGGTGCTCACGGCGTACGTGGCGATCGCCGACCGGGCGCTCCTGCACCGCGGCCTCCTCTTCGCCCTGGGCGCCCTCGGCACCGTCGCCGGGATCGTGGTGCTCTGCTTCCCGGTGGACTCCGCGGTCGCCCTGACCCGCCTGCTGGGCCTCTGGCTCGTTCTGCTCGGGGTCTTCGAAGTGGTGATGGCCTTGGCGCTGCGCTCCGCCACCCGCAGGATCGTCGATGCCGCCGGGGCGGACCCCGGGCGGTGACGGTGGTTCGCTGCGACCGTGCGGGACCCGCCGTCAGAAGGCGTAGCGGATGCGCAGCCACGGGGCATGGGTGGCGACCAGCGTGCGCATCGTCTCGACCGCCCGGGCCTTCACGCCGTCGCGGTAGCGGACGTTCGTACTGCCGTTCTCGGAGCGTTTCGGCTGCTGGAGGCCCGGCTGCCACAGGGCGTCCTCGGCACGCGGGTGCCAGCCGAGGTTGAGTTCGTGCAGGTCCTGGTTGTGCGTCAGCATGATCACTTCCGCTGCCGCCTGCGCCTTCACCGCGCGCGGCAGTACATCGTCCATGTGGGTCAGCAGGGCGGCCCAGTCCCGCTCCCAGCCGGGTCGGATGACCACGGGCGAGAGGTTGAAGTGGACCTCGTACCCCGCTTCGAGGAAGTCCCCGGCGGCGGCGATCCGGCTCTCCACCGGGCTCGTGCGGATGTCCAGCAGGGTGGAGTCCTCCTGCGGCATGACGGAGAACCGTACGCGGGTGCGGCCGCCCGGATCGCACAACAGCAGGTCCGGGTTGACGAACTTGGTGGCGAACGAGGCCTTGGCGGTAGGCCAGCGGGCGAAGGCGCGGATCAGGTCAGCCACGTTCTCGCTGATCAGAGCGTCCACCGAGCAGTCGCTGTTCTCTCCGATGTCGTAGACCCACGCCTCCGGGTCACACTGGTTCGCCTCCGGCTTGGGGCCGAGGCGCGCGACGTGACGGGACAGGTGGGCGGTGATGCGCTCGATGTTGGTGAACACGGTGATCGGATTGGCGAAGCCCTTGCGGCGCGGGACGTAGCAGTAGGCGCAGGCCATGGCGCAGCCGTTGGCGTGCCCGGGGGCGATCCAGTCCGCGGAGCGGCCGTTGGGGCGCGTGGTCAGCGTCTTGCGCTCGCCCAGGACCAGGACCTCGCTCTTGATGCGGACCCAGCGGTCGACGTTCCCCTCGTTGCCGTGAAGGTCCGGGATCCCCCAGTGCGATGCCACGGGCACGACCTCGGCCCCGGGGAAGCGGGCGAGGACCTGCCGTCCGCGCGGCGAGGCGGCTGCACCGGGTTCGGCGTGGATCCGCCGCACCGACAGCAGCCGGCGCGCGGCCGGGGTGTCGCGGAACAGCGGACGGCCGTCCCCCGGGCTGCGCCGCTCCTGCCCCGTGTCGAGGTCCTCCAGGCCGAACAGGGCGTCCGCGGGCCCGTCCGGGCCACTGGCGTACGGCTGGGCGGGGCCCATGTGCGTCTCCTGCGGATCTGTCGCGGTCGGCCTACCCTCCCACTGTAGGCGGCCCCGCGGTGCCGCCGGGGCGCACCCGCGGGTGTCTCAGGGCGGGGTGTCGCCCGCGTCGCGGTGGGCCCGGACGACCTGCGCCAGGTCGCCCAGCCGGTCCAGGCCCCGTACCGCCTGGGCCATGCGCGGGTTGCCCTCCAGCCGTGCACGGTGGCGCTCCAGGAAGGACCAGTAGCCGACGGTGTACGGGCAGGCCCGCTCGCCCGTGCGGTCGCCGGGCCGGTAGCGGCAGCCCCCGCACAGGTCGCTCATCCGGTGGATGTAGGCGCCGCCGGAGGTGTAGGGCTTGGTGGTCATCAGCCCGCCGTCCGCGTACTGCGACATGCCCACCACGTTCGGCAGCATCACCCAGTCGTAGCCGTCGACGAAGCACCGGTGGAACCAGTCCGTCACCTCGGCCGGGTCCCAGCCCTGCTGCAGCGCACGGCTGCCGAGGACCATCAGCCGGGGGATGTGGTGCGTCCACCCGGTGTCCCGGACCTGCGCCAGCACGGTGGACAGGCAGCGGGCCCCGGGCGCGTCCGCGTCCAGCTCCGCGAACCACGCGGGCAGGGGCGCCGTGTGGCGCAGGTCGTTGCGGTGCCGGTAGTCCTCGCCGAGGTGCCAGTACAGGTTCCACACGTATTCGCGCCAGCCGCAGACCTGCCGGACAAACCCCTCGGCGCTGTTGAGCGGCACGAGCCCGGCACGCCAGGCCTCCTCGGCCCGGCTCACGCACTCCCACGGGTCGAGGAGGCCGAGGTTGAGGGAGGAGGACAGCAGGCTGTGGCTCATCACGGGGTCGCCGGCCAGCATGGCGTCCTCGTGCGCGCCGAAACCGGCGAGGCGGTGCGTGACGAAGTGGTCGAGCGCGGCCAGTGCCTCGCGGCGGCTCGCGGGGAAGAGCCGCGGGCCGTCGCGGCCGACGAACGTGATGCCCTCCTCGCGTTCCCACCGGTCCAGGTCCCGCCGGACGCCCTCGTCGATCTCGTCCTCCCGGGGCCGGTACGGCGCCGGCGCACCCAGGGTGGCCCGGCCGCGGGGCGGAGGCTCGCGGTTGTCGTGGTCCAGGTTCCAGCGGCCGCCCGCCGGCCGGTCCCCCTCCATCAGGATGTCGTGGGTGCGCCGGGTGTGCTCGTACAGGTGCTCCTGGAGCAGCCGTCGGCCCTTCTGGCGTGCGGCCCAGTCGGCGAATTCCCGGTGCCCGACGAGGAACCCGCGGGCCGGGTGGACCGTGACCTGCGGCAACGAGGCCACCAGGGCGAGGGCCGCCCGGGAGGTGGGGTGGTGCACGGACACGGGTGCGTCGCCCACGGCGCGCGCCAGGCCCTCCCGGTACGTCTCGGCCTCGACGTACCGTGCGCGCCGGCCGAGGTCGGCGGCCCGGTGGCGCATGGCGCTGAGGACCAGGTGGGCCTTGGCCCGGTGGAACCTCCGGCGGCGGAAGACGGCCCGTGACTCGATGAGGAGCCATTGGGTGTTCCGTGGCGTCCCGCCCGCGGCGGTGGTGGTGAAGTGCGGGCCGAGCTGGTCGCCGAACAACCAGTGCACTGGACTCATGGCCCCATCCAAGCAACCCGGTCCGGGTCCGCGAGGGCCGACGCGGCCGTTCCGTACGGCTCGAACGCCCGTGGCACAACCCTGCCGGAGGTGCGCGGGCGGCCCCAGGGCCCGAGGCTGGGAGGCGGACACCGAATCTGGCACGCCCGGGCGAGCGGGGCGGCCACGACAGGAGGGAGACGGTCATGACGAGCGCCGGCAAGGACGGTCTCGGCCGGGGTGACGAGGTCACGTGGAAGAGCCATGGCCAGGAGGTGACGGGCCGGGTGAAGAAGAAGATCACGAAGCGGACGCGGGCTGCGGGCCGCACCGTCGACGCCTCGGAGGAGCAGCCGCAGTACGAGGTGGAGAGCGAGGCGACCGGACGGGACGCCGTCCACAAGCCGGGCGCGCTGCGCAAGAAGGGCCGCTCCTCCTGACGGCCGGAGCGGAGCGCCCGTGCGGACCCGCGCGAGGGGCCGGCTCCGCCGGGCGCGGCGCGCACCGGCCGGACGGCCACGCTGCCGCGGGGGCGCGGTGCCCGCCGGGTGACCTCGTACCGGCCGGTTCAGCGGACGCGGCGGATGCGGATCGGACCGCGCGCCCGCTCCGGCTCTACGGGGCGGCCCGCCTGGGTGATTTCCACCTCGCCGGCCGCCACCAGTCGCCGGGCCGCCCGGCGAGCCGGTTCCATGAGTGCGCGCCAGCCGTCGCCGTCCCCGCCGTACACGGCGCGCGCGGCGTCGGAGGGGCAGATCGACGCGGTCGGGCCCCGGCGCTCCAGCAGGTCCAGGATGGCCCGCTCCAAGCGGCGTTCCGTCTGCGGTCCGTTGTCCGTCACTCCCCCAGTGTCGCGCGGGCGGGGCGGGCGCGGCGGGCTTCGTCATCGCCGCGCCCGACGGCGTGCTGATCGACGTCATCACCGTCATCCCGCCCGGCCAGGCGTACGCCGCCCATCACGCGGACGTCTGATCTCCGCGCCCGGACCCCCGGAGCACCCCGGGCCGGCAGGACCGGTCCCGGCAGGCCCCTACCGTCGCCGCCGGGCGTCCATGTGCAGGCGGATCGTGGTTCCCAGCTCACGGGCCGAGCGGATCTCGACGAGGTCGCAGAGCTGGTGGGCGAGCCACAGGCCGCGGCCGCCGATCTGGTCCGCCTCGGGGCGGCTGCGGCCGGCCAGCACGTCGGGGATGTATCCGGAGTCACGGAACTCGCAGAGGAACGTCTCGTCCCGGGCCCAGGTGCGCAGGGTCCCACCGCCCCCGCCGTGGCGAATGCTGTTCGTGGCGATCTCGGTGACGGCGACGGCGAGCTTCGGCAGCCGGTCCGGGGAGACACCCGCGTCGGACGCGCACTGGGACACCTTGGAGCGGATCGCGGCCAGGTCGCCGTGTGCGTAGCTCAGTTCCTGGAACGGGTCGCAGGGGGCGGTCAGCGCGTCGAAGGCGTACTCCTCGCCGGTCAGGTACCCCTCGTTGGGCGCGTACTGCCCGTCGTGGCGGATGTGCGGGTGACAGCGGGAGATCAGCCGCAGGGCGTCCTCGTCCTCGTCGGCGGCGTCGTACGGACACAGCATCGACCGCGTGGAGCTGCGCGCGAAGGCCCGGTTCAACAGCCATTCGTGATAGCGGAGTTCCGAGAGGTGCGCCGTGTCGCGCGCCTCGCGCCAGGCGGTTTCGCCGATGCCCCGCACGGTCCTGCCCGCTGCGCCGCGCTCGTTCATCCAGGCCGACCAGGCGGCGATGTGCCGACCCGGATTGGCGCCGGCCGTCGTGGTGTCGACGAACGTGACGGCCGGTTCGTCGGCGAGTTCGCCGCGCAGGAGCGAGGTCTTGTCCGCGGGCACGGCCACGACCACCGCCTCGTCGGCCTCCAGTGCCTCGTGGATGAAGTCCAGCGTCCCGGAAAGGAACTGGGCCTCCCCCCGGTACGGGTAGAGCTCGTGGCGGAAGACGGCCTCGTCCGGGCCGGCCGGCTTCGAAGGCACGGTCGCGGTCATGCCGCCATCACCACCGGCACGCCCACGGCCGCGTATCCCGCCAGTTCCCAGCACAGCCGCACGGTCTCGTTGGCACCTTCCACGACGATCCGGCGGTCCGGCAGGTGGCGGGCCGCGTCGACCAGGGCGTGCATGCCCGCGGCGTCGATGATCTCCAGGGCGTCGAACCTCAGTCTCACTGTGGGCGTGCACCGCATCGCGGCGCGGACCACGGCGTTGAACGCCGCCGCGCACTCCGAGTCCACCACTCCGTCCACGCTCCACCGGTCGGCGCCCGTGCTGAACATCCGGAAGGCGGGACGCGCGGCGCGCGCACCCGTCTCGTGCGGATGCAGGCAGGCCGCCTGTTCCAGCGCGGAGGCGTCCCACTGGGTCGGCCTGAACGCGCACACCACGATCGCGCCGCTCTCCGAGGCGAACTCGTCCAGCTTCAGCTCTCGCGCCAGCAGCTCCTCGGCGCCACCGGGCGCGGCCGAAGGGCTCCGCTCGGCAAGGACCCGTACGGACCTGAAGCCCTCGCGCACCGCGGTACGGGCCTCCCGCCGGACCGCGGCCAGCAGGACCTCCGTGTCCGCCGGGTGCGGCAGATCGAGGACCACGGAGCCCGGGCGCCCACCGTCCCGCCCGATCGCGGTGGAACCGCGGGACCCGATGACCACCACCTTGTCCCCGTAGAGGGCGCCGTCGGCGACGTAACCCCGTGCGTCGGCGAACGTGGCCGCCGGATCCATGCGCCAGCAGACGTGGTCGCCCAGCTCGACCTCGTCCAATCGCGCCAAAGCCCGCGCCGCTCTCACCTCGCCGCCTCCCCACGTCAACCGTCCTGCGAACACAGCACCCTACTGGCCCCGGACGGACAGCCGTGAACCTGGCCGCTGCCGACGCGCCCGCGAGTGTTCCGATCTGCCCCTGCCCGCAGCGCGGAGCGCGAACCGTCCCGGACAGTCCGAGGCTGCCGGGCGGGCGGGCGGAGGGGCGTCGGTTTCATCCCGCGGTCGGCCGCCGCCCCCGCAGCGGGTGGGCGGCCAGGGCCGCCAGGTCGTCGGCGAAGCCTCCGCGTGCGCGCCCGCGGACCCGGGCCGAGGTGAGGACCGGGCAGAGCGGCGTGGCGAGGACGCGGTGCCCGGCCCGGTTCAGCGCGTCGACCAGGGCGGCGTCCTCACCGACCGCGAGGGGCGGGAAGCCGCCGACGGACAGGTAGGCCTCGGCGGTGACCCCGAGGTTCGCACCGTGGACGTGCGGGCGTCGCCGGCCGGCCGCCGTCCGTGAGGAGGCGGTGGTGGACCTGCAGGACGAAGGCGTCCTCCCGGTGGGCGGCGGCCTGCAGGCGCAGGCCGGGCGTCCCGGCCAGGACCCCGGTGATGTCGCTGCCTGTGGAGAGGTGCTCGGGGACCGCGTGGACCGCGTG
Source organism: Streptomyces sp. NPDC058701 (assembly GCF_042715295.1). Classification (NCBI taxonomy): domain Bacteria; kingdom Bacillati; phylum Actinomycetota; class Actinomycetes; order Kitasatosporales; family Streptomycetaceae; genus Streptomyces; species Streptomyces sp. NPDC058701. The sequence goes on along the minus strand of NZ_JBHXSY010000048.1, from coordinate 39,555 downwards.
GTTCCAGTGGACGGTCACCGGGGTGACCGGTTCCCCGTGACGGGCTGACCGCGGGGGCGGCCGGGCGGGCGCCTCGTACGGGTGCGGGTCAGGTCCCCGGATCGATGTCACGGGGGCGGCGGCAGCCCGTCCGGGAAGGGGCCCGGCCCGGTCCAGAGGCGGGTCTCAGCCCGGCCATGTGCCCGTCACTCGGCGTACGGCGACGGCGCCCGAGCGCTCGACCGAGGCTTTGACCACGGCGAAGATGGCGCCCTGGATGGCGGCGGCGAGCAGGATCTGCCGCCAGGGGCGGTCCTCATCGGTGGCGTCGGGCGCATCGCCCTCGCCTTCGATGATCTTCCACGCCTGTTTGAACGCGGCGCCCGCGATCATGCCGCTGACGGCACCCACGGCCAGCCCGACGGGCTTGTACGCGATCGTGGACGCCTTCACCCGCGGCGTCCGCGGCTGCGGCGCACCAGCAGGAACACGATCACCGCGGCGCCGATCGCGAGGAGCGGCGTGCGGTTGGCACGCGCGGCCGTGGCCGCTTCTCCGGCCTTCTCCAGGAGGGGGTCGGGGGTGTGGTCCACCGCGTACTGGCCCGCCTTGGCCGCGGTCTGGCGCACCTGGTCCGCCGCCTGCGCGGTCTTCTCCAGGACGGGATCGGGCGTCTTGTCCTTGGCCAGTTGTGCGACCCGACCCGCCTTCTCGCGGATCTGGTCGGTGGCCAGCGCTGCCTTGTCCGCCGCCTGTCCCTTGAGCGCGGCCGTCCCCTCCTTAGCCCGGGCCTTGACATCCGCCGTGTCGGCGGAGGCCTCGACCGTCTGCCCGACCTCGTCACGGGTGTGCGCGACCTGCTCGCGCAGTGCGTCGGGGCGGGGCGTACCGGGGGTGGGGGTGCCTATGGTGGCGCGGGCGTCGTCGTTCATCGGTGTGCCTTCTCCTTGATCTCGGCCAGGTCGGCCTTGACGCTGTCGATGGTCTGCTCGGGGGCGGGGCTGCCCGCCCTGGCGATCTGCTTCTTCCCGGCCAGCGCGATGACAGCCGCGACGATCCCCAGGACCGCGGTGACGATGAGGGCCGCGACCCACACCGGCAGTGCCAGCGCCAGAGCGGCAATGCAGGTGGCCACCAAGGCCTGGAGTGCCAGCAGGGCGATCACCCCGGCGGCGCCGAACAGGCCACCGCCCTTGCCGAAGCGCTTGCCCTTCTGGGTCATCTCCGCCCGGGCCAGCTGCATCTCCTCGCGGACCAGCTCCGAGATCTGCTGCGATGCCCGTGAAACCAGGACGCCCACCGATTCGTCGGCCGTGTGGGGCGTTCGCTCGATCGTGCTCATGATGAGGTCACCTTGCCTTCCCTCCGTCTGTTGGAACGCGCCGGTGCTACCAGGCCGGCCACGCGTCGTGAAGCAGCGCCGATGGGGTCAGGCCCGGAGACGGGCCCGGGTCTCCCTGGCCGTCCGGCGCTTGACAGCGCGGCGCTCGTCTTCGGTCAGACCGCCGCACACGCCCATGTCCTGGCCCCCTTCGAGAGCCCACTGCAGGCACTCGCTCAGGACCGGACAGCGTCGGCACACCGCCTTAGCCTCCTCGATCTGGAGCAGGGCCGGGCCGCTGGTGCCGATGGGGAAGAACAGGTCCGGGTCTGCCTGCCGGCAGGCGGCCTGGTGACGCCAGTCCATCGTCGTGCCTCCGTTCGCGTTGCCGGATTGCTTCCCTGTTCGCCTTGCCGGTATCGCCGGCTCTATGCAGAGCGGCGGCGTCTTCTCGTTTCCCATCGGCGGGTACGGCTTCGTTCGGTGCGGGTTCGTTTAGTGCGGGCGTGTGGGGTAGGCGGGACGCATGTTCAGGCATCGACGTGTGCGTACGGCTGTTGTCCTCGCGATCAGCTGGGTGGTGTTGACAGGTGTCGAGCGCTGGGGCGAGGGCGCGCCCTGGTCGGCGGCGGTGCTCAGCGGGCTGCTGTGGGCGGTCGTGGTCACCGGCGCCTGGTGGTTCGCCGAATGGACGCAGGCGAGCCGGCTCCGCGGCACTCGCAGGTCGGAGCTCCGCCGCGAAGAGGCGGATCAGGGACGGTAGACCGCGCCGGGGGGCGGGGCTGGCCGGGGCCGGAAGCCGGGACACGGCCAGCAAGGTGTGGTCCGGGCCGCGGAGTTCGGGGATCGTCTGCTCGGCCGCGGGGATGGGGCCGCGTACCTCACTCACCAGCTCGTCATCAAGGCCACCGCCCAGGCTTCCGAGCCGCGCGTCCGCCCCGGCCGGGCCAACGCCCGGGAACGGCTGCGGGTCCTGGCTCGCCTGCGCGAAGCGGTCCTCGCCGTCGCTCGGGGCCGCACCAGCGAGGACATCGCGGGCGCCCTCCACCGGAGACGTCGTACCCACCGTCACCTCATCCGTGTCCGCCGCGATGACCAAACTCGGGCTCACCGGCCGGGTCCGGATCGCCATCCCCGTCCACGACGCCGACTTCGGCAGCGATCCGGCCGGCCGCGGAACCCCGTGAGTCCTCGGCCCCCGGCGGCGTGGCCGCGGGGGTCTGTGGTCCGGCGCAGGCCCCGCGCAGCGCGGTACGGGCCTGCCCGCGCAGCCAGGTGTGGGCGGGGTCGTTGTCGTAGCGCTGGTGCCAGGCGACGTAGACCGGGATGGCGGGCATGGTCAGGGGCTTCGGCAACGGCCGGACCCGGAGCCCGAAGTCGTCCAGGAGGCGGCGGCTGACGAGTTCGGGAACCGCCACGACGAGATCGTGGTGGCGGACGAACTGCAGGGCCGTGGCGTTGGTGGGCGCGGCGACCCCCACCTGTCGGGCCAGGCCCAGGGCCTGCAGCGCGTCGTCGACGGGGTCGCGCAGTCGTCCCCGGCGGGACACGGTGACGTGTTCGGCGGCCGCGTAGTCCTCGATGGTGAGGGCGGCGCTGTCCAGCGGGTGGCCGGGACGCATCGCGAGGACGAGCCGGTCGTGGCCCACGATCTCGCGGCGGATCTCGGGCGACGAGGGCTGGCTGGACGCGGCTTCGAGGTCGATGTCCCCCCGCCGCGGGTCATGGGTGTCGGTGGCGGCTTCGGCCAGGAAGCGCAGGCGCACCCCCGGCGCCTGGGCGCGCAGCGTACGGAGCAGGGCCGGGCCGGCTGCTGCGGCCAGGGCGTCGTGCCATTTCAGGATGAAGGTCCGGTCCAGGCGCGAGAGGTCGACCTCCGTCTGCGGGGAGAGGACGGCCTGCGCCTGCTGGACCAGTTGGTGCACGGTCGCGCGCAGGGCGAGGGCGCGGGGAGTGGGAGTCATGGTGCGGCCGGTTCGCACCAGGATCTGGTCGCCGGTGGCCCGGCGGATGCGGCCCAGGGTGCGGCTCATCGCCGGGGCCGAAACGTGGAGGCGGGCGGCGGCGTCCGTCACGCTGCCCTCTTCCAGCAGGGCGTCGAGCGCGGTGAGCAGATTCAAGTCCAGTTGCATGTAGGTAAATCCAGTCGTAACTAGATTGCATTTGAAGTTAATGATGCCTGGTCATAACGTCGTGGTCGAGCGGTCGGACGGCCGCCCACCCCCTCTCCCGCTGGAGCGATCATGAACGTCTTCTCCTCGCCCGGTACCGCCGCCGTCGAGACCACCGCCTCCACCGAGACCGCCGAGCTCGCCGCGCTGCTGGAGCGCACGGTGGCCGCCGTGGAGGCGGCCGGGGAGCTGCTGCGCGAGCGCCACGACGTGAGCGCGCGCCCCGGTGACCTCGACGAGGTGGTCCGCGCCATCTACGCCAACGACGAGGCGGTGATGGCGCTCATCGAGCGGCCGCTGCTGGCGGCGCGTCCCGGATCCCGTTGGGTGGAGGACGAGTTGGCGAGCGGCCTGCTGCCCGAGGGCGAATGGTGGGTCGTGGACACGGCCGAGGGCAACATCAACCACATTCACGGCATGGCCGAGTGGGGGGTGACCGCCACACTGGTACGCGCCAATGCCCCGTTACTGACGGTGGTCCACCTGCCGCTGACCGGCGACACCTACACCGCGGTCCGGGGCAGGGGGGCCCACCTCAACGGCGAGCCGTTGCGGGCCTCCGCCAAGACCGACCTCCGAGCGGCCCTCGTGGGGACCGGCCAGGCGAAGCCCGGTGAGGCCGAGGAAGCCCTTCGTCGCACGGGGGCCTCGGTGACCGCCATGCTGCTCAACGCGTTGGTCGTGCGGGTCTCGGTGCCGGCCACGCTGCAGCTCGTCCACGTCGCATCCGGTCGCATGGACGCCTTCTGGCAGTTCTCCGACGTTCGCTCGGGCCTCCTGCCCGGCGCGCTGCTGGTGTCCGAGGCGGGCGGCTCGGTCACCGACACCCGAGGAGAGCCGTGGAACCTGGCGAGCGCCGATTTCCTCGCCTCCGCCTCCGGATTGCACACGCGGGTGGTCGACGTCCTTTCCGACCTGGCCTGACCCCCTTCCCCCCTCCTTCCCCCTCCCACCCCCCTTTCCCCCTGCTCCCACGACTGGAGATCATCGTGAAGATCGCCGTACTCGGTTCCACCGGACGGACAGGCCGACTGGTGATCGCACGCGCAGTGGAACGCGGGCACGACGTCATCGCCCTCGCCCGCCGCCCGGAACAGATCGAGGCCCCGGCCGCCGGGAACCTGCGGGTGGTCCGGGCGGACGTGACCCAACCCGGCAGCGTCGAGGCAGCCGTTGAGGGTGCCGACGTCGTCGTGAGCGCCCTGGGCGTCACCAGGAAGCAGGACCCCGCCCTCCTCACCGAAGGTGCCCGCCAGGTCGTGTCGGCCGGCCCCCGCGTCGTCTAGCTCGCCTCCCTGGGCATGGGCGCCACCGAAGGGGCCTTCGGCACCTTCACCGGCGCTCTCCTCAAGCGCGTCCTGCGCCACGAGTGGGACGCCAAGGAGGTGTCCGGCCGCACCGTCCGCGCCGCGGGCGGCACCACCGTCCATGCCGGGCCGCTGACGGACAAGTCCCCTCAGGGAAACGGCCGCCTCATCCACACCGGGGACTTCCGCCCTCGGCTGGTCCCTCCCACGGCGCCGCGCGCGGGAATCGCCAGGCTCATGGTCGCGGAAGCGGAAACAGCGCACTTCGCCGACTCGGACACCATCGCCCTGTTCGAAAGCGGCGTCAGCCGAGGCAGCGGCGGCTGACCCCGCGCTGCCCTTGCGCGCGGCCACCGCACCGGCCAGTGCAACGGCACCGCGAGGCATATCAGCCACCCGCCCGCGTGCACCGCCCGGAATGCCTGCCGTGGTCGGGCCGCCCCAGGCCTGGTGGTGGTCGGGGCACGGCCCGGCTCAGCACCCGTCCGCCCCTCCGCCCCTGGGCGCCGGTTGTGCGGCCCTGTAACCGGGCGGCTCGCCCGGACCGCCCCGTCAGAGACGGCAGGGCCGCCGCCGGCCCGACCGGCAGAGCAAGGACCGCACCGGCGGCGGCATGGACGGTACGGCGGATCGCGGACATCGACGGGCTCCTCACCCTCGTTCTGCTGACGTCTCCGAATTTCTCACCGGCGGGGATCACCCGTCGTCACTCCACGGAGCCATTCGCGTCCGCATACCTGAGGGCTACCTCCGGTGGACCTCGGTGCCCCGCACAGCTCGGGCGGCGGTGTGGAGCCCGGGGGCGGGCGTCCCCGCCGGTAGGTTGGCGGGGTGAGCGAACACCGCGTACCGACCTGGGAAGTGACGGCGAGCGGGGGGCTGGAGACCGCCTGGGTGCAGATCCACCCCGGCCCCGCGGGCCCGCCCGACCCCGCGAGCCACGCCCCCGGCCCCGCGAGCCCCGGGCGGCTCCTCGCCCGGGGCCGGGCCGTCGGCACGGAGCCGGAGCCCTACTGGCTCTCGTACGAGCTGGAGACCGGCGACGACTACGCCACCCGGCGCCTGACCGTGCGCGTGGAGGACGCCGGACAGGTACGGGAACTGGACCTGCGGCGCTCGGCAGCCGGCGGGTGGACCGTCGACGGGCACCCGCGGCCGGACCTGGAGGGGGCGTTCGACTGTGACCTCGGCCTGTGCCCCCTCACCAACTCCATGCCCGTGCTCCGGCACGCCCTGCACCGGAACCCGGGCGAGCACGCTTTCCTGATGGCCTGGGTGTCCGTGCCCGACCTGGCGGTCCGGCCGTCCCGGCAGACGTACACGCACCTCGGCCGCACCGGCTCGGGCGGCGCACGCATCCGCTACGCCTCCGGGGACTTCACCGCCGACGTCGACTTCGACGCGGACGGCCTCGTCGTCGACTACCCGGACCTGGCCCGCCGCCGCTTCATCGGCTGACGCGCCGACCTGCCGGCGAGCCCGCCCGCGAGTCCCCCGGCGAGCCAGCCGGCGCCGTCCGCACGTGCCGTCACCCGCCGGCGGTGTCCTTCCCCGGCCGCGACGCGCGGGCCACGGCCAGGAGGGCCAGCCCGCAGCCGGCCACCAGGATCCAGCCGGGACGGGACGCGTGCGCCAGAGCGGCCGGGCCGGTTCCCGCGACGAGGCCCCCCGCGGCGGCGATGCCGACCGCGGCGCCGAACTGGCGGGCGGTGGACGTGATCGCCCCGGCCACTCCGGCCCGGTCGGACGGCAGCGCGCTCACCGCCGTGTTGGTGATCGGCGCGTTGGCGAAGCCGAACCCGGTGCCGATGAGCCCGTAGGCCAGCAGGAGCAGCGGAACACCGGTGTGCCGGTCGAGCCCGACCAGGAAGATCCCGCCGGCCGTAGTGAAGCCACCCGCCAGGACGAGCGGCACCCGTGGTCCGACACGGCCGACCAGCCGCCCGGACAGGGGTGCGCAGACGGCCGCCCCTACGGCCATGGGCAGGGTCGCCGCCCCCGCGGCCAGGGGCGTCCAGCCCCGGGTGTGCTGCAGGTACAGGGTGGAGAGGAGCAGCGTGACGTTCAGGGCCGCGAAGACCGCCACCGCCCCCAGCACGGCGCTGCTGAAGGCCGGACGAAGGAAGAGACGCGGATCCATCAGCGGCTCGGGCCGGCGGCTCTCGACCCGTACGAACGCGGCCGCCGCCAGCACGGCGACTCCGTACGCACCCCATGCCGCGGGCGAGGTCCAGCCGATGCGCGGCCCCTCGATCAGGACGCCGACCACGGCCACCATGGCCGCGGTGAGCAGGGCCTGGCCCGGCAGGTCGAGCCGCCGCACGCGCTTGGCGCGGGACTCCGGCACGAAGACGGCGGTGAGCACGAGGGCGGCCACGATGACGGGTGCGTTGATCCAGAACAACGACCGCCAGCCGAACTCCGCCACGAGGGCGCCGCCCGTGACCGGGCCCACGGCCATGCTGAGCCCGAAGACGGACGCCCAGACGCCGATCGCCCGCGCCCGCTCCCTCGGGTCGGGCATCGTGTTCACCACGATCGCCAGCGCGACCGGGCTGAGCATCGAGGCGCCGACGCCCTGGACCGCACGGGCCGCGATGAGCGCACCGGCCGAGGGGGCGAGTGCGCAGAGCAGTGATGCCGCGCCGAACACCGCCAGCCCCAGCTGGAAGATCCGCCGGCGTCCGAACCGGTCCGCCAGCGCGCCGGACGAGATCAGGAGACTGGCCAGGACCAGGGTGTACGCGTCAACGGTCCATTCGAGGCCGTGCGTTCCGATCCGGAGACCCTGCCCGATCGCGGGCAGGCCCACGTTGACGATGGTGGTGTCGAGGCCCACCAGGAACATGCTGAGGCAGCAGACGGCAAGCACCGTCCACCGCCTGCGCGCGCTCGGTTCGGTGGGGAGCGGGACGGGACGGGTCGTCGCGGTCACGGTGTGCCTCTCACGTGCGGGTACGGGTACCCGGTCAGGCTCGTGCGGGCCGGGCGCCGGTGACCAGGAAACTTGCGGACACTGCAAAATGGGTCCATGCACGAGCACCCCGGGGACGCGACGCCCCCCACGGATCCACCGGCCGCCGCGGGCGGCGCCCGCGCCGCGGACGCCGAGGTCAAGCGGGTGATTGACGGGATCGGGCCCCGGCTGCGCGGCCTGCGCCGCGACCGCGGGCTCACCCTGGAGGCGCTGGCGGCCGCGACCGGGATGTCGGTGAGTACGCTGTCCCGCCTCGAATCGGGCAAGCGCCGCCCGACGCTGGACCTGCTCATCCCGCTCGCGCGCCTGTACCGCGTCGCACTCGACCAGCTGGTGGCCGCACCGGCCAGCGGCGACCCCCGGGTGCACCTGGAACCCGTACGCAAGGGACACGGGAGCATCCTCGTCCCCCTGACCCGGTACCCGGGCCGGGTGCAGGTGTTCAAGCAGGTGCTGGCGCCCCGCGAGCCGAAGTTGGTGAGCCACGAGGGCCACGAGTGGCTCTACGTCCTCGCCGGGGAGCTGCGTCTCGTCCTGGGAGAGCGGGAGTTCGTCCTGCGCCCCGGCGAGGCGGCCGACTTCGACACCGGTGAGCCCCACTGGTTCGGTCCCCCGGGCACGGGCACGGTGGAGATCCTCCACCTGTTCGGGCCGCGCGGCGACCAGGCCGTCGTACGAACCGGCCACTCCGGGGCTGTCAAAGCGCGGGGTTGAGGCGGCGGGCCGGGGGCACCCGGGTTCCATGACCAGTCACGACACGTGGAATCACCGACAGGCCCCGGAGTTCGTCGAGGGCGTGGACCTGGCCGGCTGGCCGGTGGAGGCGACCGACGGCACCGTGGGCAAGGTCGACAAGCACTCGGCCGAAGTGGACTCGTCCTACCTGGTGGTCGACACCGGGGTCTGGATCTTCGGCAAGGAGGTCCTGATCCCGGCCGGGACCATCACCCGGATCGAGCTGGACGAGCAGCGGGTCTACGTGGGCCTGTCGCGGGTGCAGATCGAGAACGCGCCCGAGTTCGACCAGCACCTGCACCTCGGCGACCCGGCCTACCACGCCGGCCTCAGCACCCACTACGGCCCCGGCTACCCCGTCTGAGCACCACCGCGCCCCCGCCCGCCGCCCCTTCGGCGTGGCGCGGGAGCGGTACGGCTACCGGGTCACGGCCGTCACCGACGGGCTGCGGGGCCTCACTGCTGTTCGGGGGGCTTGCCCTGGGCCGCGGACACCTCGATGATCTCGGGCCGGCCGGCGGCGTTGAGCCGCAGGATCGGAACCGCCTTGTTGCGGGGGTTGCCGTTGTTCTGGAAGGAGATGAAGCCGCTCGCCCCCGCCACCTGCTGACTGCCGTCCATCTGGTGGAACATCCGCGCCACCGCGTCCCCGGCGACGGCGCCCTGCCAGCGCGCGGCCATCTGGACGCCGTGGGCGGCCGTGAGCACGGCGTCGTGGCCCATCAGCGCGCCGCCGTCGTGGCGCGGGTCGTGGGGGAACCACTGGTCGAGCAGTCCGCCCTCCTGGAAGTTCTTGGCCGAGGGGGCGGAGACCGACTGCGGGGAGGTGCGGTACATGTCGGGGTGGGAGAGCCCGGTGTACAGGACCTCGACCCCGGTGTCGGCGGCGTGGGCGAGCTGCTCGGCGGTGAGGTTGGTGGTGTCGTCACCGGCGAAGACGGTGAACTTCTGCTCGGTGCAGCTGCGGTTGGACAGGTAGTCGAGGAAGTGGGTGAGGTGCTGGCCGCGGCCGGCGAAGTAGACGACCTGGGGGCTCTGGAGGCACAACTGGCCTGACATGTAGCGGAGTTCGTTCTGCCAGGCGCTGCCCACGGAGGAGTCGTACGTCATCCGTTCGGCCACCAGTCTGTGTGTGCCGCCGTCGTCGAACGCCTCGGTGAAGGCCGTGCCGAGGGTGGAGGCGTACAGGTTGCCCCGGGCCACGTCCTGGATGACGACGGCGCTGGCGGTGCCGCGCCGCTTCAGGAAGCCGGCGGCGGCGTACGCCTCGTCGACGTTGGTGGGGGCGACCCGGACGAATCCGTTGATGTTCTGGATGTTGGTGGCGGTCATGGTGGCCCCGACCATGGCGATGCCGTGCTCCGAGAGCCGCTTGACGGCGGCGAGGTTCTCGTCCGTACTGGGGCCCAGTCCGGCGACCGCGACCAGCCGGTCCGGGGAGTCCTTGCGGGCGATCAGCTCGTCGACGGTGTGCCGCCAGTGCACCGACGTGCTGCCCGGGTTCGCGATCAGCAGGCGGATCTTGGGCGTGGCCGACAGGTCGCCGCGGTTGTGGCGGTACTGGGCGAGGTACGCGCCCTGCAGTTCGTGCCGGACGCCCTCCGCGGAGTTGCTGTCCTCGGCGGTGGTGGTGAAGGAGGTCAGGTACGCGACGCTGACGTAGGGCTCCTCGTCGGCGCCGGCGAGGACCCGGGCGTTCTCCTCCCGGATCTTCTTCCCGACCGCGTCGAGGTGGGGGGCGAAGGCGTAGGAGCCGTCGGTCACCCCGACGCATTCGCCCCGCTCGCCCCGTTCGACGACTCCCTCCGCGCAGGTCGACCGGCGTTCCTGGATCCAGTCGGCCCCCAGCCAGACGGCCGTGGCGAGCACGGCGGCGGCGACCAGGGCGAGGACGGCGCGGCGGACGACGTGCAGCGGCCATTCGAGTCGGGCCACGGGCTCAGCCCTCTCCGCCGGCGGTCTGGGGGTCGCGCCAGTGGCGGTGTCGCTCCGCCTCGTTGAAGAGGGCCACGATGTCGTTCCTCCGCAGTTGGGACAGCTGGGTGAAACCGTCGGCGAGCATGTCGTTGAGTCGCATGGCGGGGTCGGCGAGCGGGTCGCTCCACACCCAGCGGGTGGTGACCAGCGTGTGGATGACGGATTCCACGTCCATCACGCGCCCTCCGCGTCCGCCGGCCCGCGGGCCGAGTCCGGCGAGGAGGTCCAGCGGACCGCCGTCGGCGGGAAGGCGGTTGGGGGCCGCGGTGACGGCGCTGAACTCCGCGATCCATTGCAGGGCCGGGACGGTCGTGAAGCGCCGCGTCAGGTGGGCGGCCACCGCGTCGGTCCGCCCGAGGGCGAGCTCGTGGTACATCTCCTGGACCGGCCGCCCCTCGTCCCGGTAGTGCTCGGCGAGGAGTTCGTGCGCGGTGTCCCACGCGTCGGGGCGCCGGGCGAGCCGCCACAGCAGCAGCCGGCGCAGCCACGGGTGGAGCACGGGGACGACGGCGGTCGGCCCGGACAGCAGCCAGCGGGACCGGACCTCGCCGAACAGGGCGTCGCCGGGGCTGAGGAGCCGCGTGCCGACGGAGAAGTCACGGGCGGCGGCGCATTCGGCGAGGGCGGCGCGCCCGGTCTCGTCGAAGTCGCGCAGGAGGTGGCCGAGGGCGGTGTCGGCGAGGGTGGCGGTGCTCTCGCCGATGCTCAGCGGCCGGTCGGGGAGGGCCCGCAGCCAGCGGTCCTGCCGGGGGCCGGAGTCCGGGGGCGGCCCGGACTGGCGCAGTGTCTCCAGGACCTGGTGGACGGCGCGCGGCAGGCCGCCGGTGAGGCGGTGCACGAAGGGGGTGAGGCGGGTCAGCGGGGCGAGGTCGCCGTGCCCGCCGAGCTGGAGCTCGATGCGGATGCGGACCTCGTCGAGGTTGAGGTCGCGCAGGCGTAACGGGTACCACCAGGTGTCCTCGCTGTCCCGGGTGGGCCGGTGGGTGTTCCAGTCGGACAGGGAGGCCCGGTCGGGGCCGCGCAGCTGCCAGGGCCAGGAGTCCCCGCTGGCGGGGCCCCAGCGGGACAGCCAGCGGTTGGAGCTGGCGACGACGGTCAGGGGGTCGCTGGCGTGCCCGGCCACGACCGTCTCGTCGTGCCGGGCGCGCACGAGCAGGTCCAGGAAGCGGCGGCCGTACTCGGTGTGGGAGTTGTCCAGGAGGAGCAGGTAGGAACGGGGCATGAAGTTGCGGGCGGTGTTGCGTCTGAGGTCCTCCAGGAACGCCGAGAACAGCACGAGGTCGAGGCGCTCCTGTTCGTTCTCGTCCCCCTCGTGGCGCCACAGGTTGAGCTCGACGAGGGCCTCCATGGGATCTCCGCTGCGGATCATGGGGTGCGCCCCGTACCAGTGGGCGCCCGTGGTGAGCCGGCTGCCGGGCCTGCCGCGGAGCAGGCCCGGCATGCTGCGGCGGCCCCGTCTCAGGGCGTCCTGGAAGAGGGCGAGAGCGGCGGTGGAGGCGCCTTCGGGCATGCCGACGGCACCCATGCCGACTTCGAAGAAGGCGGCGAGGTAGTCGCCGTGGCGGGCCTCGTTGTCCTGCTGGAACTGGTCGAGCTGCCGCTGGACCGCGCGCCGGCCCTCGGCGAGGTTGCGCATCCTCAGTTCCTGGTCGGAGGCCAGCAGGCCGAGACTGAGCAGCGGGAAACGGGAACGTCCGTAGCGGGGCAGTTTGCGTTCGAGCTGGCGGGCGAGGAGGCCGAGGGCATAGCGGGGCAGGAGCGACTGGGAGCCGCCGAAGTTGACGAAGGCGAAGGGGTACTCGGGCCCGAAGTGCTCCATCAGGGCGCTGTGCGCCTCGCTGGCGCCGCTGCCGGGCGGTCCGAGCAGCATCGTGAGGGGGCGTTCGGCCGCCGGGCTCTCCTTGAGGCACGCGCCGACGAGGGTGAGGATGCCGCTGCGGCCCCGCAAGCCCATGCCGATACCCGGCTCCGTCACGTGTCCGCCCCCCAGGCTCCGCGCATTCGAGGACACGAGCCTGTCATCTGTTCCCGATCTCTGCCATAGGCCGGGTCTCCCGGATTCGGGGTTGGAACCGGCCTGTGACAAGGGCGGGGACCGGCATGTGACAGGGGCGGGGACCGTCATGTGACCGATGAAGGGGACCGGCCTGTGACAATGGCGGAGTGTTGTACCCGTATCCGCCCGAACCCGTGAGCGCGGAGCCACCCGCCTCGCCGGCCCGGCCCCTGCTGACGCAGTCCTGGCTCGACCTGGCGTTCCTGCACTGGGCGGTCGACCCGGCCGAGGTGGCCCCCCTGCTGCCGGCCGGGACGGTCCCCGACACCCTCGACGGGGTCTCCTACGTCGGCCTCATCGCCTTCCGCATGCACCGCGTGGGCTGGCTGGGGCTGCCCGGCGTGCCGTACTTCGGCTCCTTCCCGGAGACGAACGTACGGCTGTACTCGGTGGACGCGCAGGGGCGGCGCGGTGTCGTCTTCCGCTCCCTGGACGCCTCCCGGCTGCTGCCGGTGGTGATCGCGCGCGCCGCCTTCCGGTTGCCCTACCGGTGGGCGCGGATGTCCGTCGTGCGCGACGGCGACGTCCTCACGTACACGGGTACGCGCAGGTGGCCGGGCCCGCGGGGAGCGCGCTCGCGCATCTCCGTCCGCGTGGGCCGGCCGATCGCGGAGCCGACCGCGGTGGAGCACTTCGTCACGGCCCGCTGGGCCCTGCACAACGACTTCCACACCGGCCCGCTGTACCTGCCGAACACCCATCCGCGCTGGCCGCTGCGGCGCGCGGAGCTGCTGGAGTGCACGGAGGACCTGATCGCCGCCGCGGGACTGTCCGCCCCGGCCGGCGCCCCGGACAGCGTCCTGTACTCCGAAGGGGTTCCGGTCCGCTTCGGCCGTCCCCGCCGGCTGACCGCGCGCTGACGGGACCGGCCCCCGCGCGGCGGGTCGGCGGGCGCGCGGACCGCGGGCCGGCGTCGGGCCGGCCGCCGCTCAGGCCTCGTCCCGCACCAGGGTCAGCAGCCGGTCCAGGACGCGGGACCCGCCCGCGCGGACGCCGTCGTGCTCGAACTCGTCCGTCACCCAGGTCCGCAGCCCCCGGATCGCGCGGGCCGTCTCCAGCGAGTGCGCGGTGTCGACGTACAGGTCGTCGTGGTAGACGGCGGCGGCCACGGGCACCTCGTTGACGGCGAGTCGGGCCGGGTCGTACAGGGGCGTCCAGCCCGTACGGGCGGCCAGCAGCTCGGCGGTCTCGCGCAGCGGGACGAGGGCGGGGTCGGTGGTGAAGTGCCACGGGTGGACGTTCTCCGCGGTGAACAGCAGGGGTTCCGCTCCCGCGAGGGTCTTGCCGGCGTCGAAGCGCGGGTGGCGGGCTCGCACCCGGTCGGCGGCCCAGGCGGTGGGGACGGCCGGGTCCTGGGCGTAGATGGACTCGTGGATCAGGGCGTACAGGGGGTGTCCGGCGAAGGAGAGGAGGCCGTGGACGCCCTCCAGGAACGCGTCGGAGAGCTGCGGTCCGCCGGGGGTGGGAACGAAGGCGTCCTCCAGGAGGTAGTGCAGCTGGTGGCTGCCGTCACCGGAACCGAGGAGGATGCCGAGGGACTGGAAGGCCTCGGGGGTCAGCCGCCGGCCGCCCGGGGATGCGGCCGGGCCGTCGGCCAGGTGGGCGGCGATCCGGCGGGCGCGCTCCACGTCCATGGGGTAACGGGCGTAGTGCGCGGCGGTCTTGCGCTCCATCCGGGGGTACGCGGCCTCGTACACCTCTTCGGCGGTGGCGGTCAGCGACGGCAGTCCGCCGGTGATCAGGACCGCGGCCAGACCCTCGGGCGCGTGGCCGAGGTAGTGGGTGGCGCAGAAGCCGCCGAAGCTCTGCCCCAGGACGGTCCAGGGGGCGCCGCCGGTCAGGCCGGGCCGGATGGCCTCGGCGTCGCGCACGATGGAATCGGAGCGGAAGTGGGCCAGGTAGTCGGCCTGTTGGGCCGGTCCGCCGCGCAGTGGCAGGGTCTGCCGGTTGACCGGGGTGGAGCGGCCGGTCCCGCGCTGGTCGAGGAGCAGGACGCGGAACTCGGTCAGGGCCCGGTCGAGCCACGCCTGCCGTCCGACGAACCGCCGCGCGCCGAAGCCGGGGCCGCCCTCCAGGTACAGCAGCCAGGGCAGTGTCCGCGGGTCCTTGCCGGCGGCGACGATCTCGCGGGCGTAGAGCTCGATCTGCTCGCCGTCCGGGTGCGCGTGGTCCAGGGGGACGGTGAACCGGTGGTCGGTGAGGACCGTTCCGGGCTGGCGGTAGCTGTGCTCTGCGGTCACGGACGGCCCCTGGGGTACGCGGTGCGAAGTCCCGTGCCCCAGCCGGGTCGCGGCGGGGGCACGGGTGTGGCGGTCCGGCCGAGTCTAGTACGGGGTCGCCTTCCCGGTACGGGGCCCGGCGGGACTCCGGGGCTTACGGGAACTCGACCACCGAGCGGAGCACCTCGCCGCGTTCCATCCGGGCGAACGCGTCCTCGACGCCGTCGAGCGGGATCGTCTCCGACACGAACGCGTCCAGGTCCAGGCGGCCTTGGAGGTAGAGGTCGACGAGCACCGGGAAGTCGCGCTCGGGCAGGCAGTCCCCGTACCAGGAGGACTTCAGGGCGCCGCCGCGGCCGAAGACGTCCAGGAGCGGCAGTTCGAGCTTCATCTCCGGGGTCGGGACGCCGACCAGGACCACGGTCCCGGCCAGGTCGCGGGCGTAGAACGCCTGCCGGTAGGTCTCCGGGCGGCCCACGGCGTCGATGACCACGTCGGCGCCGTTCCCGTCGGTCAGCGCCTGGATCGCCTTGACCACGTCCTCGGTACCGCCGTTGACGGTGTGCGTGGCGCCCAGACCTCGGGCCCACTCCAGCTTCCGGTCGTCCAGGTCCACCGCGATGATCTTGGAGGCGCCGGCGAGGCGGGCGCCCGCCACGGCGGCGTTGCCCACTCCCCCGCAGCCGATGACGGCGACGGAGTCGCCCCGTCCGACGCCACCGGTGTTCAGGGCGGCGCCGAGGCCGGCCATCACGCCGCAGCCCAGGAGTCCGGCGGCCGCGGGCGAGGCGGCCGGGTCCACCTTCGTGCACTGCCCGGCCGCGACCAGGGTCTTCTCGGCGAAGGAGCCGATGCCGAGCGCCGGGGACAGCGGCGTGCCGTCCTCCAGGGTCATCGGCTGGGTCGCGTTGTGCGTGGCGAAGCAGTACCAGGGCCGTCCGCGCCGGCACGCCCGGCAGGTGCCGCACACCGCGCGCCAGTTGAGGACGACGAAGTCGCCGGGCGCCACCGAGGTGACGTCGGGGCCCACCGACTCGACCACGCCCGCGGCCTCGTGGCCCAGCAGGAAGGGGAACTCGTCGTTGATTCCGCCCTCCCGGTAGTGCAGGTCGGTGTGGCAGACCCCGCAGGCCTGGACCCGGACCAGCGCCTCGCCGGGTCCGGGGTCGGGGACGAGGATCGTCGTCGTCTCCACCGGTGCGCCCTTGCTCCGGGCGATGACCCCTCGTACGCGGTGCGTCACGTGCTACCCCACTCTCATTCGGCTGCCGTCCGAACGTACACGGACGCCCCACCGGGCGGGAGCCGTCTCACCGCGCGGCGCGCGAACCGGCCGGGTCCGGCGGTACGGACTCCCGCAGTGCGGCGGGGTCGGGGGGCGCGGCGACTCCGAGTCGGGCGGTGGCGGCGGTCAGCCGCGCTCGACCACGACGGACGGCGGATGACCGCGACGGACCGCGGCGGCCCGCAGAACGCCGGAAAGAGTCCCCCGTGGGCGATTCGCCACCAACGTACGAGTCGTCCGAATGAGGCATGGGGAGCGGCGACTTGCCCGAATTGGGATACCAGCTCTCAAACCGTGACGTCAGTCACTCGGACGCATTCAACATCATTTCCGCGCGAGCGGCCGATTCCCTTTCCCTGGAAAGGGAATCGGCAATTGCGTGAAGAGCCTTCCATGGTCATTTTGCGGGCGGAATGCGGGAAGTCGATCTCCGAGCGGAATTCGCGTCTTGTTCCCGCCCGGCGAACTCGCCTACGGTCACCTCGTTCCCAGCGGCCGACAGCCGAATCAGGCCGCCGCCGGGGATCTCCCGTCCCCCCACGTGAGGAATTCCGCCATGCCCGCACAGGGTAAGCACCGCCGGACGAAGCAGAACCCGATCACCCGCAAGCTGGCCCTGGTCGGCACCGGCGGGCTGGCCCTCGCCCTCCCCCTGGTCGGCGCGACCGGCGCCGGAGCGGCCGAGTCGGCCGCCGCGCCGACGACGTACGCGGTGGTCGCCGGCGACACCCTGTCGCAGATCGCGGCGAAGCACTCCCTCACCGGCGGCTGGGAACAGCTTTACGCCGCGAACCGGAGCACCATTGGCGACAACCCGGCGACCATCCGCCCGGGTCTGAAACTGACGCTCGGCACGGCGGCGAAGAAGGCCACCACCACAGCGGCCACGACCTACCCGAACAACCTGGACGGCTGGATCCGCGAGTCGCTCGCCGTCATGGCTCAGCACGGAATTCCCGGAACCTACAACGGAATTCACCGCAACATCATGCGGGAATCCTCCGGTAATCCGCTGGCCATCAACAACTGGGACTCCAACGCCGCGGCCGGCATCCCCTCCAAGGGCCTGCTCCAGGTCATCGACCCGACCTTCCGGGCCTACCACGTGCCGGGCACGTCCCTGGACTCGTACGACCCGGTCGCCAACATCACCGCCGCCTGCAACTACGCGGCCAAGCGCTACGGCTCCATCGACAACGTGAACGGCCCCTACTAGAGGGCCCGGGGCGCGCTCGCCGGCCCGCGGAACACCGCGGGCCGGCGCCGCGTTCAGGAGCGCTGGACCTTCCGCACCGTGCCGTCGATCCCGGCCAGGACGTATCCGCCCTGGCCGTACTCGTCGCTCAGGTACGGCCTCATGCACGGCTGGTCGTCCATCATCCAGGCGTCGACGATGACGTACCGCGACCTCGGAGCGGTCACCCCGAGCTCCTTCTGGGACCGCTCCAGCAGGCCGGGGAGGGCGTCCCAGGAGACCGTCGACATGTCGATCAGTGGCTTGTCCGCGTTGACGGTGCCCTTGGGACCGGTGCGTTTGGCGGCCCCGTCGCGGTACTGCCAGGCGTCGACCGTCTTGGCGCCGGGGGCGGTGGGGATCGAGGCGAGGACGTACCCGTCGTAGACCAGCAGGTCCACGAACACCGTGGTCCCGGCCTGCTGTTTGAACGCCTCCAGCGCCGTCCGGACGCCCGCCGGACTGAGCAGCCCGCCCTGGGGCGGGGCAGGGGTGGTGTCCGGCTGCCGGCCGCCCGTGGCGCCCCGGGGCAGGCTCGCCTGCGGGACGGGCGTCTTCGCGGACGGGGTGCCGGAGCCGCCGGTGGCGGCGGTGGGGCCCTTCGCGTCGCCGCCGGACCGCTCGCCCCCGCCGGGCAGCCACTGGACGAGGCCGACGACCCCGCCCGTCAGCGCCACGGTCAGGACCGCGGCGATCAGCGCCGTCCGGCGGCGCGGGCTGCGGGCCGCCGGGACCGGCGCGGTGGCGTCGTACGGAGAGCCGCCACCGGTACGGAACGGCGTCGGCGTGTGGGCCCGGTGCGCCGACGGCCCGTACGGACCGTAGGGCGCGGGGAGCCCGGCGGGCGCCGACGACGCGGCGGCCGGTACGGCGTGCGGGGGCGGGGGCGGGCCGAACCCGCCGGCCGGACCCGCGACAGCGGTGCTCGCTCCGCGGAGCAGCTCCTCCAGGAGCGCCGCGTCCGGGCGCTCGGCCGGGTCCCGCACGAGCAGCCGTTCCAGTACGGGCCCCAGCGGGCCGGACCGTACGGGCGCGGGCAGCGGCTCGTCGAGCACGGCGACGACGGTGGCCAGGCTGGAGGCCCGGCGCAGCGGGTGGACGCCCTCCGCGGCCACGTACAACATCATGCCGAGCGACCACAGGTCGGAGGCGGCCAGCCCCTCGGCGCCGCGCACCCGCTCGGGCGCGATGTACTCGGGCGAGCCGATCAGCACCCCGGTCGAGGTCAGACCCGTCGAATCGTGCAGGGCGGCGATGCCGAAGTCGGTGAGCACAGCGGAGCCGTCGGGGCGCAGCAGCACATTGGCCGGTTTCACATCACGGTGGAGGACGCCCTCGGCGTGCGCGGCGCGCAGTGCGGACAGGACGTCGAGGCCGAGCCGGATCACCTCCGGGACCGGCATGGGGCCGGACTCCAGCCGGTCGTACAGCGAACCGCCCCGGACCATCTCCATGACGATCCACGGGTGGCCCTCCGCGCCCGGCGCGGGCTCCACGATGTGGTGGATCGTCACGACGTTCGGGTGGGCGAGCCGGGCCAGGGCACGGGCCTCGCGGACAGCGCGTTCCCGCAGCTGGTCGGCGAGACCGGGCTGGGCGGCGGCGGTGGCCGGGTCCGGCGGGCGCACCTCCTTCAACGCGACGTCGCGGTGCAGGGCGATGTCGCGGGCGCGCCACACCGTGCCCATGCCGCCGGTGCCCAGGGGCTTGATCAGTTCAAACCGGCCGTCGATCAGCTGTCTGCCGGCCTCGCTCGTCTCCATGGCCGGTCATCGTAGGCGCCCGGTCCGTCAGCAGCGGCGGCGGTCCACCGTGAGGGTGCCCTGCACCGCGGTGAGCGTGCGGTCGTGACACCCGCCGGCCACCTGAGCCCCGTACGCCCGGGTGCGGGCGGTGGTGGTGGCGACGGCGTGCCGCTGGTCGCGCGGGACGTTGGCGGTGTACGTGGCGTCGCCCGTGTAGCGGTCGTCGAGCCGGGAGGCATCGACGGTCCGGCCACCGCGTCGGGTCGCGGTGTCCGCACGGTCTCCGAGGGACAGGACGGTGCGCAGCCGGTCGCCGGCGCCGAGGGTGGTCTCGCCGTCCATCGTGTACGTGCGGACGGTACGGGTCGTGACGGCGCCGCGGGTCACGTTCTCCTCGTCGGTCCACTCGGCGGTCAGGGCGTCGAGGTTCTCGCCGTCGGTCCAGCGGTGGACGGAGGTGTTGCGGACCGCGCGGGTGACGGTGGTGGTGACCCGGCCGTGCGAGGTGTCGAGGTACCCGGCGACGGTGAGCCGGCGGCCGCCCTCGGTGTCGAGGCGGTGTGCGGAGCCGGGTGCGGCGGGCGTCCAGCGGGAGTGTCCGGCCTGCCCGCCCTCCTCGTGCCGGGTCAGGGCGCCGGTGACGACCGCCCGTGCCTCGTCCTGCCACAGCAGCAGGTTGGTCGGGGTGCTCCAGCCGCTCTGGCCGGCCGGGACGCCGGCGACGGTCACCTCGATCCGGTGCGGGCGGCCGTCGTTGAGGAGGGCGGCGAAGGGGGTGAGGTCGTAGAGGACGGGCTGGACGTCGAAGGCGCGGGGGCCGGGGGTGACGTACCAGAGGAAGGGGTTGGACCAGCCGCCGGTCCAGACGGTGGGGAAGGGCGCGGCGAGGCCGGCGAGCCGGCCGTCGACGTGGACGCGTACCTCGCGGTACGGGCCGTCCGCCGCCTTGCAGGAATACGGGGCCGCGTCCGGGACGGTCAGGTACCAGTACTCCTCGCAGCCGCCCCCCGAGCCGGTGGCGTACACCTCGGCGAGGAGCCGTTCGGTGTTGCGCGGGGTGGTGACGGCCGGGGAGGTGAGCGGCAGGACGCGATCGGGGGTCGCGGCCGGTCCGGTGCCGCCCTCGGCTGCGTGGAAGGTGAGGGTCACGGTGACGTCGATGACTCCGGTGTAGGTGTCGTCGACGACGTTCCCGATGAGCATTTCGACGGGCTGCGGCCGGGCGAGGGTGTCGCGGTAGCGGGTGACGTCCTTCTCCACGGACCAGGTGATGCCGTCGGGCGAGGGCTGGGGCGTGGAGGTGCGCAGGATCTCCACGCCGCCGAGCGAGAGGTGGCCGAGGCGGTCGTACTGGCGGCCCTTGACCTTCCCGTCGAGGCGGAGCACGACCGCGGCCCAGTGGTCGGCGCCGCAGCCGGCGGGGGGTGCGTAGGAGCCCCGGTACGGGGTGAAGTCGCGGAACTGCGCCTCCGCGAGGGTCACCCGGCAGGACCGTGTCGTGGGGCGGGCGACGGGCGGGGCGGGCGTGAGGGGGTCGTGCCAGTCGCTGCCGAACTCGGCGGGCGGCGTCGCGGCGCCGGGGGCGGGGGCGGGGGCGGGGACCGTGCCGCCGGGGGCCGGGGCCGTGCCCGGGGCGGATGCCGGGGCCGGGGCCGGGGCCGGGCGGCCGTCGGCGTCCGCGCCCGGGGCCGCCGCTCGGTACGGGGTCGGGGCCGTGGCCGCCGTCGCGGGAACCGAGGCGCCGGCCAGGCCGGCCGCGGCGAGGGTCAGCGCGCCGAGCAGGCGGATGATCCGGTGTCGTGTCATGGCCCCGGAGTGAAGCCCGCCGTCCGGTGGCACACCAGGGCGGGCCGCCCCGCCCTGGCGCGATCCGGCCCCCGCGTCGGGTGCTCCGGCCCGGTACGTACGCGGGGCGGCGGCGACCCGGCCACCGCCCGGCCGGGGGCGGGTGGCCTGGGGCCGGTCAGCTGCCGGTGGGAAGGACGGCCACGGCCTCCTCGTCCGCGTACACGGTGTCCCCGGGGCGGAACGTGACCCCGCCGTTCGTGGCGGGCCCGCCCACGACGCCCGCGCCGGTCTCGCCGGGCTCGCGGGGGATGGCCCGATGCCCGGGTCGAGTCCGCCGAGAGCCGCGCCGGCGCGGACCGCCCCGTGGGGATCAGTCGTTGAGTCGCCGAACAGGATGCGGTAGCCGACAGCAGAACCAGGGCCGAGAGCCGGCCTCCGACGACGGCACGGTTCTGCGGACGCGCTCAGCGGGGCGCGGCCGGCCTGGTGAGCGCGAGCACGGCGAGGGTCGCGACACCGGCCGCGCCGACCGCGCCCGCCGCCAGGAAGGCACCGCGGGAGCGCCAGGAGAGTACGGAGAAGGCGGACTGCGCGGAGAGGACCGAGCCCACGCTCAGCCACGACCCGGCGGAGCCGAGCGAGAGTGACGAACCGAGGGAGGCGGCGGACAGCGCGGAGCCGACCGAACCGATCGAGAGCACGCTGCCCACCGAACCGACGGAGAGCACCGAGCCCACCGAGCCGATCGACAGCACCGAGTCCTTGGACCACAGGGAAAGGGACGATCCTTCTGGCATGCGCGTCATGCTGCCACACGGGTCGCGGGTCCGGTGGGTACGACGGGGGCGGCGGGAACGGACGGCACCGCCGGGGTGGTCGGGGCCGCGGAGGCGACCGGGGCCTCGCGGCCGACAGAGCCTGCGGGGGCGGTGGTGCCCGTGGGTGCGGCAGCCCCCGCGGGCGGGGCGGCGCTCTTCGGCACCGGTGGCGTCCGGGTGAGCAGGAGCACGCCGCGCGCGGCCGCCAGGGCTCCGGCCGCCGCCATCAGCACGCCGGCCGCCCCGCCCTGGAGGCGTTCGCCGAGCAGCACCATGCCGATGGCGGCGGCGGCGAGGGGGTTGGCCAGGTTCACGACGGCGAGCGGGGCGCCCAGTCCACCGCGGTAGGCACGCTGGGACAGCAGCATCCCGCCGACCGCGAAGACCACGACGAGCGCGGCCACCGAGACGACCCGGACGCTGAGCAGGGCTCCCCCGCGGCCGCCCGCCACCGCCACCGTCTGGGTCAGGGCGGAGGCCGCCGCGGAGGCGAGTCCGGAGGCCGTCGCGTGCCGCAGCCCCGAGCGCGGGTCCCGGGTGGCCGTCAGCAGCAGGATCACCACTGCCGTGGCGCCGGAGACGGCGAACGCCTCGGCCAGGGTGAGGGTGTCGTCGGGGGCCGGCCCGGACGCGGGGAGCAGCAGCAGGCCGAGTCCGGCGACGGTGGCCAGCGTGCCCCGCCATTCGGTGGCCGCGACCCGGCGCCCGGCTCCGCGCGCCCCCAGCGGAACGGCCGCCACCAGGGTGAGCGCGCCGAGGGGCTGGACCAGGGTGAGCGGGCCGTACCGCAGGGCCGCCGCGTGCAGCAGCGCCGCGGCGGCGTTCAGCCCGGCCGACCACCACCAGGCGCCGTTGCCGAACAGCGCCTTGGCGGTACGGGCCTCGGCGGCGCGGGCGAGCCGCTCCTGCGCGACGGCGGCGGCCGCGTAGGTCACGGCGGCGGCGAGGCAGAGCCCGACGGCGAGGACGGTGGCGTTCACCGTCCTGCTCCCACGGCGGCGCGCTCGCCGCGCGGGCGCGGCGGCCGGCGTACGGGGACGGCCGCGGAGGCGTCGGGCGCGCCCGGGGCGCCCCCGGATACGCCGGCACCGCCGCCGTCGGCAGCGCGGGTAGCGGAAGCCTCGGAGGCCTCGAAGGTCCCGGAGGTCTCGGCGATGCCGGGGCGGCCCGCGTCCGCCGCCGGGGCCGGGGCGGCCGGTCGGGGGATCAGCGACAGCGCCGCCCCCAGCAGCACGGTCGTCACGATCGCGTCGAGCCAGTAGTGGTTGGCGGTGCCGACGACCACGAGCAGGGTCACCAGCGGGTGGAGGAGCCACAGCACCCGCAGCCGGGAGCGGGTGGCGGCCATCATGCCCAGGGCCAGCATCAGCGCCCAGCCGAAGTGCAACGAGGGCATGGCCGCGAACTGGTTGGCCATGGTGTCGGCGGCGGGCGCGGCCCGGTAGACGGTGGGGCCGTAGACCTGCCCGGTGTCGACGAGGTGCGCCGTGCCGAGCATCCGCGGAGGTGCGAGCGGGAAGGCGAGGTGAAGGGCGAGGGCGGCGCCGGTGAGGACGACGAGGACCCGGCGCGCCCAGAGGTAGTGGGCGGGGCGGCGGGCGTAGAGCCAGACCAGGAACAGCGCCGTCGCGGGGAAGTGGACGCCCGCGTAATAGGTGTTCGCGGTGCGCACGAGGGTCTCCCCGTGCAGCAGCAGCCCCTGCACCAGCCCCTCTCCCGGCAGGTGCAGGGTGCGCTCGGCGTCCCAGACCCACCCGGCGTTGCGGAAGGCCTCGTCGGTGCGGCCGGTCGAGAGCATCCGGCCCGCCTTGTAGACGGTGAAGAGTCCGGCGACGAGCAGCAGCTCGCGGAAGAGGCGGCGGCGCGCGGCTCTCGGTCCGGCTGCCGGCCCGGCGGGTGTGGTGTGGGAGGTCATCCCCCGGTCTCGCTTCCTGTGTGCGCACATCGACACGCCAGTGTATCGATACATTCGCGTATCGATACGCCGGTGTACCGATACGCTCGCGTCCCGTACACTCCGAACCGGAACGTGCCACCCGAAGCGCCCCCGAGGAGAGCCGCACCCCATGACGTCGACGCCGGTCACCGCGCGCCGCTCCAAGATCAGCCCGGAGCGGGAGCAGGAGTTCTACGACGCCGTCCTGGACCAGCTGCGCGAGGACGGTTACGAGGCCCTCACCATGGAGGGCATCGCCGCTCGGGCCAGCTGCGGAAAGTCCACGCTGTACCGGCAGTGGAAGACGAAGCCCCAGCTCGTCGCCGCCGCCCTGCGGGCCGGCCGGCAGGGCACGCTGGTCGCGGTGGACACCGGCTCCTTGGCGGGCGACCTGCGCGAGGCGGCCCGGATCGCGGGCTGCAGCTCGGGGCGGGACACCCGGCTGATGCAGGCCCTCGGACATGCGGTCCTGAACGACGAGGAGCTCCAGGCCGCTCTGCGCGAAGCCCTGGTCGGGCCGGAGCTGGCCGCCTTCGACGTGATGGTGGCGCGGGGCGTGGCGCGGGGAGAGATCACCGCGGACCACCCGGCGGTGGAGTTCCTGCCGGCGCAGCTGATGGGCGTGCTCCGCATCCGGCCGGTGCTGGAGGGTCGGTACGCCGACGCCGAGTACCTGGTCCGCTTCGTCGACGCGGTCCTGCTGCCCGCCCTGGGTCTGACCCCGCCCGGCTGCCCGGACGGCCCGACCCCCTGATACCGGTGGCCCGCCGGCTCGATGACCGGACGGCGGACCGCCCGCGCTGCCTCGTGGGGACGGCGGCAGCGCGCCACCCGGACCGGGCGGCGGACACTCCCGAGCGGAGTGCCCGCCGCCCGATCTGCGCGGGTCACCGAACCGCCCTGGCCCTGCCCGCGATCCCGGTGCGACCTTTCGGTTCGGCTCCGGCCCGGCAACGGGTACGACCCGCCGTCACGCCGGCGCGTGCCGCGAGAGGGCCCGCCGGATGGTCGGTGCGGCCGTACGAACGGCGTGGCCGTACGAACGCACGAGCACACTCCCGGGCCGCGCCGCGCCGCGGACCCCCGCGGCCGGATCGGCGCACCGGGCTACGGGGATGAGCGGCGCGGCGCTGCCGGACCCTCGCCCCGCCCGCGTAGCCGGTCGGGCGGCGCCGCTCGGGGGTGTCAGCGGGCGGCGCCCATGATGCGGGTGAACTCCTCCGGGTCGGTGTCGAAGCCGTGAAGTCGGGCGGTCAACGACCAGCCGCCCGAGGCGTCCCGGGCGAACTCGGCCACCGTGGCCGCGTTGGCGGCCGCGATGGAGTCGAAGTCGGTCGCCGCCAGGTCGATGTGGCCTTCGCGTATCCGGACGCCCGCGCCCTCGATGTCGGCGAACGTCTTCCCGGCGTCACCCGCGTCGGCGCGCTGTATGACCACGCCCACCACGACCCGACGCAACTCCGCTGCCATCCGGTCCAGTTCGAGGGTCATGACCTCGTCGAAACCGAAACCCTGTCCGGTGTGGCTGTCCCGGTTGAGGGTGATGGTGCCGTCGGGGGACCTGCTGCCGAAGTGGACCAGGTGGACGGGGCTGCCGTGCAGGTCCGCCGCGCCGTAGACCGCGACGACTATGTCCAGGTCGTTGGCCGGCGCGCCGGCCCGACTCGGGTCCCACCGCAGTGCGACCTCTACTTTGGCCAGGCCCTTGCGTACACCGGTCACCGAACTCCCCCTCCGTTTGCCGGGATCTGCCCGGCCATCGTGCCACGCGGCCCGGACGGCGGGCCGGGCGACCGTACGATCCCGGCCGCGGGCCCGTCGCCCGGGGGCGTCACCAGTCGCCGTCCTGCACGGGTTTGCCCGGTCGCGGGGCGTTTCCGAGCGGCTTGATCTGGCCGGGAACGGGCTCGGACCACGGGGTGTGGTCGTCGCCCAGCCACTCCCCCACCGGCTTGACCTCACCCAGGGGCCCGGCCGGGGCGAGGTCGGTGCCGGACTCGTCGTAGTAGTCGAACCAGGGCAGCCCGGCCCGCGTGTAGGCGGCCCGGTCCACGGGCGACGGCGGCGCCTCCTCCCCGGTGATGCGGCGCCACGCGGGCGGCGTCACCAGGTGGACGAAGACCCGGGCGGCCGGCTCCTCGTCCCAGTCGGACAGCGGCCGGTCGTCGCGGTAGACCTCCTGGTGCATGGAACCGCCGGCGCCGAGCCCCATCGCCGGTGCGGGAACGGGCGCCGCCGCGGCGCGCGGGGCCGATCCGGGCTGCGGGAGGCCGCCCGGCGCCGCCGCCATCGGCATGGGCACCGCGCCGCCGTACCCGCCGACGGCGCCGGGAGCGCCCGGGGGCGGGCCGGCCCCGTACTGCGGGAGGGCCGTGCGGAGTCTGGCCTGCTCCGCCCGGAGCCGCTCCTCCTCCGCCCGGCGCCACGCGGCGAGCGCCCCCGCGCGCAGCGGGAACGCCTGGAGCTGCACCCCGCCGGTCGTCTCCTCGCCGGTGACCTGCCCCTCGACGGTGGCGCCGAGGCCCAGCGGCACGGCGACGAACTGGCGGACGGTACCCTCGCCCGAGTTGATCCCGTCCAGCCACGGCTGGCGCGGCAGCACCAGGTAGTTCTGCGGGGTGCGCGCGAGCCGGCCCGTCCAGCGCTCGCCGGAGACCGCGCACACCTTGCCGACGCCGACCTGGAGGGCCCCGGGCTCCCGGGTCCCGCCGAAGCTCAGCCACATCGCCTCGCGCAGGTACACGGGCAGCATCACGCCGCCCTTCGCCAGCCACTCCGGCGGCACGGTGTCCGGATAGTCCTCGACCCTGCGCAGCGGGAAGTCGCCGAGCCCCGGGGGCAGCGCGTGCGTACCCGATTCGGGCAGCCGCAGGGTCCGGACGAACCGGATCCGCACCCCCTCGCCCAGTAGCAGCGTGCTTCCGTCGATGCGTACCGAACCTGCTCCCATGCCCACCCCTTTATCCCGCTCCCGCCCGTTTCGACCGCAGATCCTGTGGCCGATCCGGATTGTTATCCTCAAGTTTTACTCAGATCTAGTGACGCTGCGGCCGTCGCCTTCCTAGCTTCCTCGTACACGTGTCACGACGTCCCCCCACGTCCCCGCGGTTCCACGTGCGCCGGCGATCCCGCGCACGCCCCGCGTTCCGAGGAAAGAGTGCAGCATGAAGGTTCCCCAGGCCGGCGCGGTCTCCGCAGTGATCGCCCTCGTCCTGACCACCTCCGGATGCGGTGGCGACGACGAGGCCAAGGGGATCTCCATCGGCATCAAGTTCGACCAGCCCGGCATCGGGTTGCGCGAGGCCGACGGATCGTTCACCGGCTTCGACGTGGACGTCGCCACGTACGTGGCCAAGCAGCTCGGCTACAGCGCGGACCGGGTCGAGTTCAAGCAGGTCTACAGCAACGACCGCGAGCTGCTGCTCCAGTACAACGAGGTCGACTTCGTCGCCGCGAGCTATTCGATCAACGCCAAGCGCAAGGAGAAGGTCGACTTCGCCGGCCCGTACTTCGTCGCGCACCAGGACCTGCTCGTGCGCGCCACCGACAACAGCATCACCAAGGCGGAGGACCTCAACAGCAAGAGGCTCTGTTCGGTGACGGGCTCGACGTCGGCGGAGAACATCAGGACCACTCTGGCGCCGAAGGCGAGCATCCTGGAGCTTCCCGGCTATTCGGAGTGCCTCGTCGCCCTCCAGGAGAACCAGGCCGACGCCATGACCACGGACAACGCCATCCTGGCCGGTTACGTGGCACGCAAGGGCAATGAGGGCAAGTTCAAGCTGACGGGCCAGAGCCTGAGCAACGAGAACTACGGCATCGGGGTCAAGAAGGGCGACAAGGAGCTCCAGGGAAAGATCAACGACGCGCTGAAGAAGATGGTCCAGGACGGCTCCTGGGACGAGGCCGTGAAGAAGAACTTCGGTCCGGCCAACTTCAAGTACGACCCGGCCCCGCAGGTCGCCCCGATCGGCTGAGCCGCACCGGCTCGCGGGTCGTGCCCGCCTCCCCACCCCGGGTCGTGCCCGGAGCCGCGCCGCGGGTCACCCCGCGGGCGGCGCGTAGTGCGCCAGATAGCCGCGCAGCAGCGGGTCGAGGTCCGAGGGGTCGCCGCCGTGCACCGCCCGCCACAGCCGGTTCTCTATCCAGAAGCGGTGCGCGAACTCCTCGAAGGAGGGCGCGCACCACAGCATCGCGGTCCGCTGCTCCTCCGTGTCGCCGAGGTGGTCCCCCTCGTACTCGTAGTCGAGGTGCGAGTGCACGACGAACGCCTCGCCCGACGGTCGCAGGTAGAGGTACCAGATGACGCAGTCCTGCTGGTCCCGCAGGAAGCGGACGAGGAAGGCCCCCGGCTCGACCGGGCTGGGTATCGGGTCCGAGACGTCGCTCCAACAGGCCGTCACGGAGACCTCGTCCAGCAGGCGGTGCAGGCGCGCGGAGGTCTGGAACACGGTGAAGTCCCGTGGCAGCCGCAGGCCTTGGGCTTCGAGCAGACCGGCCAGGGCCTCGAGCTTGGCCACCTGCTGCGGGACGGCGTCACCGACTCCCCCGAGGTCCTCGAAGGCGCCCGTGAACCGGCCCGGGTCGAGCGGCGGCAGCGTCTCGTAGGGGTAGCGCTCGTACGTGTAGCGGCAGGCGCGGTACTCCCCGAGGTCGGTGGCGCACCAGGCGGCACCGAAACCGGCCGGGAGCAGGGCGGATCCGGATCGTTCACTCATCGAAAACCCCGTTGGTCACTGCGAGCGGTTCGTATCGGATCCAGCCTCGCACCCGGCACTGACAACAGCCCTGGCCACGGGAGCCGGTGGGGCCACGGGCGAACGCCCCGCACGCGCCCCCGCCCCGCCACCGCACAGGGCAGCCCGTTCACCGCCCGGACGGGAACACTGATTTCCGCGTTCCGGACACATGGTTTTCATCTGATAAGCACATGACAATGCGAACCTCGCTCTGCCACCTGACACCCCGCCAACCGCAAGGGCGGGGACGGTGCGTGTGGAGAGGAACCCCCCACGTCATGAGATTCTCCCGCCTCACTCCCGCGGCCGCCGGCCTCGCGGCGATCGCCCTGCTGGCCGTACCGGCCACCGCTTCGGCCGGGCAGGAGCGAACGGCGGCTCCCCACGCCGCCGCGACCGGTTCCGCCGCGATCGAGCCGTACTACGCGGCCGCCGAGGGAAAGACCGGCGCCGCGCTGAAGTCGGCCCTGCACACGATCATCAAGGCCCAGTCCAAGGTGAACTACGACGGGGTCTGGAACGCCCTTAAGGTGACCGACCAGGACCCGGCGAACCCGAACAACGTCATCCTGCTCTACTCCGGCCGCTCCCAGTCCAAGTCCACCAACGGCGGCGGGGCCAACGACTGGAACCGCGAGCACGTCTGGGCCAAGAGCCACGGCGACTTCGGCACCGCAACCGGCCCGGGCACCGACCTGCACCACCTGCGCCCCGAGGACGTGACCGTCAACAGCACGCGCGGGAACAAGGACTTCGACCAGGGCGGCAGCCCCGTCGGGGAGGCCCCCGGCAGCCTCACCGACTCCGACTCCTTCGAGCCGCGGGACGCGGTCAAGGGTGACGTGGCGCGGATGCTGCTGTACATGGCGGTCCGCTACGACGGTGGCGACGGCTTCGCGAACCTGGAAATGAACGACAAGGTCAACAACGGCTCCGCACCCGCCATGGGCCGGATCAGCGTCCTGAAGCAGTGGAGCCAGCAGGACCCGCCGGACGCCTTCGAGAAGCGCCGCAACCAGGTCATATTCGACAGCTACCAGCACAACCGCAACCCGTTCATCGACCACCCGGAGTGGGTCGCCTCCATCTGGTGACCGCGCGTGGCGGCCGGTGACCGCGCGGTGCGGGGGTTGGGCCGCGCCAGGAAGGGTATTCGCCGGTCAGAGGCCACCGACCGCACACTGCGGCCGGTGGCCGAGCCGACGGAGGTGCGTCGCATGGACGGAGCCGGACTCTCGGATCGCGAGCAGCGCGCCTTCTCCGCGATCGAGGCCCAACTCAGGCAGGACCGCTCCCTCGACCGGATGATGCGTTCGTCGCCCCGACGTCATCGCACCGTGGCGGCAGGCCTGCTGGGCGCGGTGACGGCCGCGCTGTTCGTGGCGGCCTCGGTCACCGTGTCGCACGCGCTGATCTGGGCGTTCGCCGCCACCTGGACCCTGACTGTGGTGACCGCGCTGCCACTGCTCGGCGGGTGGCTCCTCCGCCACTGGCAGCAGCGGGACCGCACGACCGGCCGGAACCCCGACGACCGCGGATAGGGCCCGCCCACGGCTCCACGGAAATGTCCGATCCGATGCTTGGCCGCAGAATGGACGGTATGCACCGTCGATCCTGATTGGACACGAGCATGACGGACCTCAAGTTTGAGCAGAAGCGCTCCCTGTCCCGCTTCGAGGCGGCCGACCAGCTCTCGGCGCTCGCGGCCATGCTCAGGGAGGGCGGTGAGGCCGACGTCGCACTCGGCGCCGGGACACTGAGCCTGCGGATTCCGGACGACCTTCGCAGCGAGATCGAGGTCGAGGTCGACGACGGGCAGATCGAGCTGGAGATCGAGCTCACGTGGTCGACCACAGCGGCGAAGACCGCGCCGTCCCGGACGGCGGCAGTCCCTGAGAGGTCCCGGGAGAAGGCCCCGGCACGCAAGACCGCGCCCGCCGCCAAGGCCGGCCGGAGCGGCGCGGGCACCAGCAGGAGCAAGAGCGCCAAGCGGTCCGCCGCGAAGGCGACGTGAGCCGTTCCCCGCGGGCCTGCGGCCGGACGCCGCGGCGGGGCTACGCAGGACTGTGTGCCGCTGCCACCGTGTGGTGGCAGCGGCACACAGTCCGTGCGTGGGGTACGGGCTAGTCGGTGCAGTACCTCTTGAGCGCTGAGTCGAAGGCGGCCGTGTAGGCAGCGGCGTGCGCTTCCTTCGCGGCCTTCTGCGCGGCGGCGTCAGGTGCGAGGCCCTGCGGCGGCGGCTTCAGCTGCGGCTTCGCGTCACACACACCGGACTGGGCCAGCTCCTTGCCGTCCGTGAAGCCCTCCTTCGCGCCGGCCTTCCGCGCCGTGTCGATGGCCTTCTTGTTCACGGCGTCCTGAGCCGCCTGGCCGCCCAGGCAGGTGGCGTTGAGTCCGCCGGCGCCCGCCTGCGTGGCCGTGTACTTGCCGGCGGGTACGTCGCTCGCCGTGAACTTCCCGTCCTCGCCCACGGTGATCAGCACACCACCGGGGCCGTCGGTCTGATCGACGGTGACCTTGGTCCCCTTCGTGAAGCCCTCGCCCGTGACGATGGCCTTGGTGGCGTCGCCCGCCTTCGCTTCGACGAAGCACGCCGCGGACGGCACGGCCTGCGGTGTGGACTGCGGACCGGCCGCCCACACCGCTGCGGCCGTCGGCCCGACGGCGAGCGAACAGGCCAGGAGGGGGGTACAGAGGATGATGCGATTGCGCTTGTTCATCTCGTGGTCCTCACCTTTGGTGGGAGAGCGGTAGAGGGCGTCAGGTCCGCGCCCCGGAGGCGGGCGTACGGACGGGGCCCCGAGCTTCGTATGGGACGGGTGCGCTCCCCGCGCACGTACCGATCCGCTCGAAAGGCAGGCCTTCCGTTCCATGGTCCCCCGCCCCCGTGCACCTGTCGCGCTCAAAGCGATGCACAAATAGGGCAAATCGCCACCGGGAGTCACGCTCCTGCCTTCCTTCCCGTGAGCGTCCCGGTTCGCGGTCAGAGGCGGTCGGACAGGGCCTTGAACTCCGCCCAGGAGCGGGCGGGTTGACGGTCGTCCCAGACCTTCTGGGAGAGCGCGGCCAGCGGGGTGCGGATACCCTGCGCCACCTGCGCCTGGGTCTGGGCGTTCGCCAGGTCGCTCCACACGGCGAGGCGGGCTCCGAGTATCTGCGGCCCGTACCGCGCGGGGACCGGAGTCGTGCCGCGGAGCACCAGCGGGGTCCACTCCTCGTAGATGCGCCGGCCGGTGGGGTAGGTGAACTGGTTGGGCTGGCCGAGGACGTAATACAGGTACTCGTCGTTCAGGTTGACCACCTTGCGGCCCTCGCGCAGGTACTCCAGCGGCGGGCGGGCGCCGAGCTCCTTGCCCGTCCAGTACTCGACCTGAAGGTCCGCGGCGGCCTTCGCGACGCCGTCGGAGAAGAAGCCGTCGTTCCAGGCCTTGAGCGCCTTGCCGGACGGACGGACCACGTCGGCACGGTCGTTGAGCCAGCCCGTCGCGAGGTCTTGGACCCGCGCCGTGGGCCCGTAGCGCTCCCGGGCGGCCGCGGCGAGCTGCGGGAAGGACGCCTGCGGGTCGCGGACGACGAGGGCCTGGTACTCGTCGGCGCCCAGGTGCCAGGCACCGCCCGGGAACAACGGCAGGTACTCGCGCAGCAGTTCGTCGATGAGCTTGGCCGCGGCGGGGTTGGATATGTCCACCGCGCCCTTCACCGCCTTGCCCTGGACGTCGCGCAGTTGCAGGTCCGGGTGGGCGCGCAGCACCGCGCCGAGGTGTCCGGGCGAGTCGATCTCCGGGACCACGGTGATGTGCAGGCTCGCGGCGAGCGTGGTGATCCTGCGGACCTCCGCCTTGGTGAGGTGCGGGGTGGAGACGATCTCGGGATGGCTGTCGGACTGGATCCGGAAGGCCTGGTCGTCGGAGAAGTGCAGGCCGAGCTGGTTGAGTTTGAGGTCGCCCATCTCGCGCAGCCGGTCCTCGATCCAGTCCGGGGTGAAGTTCTTGCGCGCGATGTCGAGGTTGAGGCCGCGCTGGGCGCGGGCCGGGGCGTCGCGCACGGTCCCCTCCGGGGCGGAGCCCGCGGCCTTCACGGCCTGCTTGAGGGTGCGGGTGCCGTAGAAGACGCCGGCCTCGTCGCGGGCGGTGACCGAGGCCCGGCCGTCCTTGACGGTGAGGGTGTACGACTCGGGCGCCTCGGAGGCGGCGTCGTCCAGGGACAGCCGTACGTCGCCGGGGTCGGCCTCCTGCGCCTCGGCGAAGCCCATGCCCAGTTCACCGGCGAGCAGCTTGGCCTCGTCGGTGAGTGCCGCGGCGTCGTCGGCGCCGACGATCACGCGGCCACTGGTGGCGGGCTTCCAGCCGGGACCGCGGGCCGGGACGTGCTCGCGGACGGCCGGGATGGTGCTCGGCGCCGTCGACATCGGGTACGTCCGCGTGGGATCCGGGGTCGGGTCGGCCGCTCCGGGGGTCGCGGCCCGGGCCGGCGTGCTGTTGCCGGGGGTGGGGGCGGCCGCGGGGGCCTCCTCGGAGGCGGCGGAGCAGCTCGGGACGGCGAGGGTCACCAGCGCGGCCACCGTTGCCGTCGCCATGACGTGGACCCTCATCTGTCGCCTCGGATTTCGCATCGTGCGCCCCTGTCCCCCGTACCAACGTGGCACGCGGGACACGGGCGCGCTACCCGGAGGGCTCGGACCAGGGCGTCGAGCGCGGCCGCGGCGAACCCGTGGTCCTGGTCAGGGGCGCCACCGCCGACGCCGATGGCGCCGATCAGCCGCCCGTCGCGGTGGACGGGCAGCCCGCCCGCGACGAGGAGGAGCGGCCGGTCGAGGGCGGTCGGCGGGTGAGGTGGGGGTCGGCGGGGAGTCAGTG
This sequence comes from Streptomyces sp. NPDC058701, assembly GCF_042715295.1. Taxonomy (NCBI): domain Bacteria; kingdom Bacillati; phylum Actinomycetota; class Actinomycetes; order Kitasatosporales; family Streptomycetaceae; genus Streptomyces; species Streptomyces sp. NPDC058701. Next base: position 6,412 of record NZ_JBHXSY010000048.1, on the reverse strand, counting down.
GCGGGAGGGGACGGGTGCGGCGCTGCCCGCGGCCACGCTCCGCTCCGCGTCGGCCGGGAGGACGCCGGACTGGACGGCGCCGGGCTGGAGGACGCCGGGCTGGAGGACGCCGGGCTGGGGGACGCTGGGCTGGACGGCGCCGGGCGCCGTGCGGCGCTCCAGCGCGCCCGAGACGAGGGCGAGCACGAGGGCGGAGGCCGCCAGGGCCGCGCCGACCCAGTTCGGGGCGGTCCAGCCGAGGCCGGCGGCGATCACGAGCCCGCCGAGCCACGCGGCGAGGGCGTTGCCGAGGTTGAATGCTCCGATGTTGACGGCGGAGGCAAGGGTGGGCGCGCCGGCGGCCTGGTCGAGGACCCTCTTCTGCAGCGGCGGGACGGTAGCGAAACCGAGGGCGCCGATGAGCACGATGGTGACGGCCGCGCCGGCCTTGGTGTGGGCGGTCAGGGTGAACACCGCCAGCGTGACGGCGAGGGCGCCGAGGGACACGTACAGCATGGGCATCAGGGCGCGGTCGGCGAACCGGCCGCCGACGAGGTTCCCGGCGACCATGCCGAGGCCGAAGAGGACCAGCAGCCAGGTGACGGAGCCGTCGGCGAAGCCCGCGACGTTGGTCATCATCGGGGTGATGTAGGTGATCGCGGCGAAGACGCCACCGAATCCGAGCACGGTCATCGCCATCGCGAGCAGCACCTGCACGTCTCGGAAGGCGGCGAGTTCGCTGCGGATGCGGACGCCGCCGACGGGCCCGGGCAGTTCGGGCACCAGCTTGGCGATGCCGAGCAGGCCGAGGACGCCGAGTCCGGCGACGATCAGAAAGGTGACGCGCCAGCCGAGGATCTGCCCGACGAGGGTGCCGAGGGGGACGCCGATCACGTTGGCGACGGTGAGGCCGGTGAACATCATCGCGATCGCGCCGGCCTTCTTCTCGGGGGCGACGAGTTCGGCGGCGACGACCGCGCCGATGCCGAAGAAGGCGCCGTGGGCGAGGGAGGCGACCACGCGGCCGGTCAGCATGACGCCGAAGGCGGGGGCGAGCGCGGAGAGCACGTTGCCCGCGATGAACAGGCTCATCAGCAGCATCAGCATCCGCTTGCGGGGGATACGGGTGCCGAGGACGGTCATCAGCGGCGCGCCGAGGACCACGCCGAGGGCATATCCGGTGACCAGGAAGCCGGCCGTGGGGATCGAGACGCCGTAGTCGCCGGCGACCTCGGGGAGCAGACCCATGATCACGAACTCGGTGGTGCCGATCCCGAAGGCCCCGATGGCGAGGGCGAGGAGTGCGAGAGGCATGAGGGGAGGTGCCCTTCAGGGAGGTGGTGGAGCGGTGCGGCGTGTGGCTGCCCGGGGCGACATACGGTTGCTGTCGCGGCTTATGTGCGTCCACATTAATTGCAGACGCGGGATAATTGCAAACGCGGGATATTGCATGGGTGGCCTATCCTGGTGGTATCCGCGCCGCGGCGCCCTTCGCTGACGCACCGCAGCCCCGCAGCACCGCAGCACCGCACCCTCAGTTGGAGGAGCCCATGACGGCCACGGACAGCGCGCTCACCGCCCTCTCGCAGGGCTGGTGCGCCCTTTCCCTCCTGCACGGGCGGATCGAGACGCACATCGAGCGGGCGCTGCAGGCGGGGCACGGCCTCAGCGTGCGCGAGTTCTCGCTGCTGGACGTCCTCAGCCGCCAGCACGGCGGACCGGGCGGGCACCTGCGGATGCACCAGGTCGCGGACTCGGTCGTCCTCAGCCAGAGCGCGACGACGCGCCTGGTCAGCAGGCTGGAGGACCGCGGCCTGCTGAACCGCTACATCTGCGACACGGACCGGCGCGGCATCTACACGGACGTGAGCGGGGCGGGCCTGGACCTCCTCGCCGCGGCCCGCCCCACGAACGACGCCGCCCTGCGCGAGGCCCTGGACGAGGCCGCGCTCGACCCGCAACTCGCTCCGCTGGTCACGGCGGTGGAGAACGCCGTCCCCGCAGCTCCCCGGGGGCACTGAACACGAGCGAGCGGGCCCGTCAGCGCTGCCCCTGTGACGACGGCGTGGACCCCGGGCCGGCCGACGGGGCCGACGGGGACGAGGACGGCTGCCGGGACGTGCTCGGCGCGCCCGGCGGCTGCGGCGACGGGGACGAGGGGGCTGCCGACGGGTTCCCCGCCCGGGACGTCGGGGTCACGGAGGGAGTCGCCCGCGGGACCGGGTACGACGCCGTCGCGGCCGGGCCGGGCGCCGACGTGGGCCCCGCCGGCTCCGCGGTACCGGCCGACGGGGACGGGCGCACGGACGGTGACCGGCCCGGCGTCGGGGTGGACGGCGTCAGCTCCGGCGGCGCGGCCGGCGGGACCGGCCGGGGCGGTCCGGGGTCGGGCACGAGCAACAGGTAGCCCACCAGGGCCACGGCCGCCGCGGCGAGTCCGGCCAGGGGCAGCGCGAACCCGCGCAGCCGCGCCACCGGGGACCGGCGCAGGCCGGGGCCCGGCGGGTCCGCCGGGCGGAGGTCGCGCACGGTGATCCCGGCGGCGCGGGCGTCGAGGGCCTGCCGCAACCGCCGCTCGGCGGAGTGTTCGCCGTCGTGCGTCGTACGCGTCATACCCGACCCTCCAGAATCCGTTCCAGCGCGTCCAGTCCCCGGCTCGCGTTCGACTTGACCGCGCCCCGGCTGATGCCGAGCGTGGCCGCTATCTCCGCCTCGCTGAGGTCGGCCCAGTACCGCAGCACCAGGACCTGCCGCCGGCGCGGGGTCAGCCTGCCGAGCGCGGCCAGCACCTCGCGGTGGGCCTCGCCGAGCACGACGTGCGCCTCCGCAGACGGCACGTCGGCCGGGGCCGGTGGCGTCCACGCCCGTACCGTCCGTCTGCGGCGCAGCACCGAGCGGGAGGTGTTGACCACTGCCGTACGCAGGTAACCGAGGGCGTTGTCCACCTCGGTGATGTGCTCTCCGTGGCGGCGGTAGAGGGCCGTGAAGGCGTCCTGCACCACGTCCTCGGCGGTGGCCAGGTCGTCGACGAGCAGCACGGCCAGCCGCACCATGCCCAGCCGGTGCGCGTGGTACAGCGCGCTGACCGTGGGCGGGGCGCCGTCCCCGGGGAACGGCTCGTGGCCGGGGACGGGATCGTGGCTGCCGGGCCGGTCGTACGGGTGCGCGTACGCGTGCCCGGCCGCCGTCGGGGAGGAGCCGTCGCGGCGCAGGAACGACCACAGGCCCCGCCACGCCCGGTCGATGACGGGAGCGGCGGGGCCGGCGGTCGGTGCGAAGTGGAGCACGTGGTTCCTAGGCGTTGGCGCGGCGCCGTACGGCGTACAGGGCTCCGCCGCCGACGACGATCAGGCCGGCGGCCCCGGCGCCGAGGGCGGTGGTGGTGGAGGACGAGCCGGTCTCGGCGAGCTCGGGCGTACCGGACGGTGCGCTGGGGGCCGCGCTGGGAACGGCGGCGGGGGCGCCGGTCGGCCGGCCGCTCGGCGCGGTGCTCGGGGAGGCGCTCGGGGAGGCGCTCGACGGGGTGCTGACCGACGGAGCGGGCGCCGGGGCGGCGCTCGGCCTGGCGCTCCCGGGAGCGCTGGGGGCGGCGCCGGGCGTGGCGCTCGCCGGAGCCCCGGGGGCGACCGGGGCGGGGGCGGGGGCGGCCGAGGAGGTGGTCGCGGCGGAGGCGGGCCCGGCGAGAGCGACGGCCACACCCATGGCGGCCACGGTGACGGCCACCGCTCGGCGGACGGGCTGGGGGACGCGCTTCAGGTTCTTCACGGTGGTTCTCCACGGTCGGTCGAGGACGCCGGATCACGCCCTTCACCCCGCACGACGCGCGACCCGCCGTTCGGTTGCCGCCGCGGGCGAAAAACTTTCCGCGGCCCGGAACTCGGTCATCGCCGCGCCCGGTCGGCGGACGGCCGGGCGCTGAGGGAGCCGCGTCCGCCGGGGGCGTCAGTGCGGGAGCGGGAGACGGGTCGTGGCGGGGCCGGGCCGAGCCGGGCCGAGCCGGGCCGAGCCGAGCCGAGCCGAGCCGAGCCGAGCCGAGCCGAGCCCGTAGGTCTCGCCAGGGGCCCCCGGCCGATGCGGTGCGGCCCGCGTACGGTCACGGCGAGCGTCGGCAGCAGGACGGCACGACTGAGGAAGAGGGCGGGGCGGTCGGTGCCGGGGAGGTCGCCCGGGCGGACACAGCCCGCGACGATCAGCGCGTCGCGCGTTGACCAGCCAGAACGTCCATAACTCGCGGCGTGGGGCCCGACCGCGGAAGACCGCGGATCTCCCGAGGGCATCGGCGTAGTGGTGCATGACTTCCCGGGGGGAGGAGAACGAAGTCCCGGGCCGGATCGGTACGGGCCGGACTCGGACCGTAGAGCGGACCGGCCCTCCCGTCAAGGGGCATAGGCCTAGGTCAGAAGGGCCGGGCGGGTGTCCTCGGGCGGCCCCGCCCCGCGCTTGCCCGGCCTCGGCCGCCCGCTCGGGCCCCTCAGCCCGATCGCCCCGCTCCGCCCGGCCCGCCCAGGGCCGCCGCCAGGGTGGCGGTCGGCGCGGGCGGGGCCGCGGCGACGACCGTGCCGCCGCGGCCCCGGGCCGGAGACCCGGCCGGTCTCCGCCAGCCGCTGGTACGCCTCCGTGACGAGCCCCGGGACACGCCGGGCTCGGCGGCGAGCACGCGGCTGGCCAGGCGCCGGGTGGGCACGGCTTCCGTCAGGTTCCGGGGCCGGCAGTCGGTACGGGGTCCGGGGCCGGTTCGCCGAGCCGCTTGTCGGGGCGCCGGGCGTAACAGAACAGGTGCGGCTCCGGTTCGGCCAGGCCGCCGGCGGGGTGGAAGAGGACCGTACGGTGGTGCAGCACTTCCAGCCCGCCGGCCGTGAGCCGGGCCAGGTGGTCCTCGGTGGACAGACTGCTGACGGTGACCCGGTGGCCCATGAACTCGATGCCCAGGCCCCGGATGTCACCGGGCACGGTCGCCAGCACGAGGTAGCCGCCGGGCCGGACCCACGAAGCCATCCGCTCCAGGGCCGCCGCCACCTCCGGCTGGTCCATCATCAGCAGCGGGAAGAAGGAGCACACGGCGTCGAAACCGGCCTCACCCGGCGTGTACGTGCGGACGTCGGCCTGCTCGAAGCGGGCCTGCGGCACCCGGCCGCTGGCCAGGGCGACCATCGCCCCCGATACGTCGATGCCCGTCACCGCGCAGCCCGCGGCGGCGAGCCTTTCGGCGGTCGGCCGGCCGGTGCCGCTGCCCACGTCCAGCACCCGGGCGCCGTGCGAGAGCCGGGCGGCGAGCCAGTCGAGCGCTTCCAGCTGCGCGGGGTCCTGCCCGAAAGCCTCCTCGTAGCGCGTGGACAGTGCGTCGAACACCTCGGCTGCGGACGGTTCCCGCTCGTTCGTCGGCACGTACGTTCCTCCCGGTCGGTCGTCGGCTCTGCGGGGTGCCCCGGCACAGGTCCAGGGGTGTGCGGTCCGGTGTGCGTCAGCGCAGGATGCCGGCCCGGCGGGCGTCCTGGATCCAGGACGGGAACTCCGACAGGAGCCGGTCGTACAGCTCTGGGTCGGAGAGGGTCTCGATGTCGTCGACCGCGAAGAAGCCGACGTTGTCGACGCGGCGGCCGGGCAGGGTGTCGAAGCGTTCCAGTACGCCGTAGTCGGCCCGGCCGAGGCCGATGAACTGCCAGAAGACCGGCTCCTCCACGGCCGCGCGCAGCTCCCGTTCGATCGCGTCGTTGCGGTAGACCCCGCCGTCGGAGAAGAACAGGACCAGTGTGGGTTCGGGTGCCGGATGGTCACGGACGAACGCCCGGACCTCCGCGATGACCTTCTGCTCCTCGTTGCCGATGCCGACGGCGCGCATGTCGACCTGGCCGGAGACCAGCCCCTTGGGCGGCTTGCGCCGGCCGAAGAGGCTGAACTCGCCGCCGCGCACGTGCAGGCGCAGCCATTCCGGCAGGGCGCCGATCGTCAGGTCGGGAAGCCGCGCCGGGTGGGAGGCGAACGTCCAGGCCTGCATCTCCCCGTCCTCGTCGAGCTGGGCGGCGACGGCGGCCATCCGTTCGGCGACGCCCGCGACGGTGCCGCGGTGGTAGAGCCCGGCCATGGAGCCGGACGCGTCGAGGACGAGGACGACCCGGGCGGACAGGCCCGTGACGCCCCGCTTGCTCAGGCTGACGGCCACCTGCCGTTTGCGCAGCGACAGGCGCTCGCGCACGTCGGAGGGCAGCCGCTCCTCCCCCTTGGTGAACCGTACGGTCGGCTCGGCGGCCGCGGCAGCGGGTGCGGGCGGCGCGGGTGCGGGCGGCGCGGGCGCGGGCGGCGCGGGCGCGGGGCGTGCCGAAGCGGCGGCCTGCGGCTGCGGAAGCGGCTGCGGCTGCGGCTGCGGCTGCGGCTGCGGCTGCGGCTGCGGCTGCGGCTGCGGCTGCGGCTGCGGCTGCGGCTGCGGCTGCGGCTG
>NZ_JBHXSY010000047.1:0-53271 GCF_042715295.1 Streptomyces sp. NPDC058701 | reverse complement strand
AGCTGGCGGCGTCGCTCGGGCAACGGCGTGCGTGCCATGCGGTTCCTCCGGTGGGTCGAACCGTGCCCGTCAGCGGCTGTAGACGCCGACCTCGTGGAGCGAGTAGCCCCACTGGGTGCCGCGCCCCACGCCGTGGACGCGCACGTAGCGCGCCGGCACGCCGGTGAACTGCGCGGTGTCCAGGCCTCCGTCGCCGGCGGTGGTGGACCAGGCGGTCCGCCAGTTCGTGCCGTCGGCGGAGAGCTCGATGCGGTACGCCCGCGCGTGGGCGCGTTCCCAGTCGAGGGTGACGCGCCCGACCAGGGTCGGGGACCCGAGGTCGATCTGGAGCCACTGGTCGTCGCTCCAGTCGCTGGCCCAGCGGGTGCCCCGGTCGCCGTCCACGGCGCGGCCGGGGGCGTAGCTCGTGAACGGGTTCCACTCCGCGGAGCTGGCCGCCGCGGGCGCGCGGGCGGCGAGGTTCACGCCGGCCTTGTGCTTCTCCGAGCCTCCCCAGGTGCCGAGGTAGGACTCGGCGCCCTTGAAGAGGTCGTCCACGACGCCCTGTCCGCCGGTGATCCGGACGTCCTCGATCCAGTCGGGGACCAGGCCGTAGTGGGAGGCGCCGTCGGTGTTGAGGTCCCAGGTGCGCTGGCCGGTCGTCTGCTTGTCGATGACGGATCCGCCGTCGGTGCTGCGGAAGGGGTACCGCACCGGGTTGGGGGTGTCGGCGCCGCGGGGGCCGGGCCAGCCGCCGACGCCGTTCATGTCGGTGCCGTATCCGTAGCCGACGCCGTACTTGTCGCGCAGGGCGTCCGTGCGCTTGGCCTCGGCGCTGAACGCCTCGGAGCCGCTCATGTACTGGGCGGCGAATCCGCCGAGCTTGTAGAGGCGCTCGGTCCAGTCGATGTCCATCCAGCTGTGCGAGGAGATGACGCCGGGGTAGGACTCGGACTCCAGGATGTCGAAGGCCCGGCCCGCGGCCTTGACGCTCATGTGGTCGATCTCCAGCATCATCTTGCGTTTCATCATCCCGCGGACGGCGTACTCGCCGAGGTCGGTGAGGCCGCGGGTGTTGCACTGCGCGTCGGCGGCGTACGCGGGTACGGACACGCCCGCGGGGAGCTGCTTCTCGGCGGAGGGGGCCGCCGCCAGGCCGATCGGGTTGTCGTGCTGCGGGCCGGTGCACCGCTCGGTCTGCCAGAACGTGCCGGTCGACAGGAACTGGCCGACGTTGATGGCCGTGCCCAGGGCGCCCGAGTCGAAGCGGACCCCGCACAGCGCGTTGTCGAACTTGTGGCAGAGGAACATGCTGCGCACGCCCAGGGCGTGCAGCTCGTCCAGGCCCCGGTCCACGTCGGCGCGGCTGCACTGGGCGATGTCGAGGATCTGCTTGCAGCCGAACGGCTCGGAGGTCTCGACCCCGAGGACGACGGCCAGCTTGCCCTGTTCGATGACCTGGCGGGCCTGCGTGGAGTCGGTGACGATCCGGAACCAGCCCTTGCCGGCGCCGCCGTACATCGTGTCGATGTAGGCCTGCATGTCGTACGTCTTCCGCGCCTCCAGCCGGATGGCGGTCATCTCGTCGCAGCCGCGGTCCTTGAAGAAGTACACCGAGCAGATGACCCCGTTGGTGACGAGGTCGTTGACGAGGATGCGCTGGCCGCCGCGCCAGGCGCGCTCGACCCAGGCGTAGTAGTTCTGCTGGTGGGTCAGCGAGTCGTGGGCGGGCCAGTCCTTGAAGGTCGGCCAGCCGTCCGGGTCGTGCTTGCCGTCGCCGCCGTTGGTGATGTAGTCGAAGATCGCGAGGGTGCCGTCGGGGTAGTGCTCCGGACAGTCCTTGAGGGCGTCGGTGATGCCCTGTTCGGAGAACGGCTTGCCGCAGATCAGGCGTCCGCCGAAGCCCTCGTTCGACATCAGGTGGTCGTGGGCGTCGACGAAGCCGCGGACTTTGCCCTGGGCGTCGGTGCCCTTGAAGGGCTCGCCGGTGACGTTGATGGCGGAGTCGGGGGCGGGGCGCGCGGTCGGGTTCCACCAGCCGGGGTCGGCGGAGGAGGCGGGTGCGAGGCCGAGCAGCAGCGCCGCCACGGCGAGGCACAGCGTCAGCAGGCCGAACGGGCCCGGTCTGCGGCGGGCGGGGTGGGTCATCGTCATCACCGTGTCTCGGTCGGCGGAGCGCGCGATCCGGGGGTACCGGAACCGTCCGGGGACGCGGCCAACCCCGGACAAGGCGTTGACATGTTCCCCACAATCGGTGCGTCGAGAATGGCTACCGCCGGGTACGGAGTCAAGGGTCCGGGACGAATGACCTGACGGATCGTCGGATCTGCGGGGACGGAGACGGATCCCCGACGGATCCCCGACGCATCCCCGCACGCCCCGCTAAGCCGTCCCGCCCCCTGCGCCGCCCCGCCCCGCCGGTCCGCCGCCCGCCGCTTCGAGCGCCGCCCGCGCGAAGGCCCGTACCGCACCGGAGTTGTCGGCGGCGCGCAGCGGCACCTCGCAGACCTCGACGGCGAGCCCCGGATGGGTGGCGCGCATCGCGTCGGCGGCCTTGAGGACGAGCTCCCCGGCGGGCGGGGTGGTGAAGCCGACGTGCAGGACCCCGTCGGCGGCGCGGGCCGTCGCCGCGGCCCGCTCCAGCGCCCGCGCGATGCCCCGGTGGTGGGGTTCGAGGTCGGCGCGCAGCTGGCGGCCGAGGGCGGTGAGGGCGACACTGCGGCTGGTGCGCAGGAACAGCGGCGCGCCGACGCGCCGCTCCAGCCGCTGGACGAGCTGGCTGACGCGGGCCCGCGAGAGCAGCATGCGTTCGGCGGTCCGGCCGAAGTGCAGTTCCCCGGCGAGGATCAGGAAGCAGTCCAGCTCGTCGCGGTCGGTAAGCATGACTGAACGAACGTTGCGTTCTTCGGCGTTGTTCCCCGCGGGACGGCGGGCGAGGGTGGTCGGACCGGCAACGGTCACCCCCTCGACCCCCTTCTGTGAGGACACCCATGTCCAGTCCCATCCGCGGCCGCCGCCTGGGCGTGCTGCTCGTCCTGTGCGGCGCGATCTTCCTCGAAGGCATCGACGTCGCGATGCTGAACGTCGCCCTGCCGTCCATCCGTGCCGACCTCGGCCTCGAAACCGGCGAGCTCCAGTGGGTGATGAGCGCCTACGTCCTCGGCTACGGCGGGTTCATGCTGCTGGGCGGCCGGGCCGCCGACCTGTTCGGGCGGCGGCAGATGTTCGTCGGCTGGCTCACCGTCTTCCTGCTCTTCTCCGGCCTCGGCGGCCTCGCCACCGAGGGCTGGCAGCTGATCACCGCCCGGTTCGTGACGGGGGTCGCGGCGGCCTTCATGACCCCGGCCGGGCTGTCGGTCATCACCACCGGCTTCGACGAGGGGCCGCAGCGCGACAAGGCCCTGCTCGTCTACTCCGGCACGGCCGCCGGCGGGTTCTCCATCGGCCTGGTCGCGGGCGGGCTGCTCACCTCCGCCGGGTGGCGCTGGGTGTTCTTCGCGCCGGTGGTGCTGGCCGCGGTGATCCTGGTGGGCGCCCTGGCCCTCGTACCGAAGTCGCCGCGGCCGCGGCGGGCGACCGGGCAGCGGCTCGACCTGGCCGGCGGGCTGCTGGTGACCTCGGCGGTGGTCCTGCTGGTGCTCGGCGTGGAGCGGGCCGCGCACGCCGGGGCCGCGTGGACCGCCGCGACGGTGGGCGCGGGGCTGGCGCTGCTGGCACTGTTCGCCGCGGTCGAGCGGCGGGCCCCCGACCCGCTGGTCCGCCCCGGGGTGCTGCGGTCGCGGCCGCTGCTGCGGGCGAACGCCGCCGGGCTGCTGTTCGCGGGCGCCTTCTTCGGCTTCCAGCTCCTGGCCGTGCTGTACCTGCAGGAGCTGCGCGGCTGGTCCACGCTCCAGACCAGCCTCGCGATGGTGGTCATCGGCATCGACGCGGTGCTCTCGCCCACGGTGGTGCCGAGGCTGGTGGCCCGCTTCGGCAACGGCCGGCTGATCTTCGCCGGGCTGCTCCTCGCGGCTTTGGCGTACGGGCTGTTCCTGCCGCTCGGCGCCGACTGGAGCTACCTGGTGATGCTGCCGAGCCTGATCCTGCTGGGGCTCGCCTTCGCCCTCGTCTACGGGCCGCTGACCATCGTGGCGACCGAGGGCGTCGCGGAGGAGGACCAGGGGCTCGCCGGCGGGCTGCTGTACACCTCGTTCCAGTTCGGTGCGGCGCTCGGACTGTCCGCGGTGACCGCGGTGTCCGCCGCGTACGCCGATCCGCTCGACGGGTACCGGGCCGCGCTGCTCGTGCCGTTCGCGGCGGTGCTCCTGGCGGCCGCGGTCACCGCGTCCGGGCTGCGCCGGCCGGCCCCGGCCGGCCGCGACCTCGACGCAGCCCCCGAGCCGGCTCCGGCGGGCGCCCGGCCCTGAGCCCCGTACGCGGCGAAGCCGGTGTCCCGCCACGGGGGCGGGTCACCGGCTTCGGCGTGCGGTCGGGTGCGGCGGGGTCGGACGGGTCAGAGGCCCGCGTACGAGTGCTTGCCGCTGAGCAGGATGTTGACGCCGTAGTAGTTCCAGATCCAGCAGGCGAAGGCGAAGAGCGCGAGGTACGCGGCCTTGCGGCCCTTCCAGCCGGCGGTGGCGCGGGCGTGCAGGTAGCAGGCGTAGGCCACCCAGGTCACGAAGGACCAGACCTCCTTGGGGTCCCAGCCCCAGTAGCGACCCCAGGCGTCGCCCGCCCAGATCGCGCCCGCGATGATCGTGAAGGTCCACAGCGGGAAGACGGCGGCGTTGATCCGGTACGAGAACTTGTCGAGGGATCCGGCCGAGGGCAGCCGCTCCATGACGGAGGTGGCGAACCTGCCCGGCTTCCCGCCGGAGGCCAGCTTGGCCTCGTAGGAGTCGCGGAAGAGGTAGAGGACCGCGCCGGCCGCGCCGATGTAGAAGACCGCGCCGCAGAAGATCGCGGTGGAGACGTGGATCCACAGCCAGTACGAGTGCAGTGCCGGAACCAGCTGGTCGCTCTCGGTGTACAGCCAGGTCACGGCGATGCCGAGGTCCAGCAGCACGGTGGTGACGAGGATCAGGCCGAGCCAGCGGACGTTCTTCCCCAGGGCCAGCAGCGCCAGGTACGCGCCGACGGCCACCGTGGAGAAGGTGATCGAGAACTCGTACATGTTGCCCCAGGGGGCCCGTTCCACCGACAGCGCGCGGGCGACCACGCCGGCCGCCTCGACGAGGAAGGCGAGCACGGTCAGCGAGATCGCGATCCGCCCGTACAGGTCGCCCTTCTCGGTGCCGCCGGCCGCGCCGGGGCCGTCCGGGACGTCGCGGGTGCCCGCGGCGGAGCGCGTGACGACCGTCGGCTTGTCGAGGACGGCGGTGCCGCCCTGGCCTCGGACCTGGACGGCCGGGGCCGAGCCCCGTGCCCCTGCCCCGCCCCCGGTCAGCGCGGCGGCCGTACGGCCCACCTTGCTGCGGCTGCCGAACACCCACTCGGTGATGTGAGCGAAGAAGGCGAGGGTGTAGACCGCCATCGACGCGTAGATCAGCTTGTTGCTGATCTCAGCCAGACTCTCGTTGGCTGCGGCTGCGAGCAGCGTCATCCGCGCTCTCCTTGTTCTTCTTCTGCTTCGACAGGGTGGGGCGCCGAGGGCGCCTTCTCGTGCAACACGGCGGCCAGGTCCGCCAGCTCCTGCGGGAGCCTGGCGGACTCGCTGCGGCCGAGGCCCGCCATTTCGACGACGGTCACGCCGTCCTTGCCGGGCACCGCCCGGACCCAGATCCGGCGGCGCTGGATGAACAGCGATCCGGCCAGTCCCCCGATGGCGGCGATCGCGCCCGCGAGGGCGAGGCCGCTGCCGGGCTGGCGGGTCACGGAGAAGGTGGCCCACCGCTCGATGCCCTCGAAGGTCACGGTGCCCGCGCCGTCGGGCAGGGTCATCGTCTCCTTGGGCAGCAGCATCTGGGCGAACGGGTCGCCGTTCTCCTTCTTGAACTGCTGCATCTTGCGCGTGTCCAGCTGGTACACGTTCTGCGGCAGGCCCGAGTCCACGCCGAGGCTGCCGTGGTAGGCGTTGAGGGCGATGACGGGGAAGTTCGCGGCGGGGAACTGCGAGAGCATCGTGCCGCCGCCCTTGCCCGCGAAGGTCGGCACGAACTGGGCGGAGAAGCCGAGCTGCTCCTTCTCGCCGTTCTTGTTCCTGTAGCCGTCGGTGACCTTGATGGCGCCGGCCGAGGTGAGGTTCGCGTCCTGGGGCAGCATCGGCACGGCGTTGCGGAAGATCACCTTGCCGGTGGGGTCGGTCACCGAGATGACCGGCGCGTAGCCGTGGCCGAGCAGGTAGACCTTGGCCCCGTCGACTTCGAGCGGCTTGTTGACCTCGATCTCGGCCTTCTGCGGGGCCCCGTGGGCGCCCTTGCTGAGGGTGACGTACGCCTTGAAGTCGCGCGGGGTGCCCTTCTGCGGGCCCGTCTCCTCGTACGTGGCGTCGAACTTGTCCAGCGTGAAGCTGAAGGGCGGCAGGTCGTCGGGGGTGAAGAGGCTGCCGGACTTGAAGTCGTCGTACTGGGTGAGCGTGTTCGAGAAGCCGCTGCCCCGCAGGACGAGCTTGCCGCCCTCGGAGGTGTAGAGCTTGCCCCAGGCGAAAGCGACCAGCATCACGATCAGCGCGAGGTGGAAGACGAGGTTCCCGGTCTCGCGGAGGTAGCCCTTCTCCGCCGCGACGTGGCCCGTCCCGGCCTCGGTGCGGAACCGGCGCCGGCCCAGCAGCGTCTCGGCGTGGGCGAGGACCTCGTCGGGGGAGGCCCCGGTGCGCCAGGTGGTGTGGGCGGGGAGCCGGTCGAGGCGGCGGGGCGCGGCCGGCGGGCGGCCGCGGAGCTGGCCGACGAACTGCCAGGTGCGCGGCACGATGCAGCCGATCAGCGACACGAACAGCAGGATGTAGATCGCGGAGAACCAGAACGACGTGTAGACGTCGAAGAGCTGGAGCTTCTCGGCGAGCGGCACCCAGAACTCGTGGGTCCGCTGCCACTCGGCGACCTTCATCGCGTCGACGTCCCTCTGCGGGATCAGGGAGCCGGGGATGGCGCCCAGCGACAGCAGGAAGAGCAGGATCAGCGCCACCCGCATCGAGGTGAGCTGGCGCCAGAACCAGCGGGCCCAGCCGATCACCCCGATGCCGGCGGCCGCCGCGGCCGGCGAGTCCTCCAGCGGGGCGGTGGACAGCTGGGCGCCGGCCGCGCCGAGCGCGGGCTCGGCGGCGTCCTCGGATTGCTGCGGCGCCTCGGCGGACGCCTTGTCTGTCGTACTCATGTGCGTTAAGTCCTCAGATCCCCACCGTGAAGCCTTGGGTCCAGTCCCGCATGTCGCTGACGATGCTGTCCCACGTTCCTGTGACGAGCAGCAGGCCGGTCAGGATCAGCATGCCGCCACCGATCCGCATCACCCACGCATAGTGCTGCTTGACCCAGCTGAAAGTGCCGAGCGCCTTGCGGAAGGCGACCGCGGCGAGGAGGAAGGGCACGCCCAGGCCCAGGCAGTAGGCGACGGTCAGCAGCGCGCCGCGGCCGGCGCTCGCCTGGTCCATGGACAGCGTGGTGACGGCCGCCAGGGTCGGGCCGATGCAGGGGGCCCAGCCGACGCCGAAGAGCACGCCCAGGAGCGGCGCGCCGAGCAGCCCCGCCGTCGGCTTCCGGTGGAAGCGGAACTCCCGCATCGTCAGGCCGGGGATCGCCCCCATGAAGAAGAGCCCCATCAGGATGACGACGGCGCCCAGCACGCGGGAGATCAGCACCCGGTGCTCCTGGAGCGTGGACCCGAAGAACCCGAAGAGCGCGCCCGTGGAGACGAAGACGGCGGTGAAGCCGGCGATGAACAGGCTCGCGCCCGCCAGCATCCGGCCGCGCCGGGCCTCGGCGAGGTCGGCGCCGCTGGCCCCGGTCACGTAGGAGAGGTAGCCGGGGACCAGCGGGAGCACGCAGGGCGAGAAGAAGGAGACGAGTCCGGCCAGGACCGAGATGGGCAGCGCGAGCAGCAGCGTCCCGTTCAGGACGGTGGTGTTCACGCCCGTCGGCTCGGCGGCCAGGAGGAGGTCGGGGACGGCGGTGATCACCGGGTCACTTCTCCGCGACGAGCGGGTCGATCATCGAGCGGAGCTGCTCGTCGTTGATCGCGACCAGTGCGCGGGCGGCGATCCCGCCCTCCTTGTCGAGGACGATCGTGGAGGGGATCGCCTGCGGGTTCAGCGTGCCCTTGGGGAAGCGGAGCATCAACTTGCCGTCGGGGTCGAAGAGGCTGGGGTAGGTGATCCCGTAGGTCTCCTCGAACGCGGTCGCGTTCTGCGTGTTCGCGTCGCGGGTGTTGATCCCGACGAAGGCGACGTCCGCGCCGGCGTCGGCGTACTCCTTCGAGGCCTTCGCGAAGTACTTGGCCTCGCCGCGGCACGGCGGGCACCAGGAGCCCCACACGTTGAGGACGACGACCTTGCCCTTGAGCGTGGTGGTGTCGAGGGTCTGGCCGTCGACGGTCCCGCCGTCGAGCTTGGGCGCCGCGACGCGCTCGCCGCGGGCGACCGTCGAGATGCCGGAGGGGCCCGTGACGTAGTTGCCGCCGGACCCGCCGGAGGGCTTGCCGCCACCGTCCGCTGACGTGCAGGACGCCAGGACCAGGACGCCCGCGGCGGTCGCCGCGGTCAGCAGGAGGGCGCGACCGCTGGTCGAGCGGCTGCTGCGTCGACGGGCACGTGCGCGGCTAAGGCTCATGTGAAAAGTTTCGCATGAGCAATCCGTCGATCTACCGCGCCCCCCGGCGCCCTGTCAATGCCCTGGTCAGGCGGTACCGAGGTACGCGTTCCAGCCGCCGGCCGGCGCCCGGCCGGGGGCGAGGCCGCGCAACCGGTCGAGCACCCCGGGGTCCTGGACGTCGAGCCAGTCGGTGAACTGCCGGAAGGATACGAGCCGTACATCCCTTTTGTCCGCCATGCCTTTGAGGGCTTCCTCGACCGCGTCCATGTAGATGCCCCCGTTCCACTCCTCGAAGTGGTTGCCGATGAAGAGCGGAGCGCGGTTCGTCTCGTACGCCCGCCTGAATCCCCCGAGGTAGGTGGCCGTGGCCTGGGAGCGCCAGGCGGGGTAGTTGCCGGGGACGCCCCTGGTGGTGTTCTTCGACTGGTTGGCGAGGATGTTGTAGTCCATCGACAGCACCTCGAAGGAGTGGCCGGGGAAGGGCAGGGACTGCAGCGGCAGGTCCCAGAGCCCCGACTTCTTCACCGGCCAGGTCTGCAGGCCGCCGGGCGAGCTGGAGTCGTAGCGCCAGCCCAGGGCTGCGGCGGTGGGCAGCAGGGCCTCACGGCCGAGGAGGCAGGGGGTGCGGGAGCCGACGAGCTCCCTGCGGTAGTCGAAGGGCAGCGGCTCCAGGTCGGTGAAGCCGGTGTTCGTGCGCCAGTTGGTGACGAATGACACGGCCTGGTCGATCTCGCTGTGCCAGTCCTCGGGGCTCCAGCGGCCGACGGAGCCCGCGCCGCCGCAGAAGTGGCCGTTGAAGTGGGTGCCCACCTCGTGGCCGTCGAGCCACGCCTCGCGCACGCACGTCAGGGTGTTGCGGACGTTCTCGTCCTTGAGGTAGCCGATGTCCGAGGCGCCGACGGGGTTGTTCGGCGGCTGGTAGAGGGCCTTCTTCGACTCGGGCAGGAGGTAGAGGCCGGAGAGGAAGAAGGTCATGGCCGCGCCGTGGTCCCTGGCGAGCTTGAGGAAGCGCGGGAAGAGCCCGTTGCCGACCTCGCCCGCGCCGTCCCAGCTGAAGACGACGAACTGCGGCGGTGTCTCGCCCGGCTGGAGCGGCACGGGTTTCTCCGGCTGGTTCGGCTGCGGTCCGGTGTCGGCCGTGGAACCGTCGCCGATGGACTTGACCGGGGGTCCGCCCGGGCCGGGAGTGGAGTCCCCCCGCCCCGGGCCGCCCGAACCGGCGTCACCGGAACCGCAGCCGGCGATGCCGGCCGCCGCCACGGCGCCCAGTCCGAGTCCGAGCACTCCCCTTCGACTGAAGTCGCGCATGTCACCGTCCTCGTCGCCCCCCGCCACCCACACGTTATTGCCATATAAACGGACAATTCGATGGGTTGTGCGGTACTGGAACGGTGATTCCCATGCGACTTATATTTAATTAGGTAAAGCTGTAACGGTTCGTAACAGACCGTCGATCAGGCGCCGAACGCCTTCGACTTGCCCTTCACCGGCTTCGCACCCGCCAGCAGGTGCGCAGGGACCAGGTCCCGGGCCGGCTCGCTGTAACCCACCGACACCAGGGTGTCGCCCTGGTACGTGAAGGACGTCAGCGAGGCCAGCGTGCACTGACGTCGCCGCGGGTCGTGCCACAGCCGGCGCTTCTCCGCGAAGCTGCGCACGATCCAGATCGGCAGCTGGTGGCTGACCGCGACGGCCTCGTGGCCGCGGGCGGCGTCGCGCGCCGTCTCCAGCGCGCTCATCATCCGGACCACCTGCTCGACGTACGGCTCGCCCCAGGAGGGCTTGAACGGGTTCGTCAGGTGCTTCCAGTTGCCGGGCCTGCGCAGCGCGCCGTCGCCGACCCCGAAGGTCTTGCCCTCGAAGACGTTGCCCGCCTCCAGCAGCCGCGCGTCCGTGGCCAGGTCGAGACCGTGGCTCTTGGCGATCGGCTCGGCCGTCTCCTGCGCCCGCTCCAGCGGGGAGGCCACCACGTGGGTGATGTCACGGCCCGCCAGGTGCTCGGCGACCCGGTCGGCCATCCGCCGCCCCAGCTCGGACAGGTGGTAGCCCGCGCGACGGCCGTACAGGACGCCGTCGGGATTGTGCACCTCGCCGTGGCGCACCAGGTGCACGACGGTGAAGTCGGGCGCGTCGCCGGGCAGGCGGCTGTTGCCGCCGCCGGTACCGGCACGGGCGTCGGCGGGGCTGCCGGCGGGGTTGTCGGCGGGGTTGCCGGGGGCGCTCATGCGGTGGCCTCCGCGGCGGCCCGGGCGGCGGCCGGCAACGCGGCCGCGATCCGCTCGACCGCCTGCTCGTCGTGGGCAGTGGACACGAACCAGGACTCGAAGGCCGACGGCGGCAGGTAGACGCCCTGCGCCAGCATCGAGTGGAAGAACCCGTTGAAGCGGAAGGACTCCTGCTTCTTCGCGTCGTCGTACGTACGGACCTCGTCCTCGGTGAAGAAGACGGAGAACATGTTGGACGCGGTCTGCACCCGGTGCGCCACGCCCTCCTTGGCGAGCGCGGCCGTCACCAGGCCCTGGATCTCCCGCGACACCGCGTCGATCTTCGCGTACGCCGCGTCGTCCAGCAGCCGCAGCTGCGCGAGGCCGGCGGCGGTGGCGACGGGGTTCCCCGAGAGCGTGCCCGCCTGGTAGACGGGACCGACGGGCGCGAGGTGGCCCATGACGTCCGCCCGGCCGCCGAAGGCCGCGGCCGGGAAGCCGCCGCCCATGACCTTGCCGAAGGTCATCAGGTCGGGCCTGACCCCGTCCACGCCGTACCAGCCCGCGCGCGAGGTGCGGAATCCGGTCATCACCTCGTCGGAGATGTACAGCGCGCCGTCCGCGCGGCACAGGTCGGCGAGGCCCTGGTTGAAGCCCGCGGCCGGCGTCACGACGCCCATGTTGCCGGGCGCGGCCTCGGTGATCACACAGGCGATCTCGCCGGGGTGCGCGGCGAACGCCGCACGGACCGCTTCGAGGTCGTTGTAGGGGAGCACGATCGTGTCGCCGGCCTGCGCCCCCGTCACCCCGGGGGTGTCCGGCAGGGCGAAGGTCGCGAGGCCGGAACCGGCGGCGGCCAGCAGCGCGTCCACGTGACCGTGGTAGCAGCCGGCGAACTTCACGACCTTGGCGCGCCCGGTGAAGCCGCGTGCCAGCCGGATCGCCGACATGGTCGCCTCGGTGCCGGAGGACACCAGGCGCACCTGCTCCACGGGCTCGACGCGCGCGACGATCTCCTCCGCGAGCGCGACCTCGCCCTCACCGGGCGTACCGAAGGACGTGCCGCGGGCGACGGCCGCCTGGACGGCCGCGATCACCTCGGGGTGGGAATGGCCGAGAATCATCGGTCCCCACGAGCAGACGAGATCGACGTACTCCCGTCCGTCCGCGTCCGTGAGGTACGGACCGGTGCCGGACACCATGAACCGGGGCGTACCGCCCACGGCGCGGAAGGCGCGCACGGGGGAGTTCACGCCGCCGGGGGTCACGAGGGACGCGCGCTCGAAGAGCGTCTGCGAAACTGGGGCTTCATACGGGTACGGGTAGCTCACACCAGCCATGGTCTCAGAGGCCGCGACAGACTTGCGGACGGGCGTTTCACCGCGCCGCCGCGGGGGAGGTCACTGCCATGATGATCAGGCTGCGTGGCGGGGGTCGCGGGGCCGGGGCAGGCAATACCAGTCGGGTGGAGATATGCAACGCGGTGGTGGACCGGGCGAGGGTACCGACGGCCTCGACCCGCAGCGCGCCCGCGAGGCCCGCGAATCCCGCCGTCGCGGCAAGCACCGCCGCCGCTCCACCGAGGCGGCCGACGCCGTCCCGAACCCCCCGGACGCCCCCGACGACCTTCCCCGGGGGCGCGCCATGGGAGTGACGTACAAGTACTTCGGCGCCCCGGACGGCGCCACGGCGGCCCGCGTCCCGGTCACGATGCGGCCCGAGGAGCTCGGCGGCGACGAGCTCGGCATGGGCGGCCTCTTCAGCAAGATCAAGCCGGAGACCGTGGCCGCGATGGTCCTGACCGGCATCGAGGGCATACCCCTGCACAAGGTGCCCCCGCTGGAACTCGTCGTCCTCCACCCCGACTACGCGGTGGTCAAGCTCCCCATGACCGTGGTCGACCCGCTGCGCGGCATCGGCGAGGAGTCGGTGGGCGCCGCCGCCTTCATCTGGTCCACGGTCCCCGACCGCGGCGGCCCGCGCGACGCGTTCAACGTCTACCAGCTCCTCCACGAGTGGCAGGACTTCTCCCACCGCCTCCACGAGGCCGGCCACCAGCCGTACTGCCTGGTCTGGCCCTGACCCTCCCGTTCCACCCCGGCCGCTCGCCGCACCCCGGGCCCTCTCAGCGCCCCGGCGGCCCGCCGCGCTCTCCCGACGCTCCGTGCGCCGCCGTCCGCGCTCCGCACCGGCCGCCGTCCTCGTTCCGCACCGGCCGCCGCCGCCCGACGGCGCCGCGACAAACCGCTGTGTCCCGCCCGGCACCGGACGTAGCCTCGCGGGCATGACGCGAAGAGAGAACCCCGCCCGGGTCCGGCTCACCACCTGGGCCCCGGAGGACTTCCCGCTGCTGCTGCGCAAGAACTCGGCCGAGATGACCCGGTTCCTGGGCGGCCCGGAGAGCGAGGAGAAGCTCGCCGACCGCCAAGAGCGGTACGAAGCCCTCAGCGTGCGGGAGCCCGCGGCCGGGCGGATGTTCCGGGTCACCCTCGCGGACACCGCGGAACCGGTCGGCTCGGTGGGCTTCTGGGAACGGGACTGGCGGGGGGAGCCGGTGTACGAGGCCGGCTGGGGCATCTTCCCGGAGTACCAGGGGCGCGGACTCGCCGTGGCCGCCCTCACGGAACTGCTCGCGTACGCCCGCACCCACGGCACCCGGGCCGCCGTCCACGCCTTCCCCGGCACGGACCACGCCGCGTCCAACGCGGTGTGCCGCCGAGCGGGCTTCACCTGCCTCGGGGAGGTCGACTTCGAGTACCCGCCGGGGGTCCCCCACCCGAGCAACGACTGGCGCCACCCCCTGACGTAGCCCGCCCCCCGCCCCGGGGCACCGCACCCGCGCGGCCGGCGCCGGGGCTGCGGAGGCGGGGGCGGTGGCTGCGGAGGCGGTGGGCGGGGGCGGTGGCTGCGGAGGCGGGCGGCGGCGCCCCGTAATTCGGCCGCCGCACCGCCTCGGCAGTGGCATGCTGACCGGGTGAACGGACCCGGCATTCAGCTCACCCTCGCCCCTGAACTGCGCCTCTTCGCCCCGCCCAGCCGGCGCGCGGAACGCGTACCGACCCCGACCGACGGCGCCTCCAGCATCGGCCACGTCGTCGAATCGGCCGGCGTCCCGCTCACCGAGGTCGGCCGACTCCTCGTCGACGGACACGAGGTACCCGTGTCGTACGTCCCCCAAGACGGCCAGTCCGTCGAGGTGTTCGCGGTCGACCGCCCCCAGCACGTCCCCGGCGCCCCCCTCCGCTTCCTCCTCGACGTCCACCTCGGCACCCTCGCCCGCCGCCTGCGCCTCCTCGGCGTCGACGCCGCGTACGAGAACGAGGACATCGGCGACCCCGCCCTCGCCACCCGCTCCGCCGCCGAACAGCGCGTGCTGCTCTCCCGCGACCGCGGACTGCTGCGCCGGCGCGAGATCTTCGCCGGCGCGTACGTCTACAGCGACAACCCCGACGAGCAACTGCGCGATATCCTGGGCCGCTTCGCCCCCGCGCTCGCCCCCTGGACCCGCTGCACCGCGTGCAACGGCACGCTCCGCGAGGCCACCAAGGACAGCGTCGGCGAGCACCTGGAAGACGGCACCCACCGCACCTACGACGTCTTCGCCCAGTGCACGGACTGCGAGCGCGTCTACTGGCGCGGCGCCCACCACGCCCGCCTGGAACGCATCGTCGACGAAGCGCTCGTCGAATTCGGCACGACCTCACCCGGCCCAGCCTGACCCCGCACAGCCCGACCCGGCACAGCCCGCGCCCGCACGGCCCGACCCGGCGGCGGGTCCTGCCCGCTCCGGCCGGCCCCCGCCGCGGCCCGGTTCGGCGTGGCCGGCTCCGCGCTCCGGAGGGGGCCCGGCCGGCAGACTGCCGGAGCGTGACCGACGCGGCGGAACTGCTCGGACCGGCCCCGTCGCGCCTGCGTCCTCGTACGGCCCGACGGGTCGTCGCCCGGAGCGCCCCCGCGCCACCGCCACCGCCCCCGAGCTCGCGGCGGCCGTGGCAGCCCGGCTCCTGCCCGGGACGGCCGCCCCCGGGGGTCCGCCCCCCGGGGGCCCGGGGGGCGGGGCCGCGCGGGGGTCGCCCCCGCTCACGCCCTCAGAAGGCGTAGGCGTCACCCGTGTCCAGCGCCAGCACCACGTGCTCGTTGTTGAGGTGGTTGCGGTCCGTCGCCCCGCCGTTCCACCACGTGTCGACCCGCACCACCACCTCCGCCGCCGGCTCCCGCAGCCCCAGTTCCAGCCCGATGTGCCGGCCCCGCCCGTGCAGCGGCAGCGGCCCCGTCTCGCACACCACCTCGCGCAACCCGGCCCGCGCGCAGCCCCCGGCCAGGTCCTGCCGGTCCGCGAGGTCCGCCGACAGCCGGACCCGTACCGTCGCGTTCGCCAGCGCGGCCGGACCGTCGTTCTCCGGGACCAGCCAGATCCGCAGCTTCCCCTCGGAGAGCGCGACCCGCCCGTGGTACGCCACGTCGGCCTCCGGTCCCGCCCACGCATGGGCTCCCGCCGGCACACTCACGCCGAGCATCAGCAACCCGGCCACCACCACACTCCGTACGGCACCACGGCGCACCGCCATCACCTCCACGCGCGGAGGCTAGCCAGCACCCACCCCGTCCGGTCGGACCATCACACGAACGAGGGCGCGCCCACCCCCCATCTGCCCACGCCCCGACCGGGCCCGCGCCCACGCCCACGCCCCCGCCCCCGCCCGCGGAGCGCCCGCATACCGTGGGGGCCATGCTGATCGCCCGCTCCGCCGCCCTCTTCGCCCTCGCCGCCCTCCTGGAGATCGGCGGCGCCTGGCTCGTCTGGCAGGGCGTGCGCGAGCACAAGGGCTGGGCCTGGATCGGCGCCGGGGTCATCGCCCTCGGCCTCTACGGCTTCGTCGCCACCCTCCAGCCCCAGGGCGACTTCGCCCGCGTCCTCGCCGCCTACGGCGGGGTCTTCGTCGCCGGCTCGCTCGTCTGGGGCGCGGTCGCCGACGGCTACCGCCCCGACCGCTGGGACGTCGCCGGAGCCCTCGTCTGCCTGGCCGGCATGGCCCTGATCATGTACGCCCCGCGCGCCCGGTGAGCGGCTCCGCCCGCGCCTATGCTGGCGGGGAAGCGCCCGTACGGATGAACGAACGACCGACCGAGCAACAGCGAGGAGCCCGCACATGAGCACGGCCACCCGAACCGCCGTAGTCACCGGCGCGAGCAGCGGCATCGGCGCGGCCACCGCCCGGCAACTCGCCGCGGCCGGCTACCACGTGGTCCTCACCGCCCGCCGCAAGGACCGCATCGAGGCCCTCGCCGCCGAGATCACCGCGGCCGGCCACTCCGCCGCCGCCCACGCCCTCGACGTCACCGACCGCGCCGCCGTCGACGCCTTCGCCGCGTCCCTGGAGCGCTGCGACGTACTCGTCAACAACGCCGGCGGCGCCATCGGCGCCGAACCCGTCGCCACCGGCGACCCCGCCGACTGGCGCACGATGTACGAGGTCAACGTCATCGGCACCCTCCACGTGACCCAGGCCCTGCTCCCCGCCCTCACCGCATCCGGCGACGGCACGGTCGTCGTGCTCTCCTCCACCGCCGGGCACTCGACGTACGAGGGCGGAGCCGGCTACGTCGCCGCCAAGAACGGCGCCCGCGTCCTCGCCGAGACCCTCCGCCTGGAGATCGTCGGCCAGCCCGTACGCGTCATCGAGATCGCCCCCGGCATGGTCAAGACCGAGGAGTTCGCCACCACCCGCTTCCGCGGCGACACCGAGAAGGCGGAGAAGGTCTACGCGGGCGTCGCCGCCCCGCTCTCCGCCGACGACGTGGCCGACACCATCACCTGGGCGGTGACCCGTCCCAGCCACGTCAACATCGACCTGCTGGTGGTCCGCCCCCGCGCCCAGGCCTCGAACACGAAGGTCCACCGCGACCTGGGCCTGTAGGGCGCGAGCCGTACGGGCCGTCGCGAGCCCGTACGGCCATCGTGGCTCAGCTCGGCTCACCTCGGCTCGGCTCGGCCGGGCTCAGACCAGACCGGCCGCCTTCAGGTGCGGCATGAGGGCCGCCGGCTTCAGCCCGGCGGCCTTCGCCGCGTCCAGCGCCCGCCGCAGGTCCGCGGCCAGCGTCGGAGTGAAGTGCAGCAGCACGATGTCGCCGCTCTTGAGCTGCGGCGTCGCCGGAGTCCCGCTCCAGGTGGTGAAGTCGTGCGTCCAGGTGATCACCGCCTTCACCCCGCACGCCTTCGCCGCGAGCCGCACGTCGTCGTTCAGGACCCCGTACGGCGGCCGCAGCAGCTTCGGCTGCCTGCCGAAGGCCGCCTCCAGCTGCTCCCCCGCCCCGCACACCTCGGCGTCCTTGCCGGTCGCGTCGAGCGCGGTCAGGTCCGGGTGGTTGACGGTGTGGTTCTCGACGGTCACCCGCCCCTGCCCGGTGAGAGCGGTGAAGTACTCCGTGTCGTACGCGGTCGCTCCCGGCAGCAGGAACAGGGATGCCGGCACCCGCTTCTCCAGCAGGATCCGGGCTGCCTCCGGATCGTGGTTCCAGCCGTCGTCGATCGTGATGAAGACGACCTTCTCCTGCGTCGGTACGTGCGACACGACCGGCGGCAGCCCCACCCCGGGCCGCCCGCCCCCGTCCGCCTCGGCGCTCCCCGCCGGACCGTCCCCCTCCCCGGCCCCCGCCTGAGCGGATCCGGCGGCCCCGAGGGCGAGCGACAACGACGCGAGCGCGGCCAGAAGCACGCGAGATCTCCCCATGCGGCACACCTTGGTCTAGACCAACTCCCCCCGTCAATCCCCCGGCACCCACTTTCCGTACCAACCAACTCCCATGCGGCGCGGCCCAGTTGACGAGTAGACGGGGAGGCCCGGACCGTCCCGGTCCGGGCCTCCCCGTTTCACCATCCACCTCCGGCCTCAGCCCTTGACGCAGATGACCTGCTTCAGCTTGGCCACGACCTGCACCAGATCGGTCTGCTGGTCGATGACCTGCTCGATCGACTTGTACGCGCCCGGGATCTCGTCCACGACGCCCGAGTCCTTGCGGCATTCGACGCCCTTGGTCTGTTCCGCCAGGTCCTTCGCCGAGAACCGCTTCTTCGCCGCCGTCCGGCTCATCTTCCGGCCCGCCCCGTGCGAGGCCGAGTTGAAGGACTTCTCGTTGCCGAGCCCCTTCACGATGTACGAGCCCGTGCCCATCGAGCCCGGGATGATCCCGTAGTCACCGCTGCCGGCGCGGATCGCGCCCTTGCGGGTGACCAGCAGGTCCATGCCGTCGTAGCGCTCTTCCGACACGTAGTTGTGATGGCAGCTGATCTCCGGGTCGAAGGACACCTTCGCCTTCCGGAACTCCTTGCGGACGACCTCCTTGAAGAGGCTCATCATCGCGGCGCGGTTGTACTTCGCGTACTCCTGCGCCCAGAAGAGGTCGTTGCGGTATGCGTCCATCTCGGGCGTCGCCGCGAGGAAGACCGCGAGGTCCCGGTCGACGAGGTTCTGGTTGTGCTCAAGCCCCCGGGCCACCTCGATGTGGTGCGCCGCGAGCTCGTTGCCGATGTTCCGGGAGCCGGAGTGCAGCATCAACCACACCGCACCACCCTCATCGAGACAGAACTCGACAAAATGATTTCCGGATCCGAGCGTTCCGATCTGCTTCATGGCGCGTTCGTGACGGAATTTGACCGCATCCGTGAGGTAGTCGAAGCGCTGCCACAGGTTGTCGTACCCGTCCGCCGAAAAGCCGTACAGGCGCGACGGGTCCACGGCCTCCCTGTGCAGGCCCGCCCCCACCGGGATCGCCCGCTCGATCTTCGACCGCAGGCCCGACAGGTCCCCCGGCAGGTCGTTCGCCGTCAGGGACGTCTTGACCGCCGACATGCCGCATCCGATGTCCACGCCCACCGCCGCCGGACAGACCGCGTCCTTCATCGCGATGACCGAGCCGACCGTCGCACCCTTGCCGTAGTGGACGTCCGGCATGACGGCCAGGCCCTTGATCCACGGAAGGGTGGCGACGTTGCGGAGCTGCTGCATCGCGCTGTCCTCGACCGACGCGGGGTCGGTCCACATCCGGATCGGAACCTTCGCCCCGGGCACCTCTACGTACGACATAACGCCTCAATCCCCCGAAAACCACAGAAAAGTCTGAATACGCAAAAACCTCGCTCTTGATCCCATATACGACAGGGAACCGGCGCCGGCACCAGCGTGTGCGATAGACATTGTGTCCACCCGCGCCCGAAGCGCGGCAACGTATTTTCCTGACCGTCGGGGTCCTCGGGACGACCGTCGGTCGAAGGGAGCCATGGGACGTGCAGCGCAAGTCGGTACGGGAACTCCTGCCGGGCATCGCCATGCTGACCGCGCTCGCGGCCGGCGTCACCGGCCTCACCGGGTGCACGGGCGGGAGCGGCGCGGGGACCACGAACGACGACAAGCCCGGCGGCACCGTCGCCGCACCCGCGCAGCCCGGTAAGTACCGAAGCCTGCCCGCGCCCTGCAAGGCCGTCGACGGCAAGCAGCTCAAGGCCATGCTCCCGGCCGCCGACAGCCTGCCCCCGGCCGAGCGGGACCAGCTGTACGCGGGAGTGGCGGCCGCCTCGTACGACGGCGACCGGCGCGTCGGCTGCCGGTGGACCGCGCAGAGCGCCGAGGACACGCGGCTGCTGTCGGTCGGCTTCGAGCGCGTCGTGTCGTACGACCGGGCCACCGCGAGCGACGACGACAAGGCGCGGCAGGTCTTCGTCCGTCAGCTGACCGACGCGAAGCTGCCCTTCCCCGGACCGGCCCCGGCCCCCACGGGAAGCCCCACGGGAAGTCCCGCGGGAAGCCCGGCCGGCAATCCCGCGCCGACGCCGACCCCGACGCCGCCGGCCGCGAACCCGGCACCGTCCGGCAGCCCGGCCGGCAGCCCCGCGTCGCCCGCCGGCCCGACGCCCGGCGCGTCCCCCACCGAGCTGGGCTCCCGCGTACTGGCGGGGCTCGGCAACGAGGCGTTCCTGGACGACAAGCTGAGTGCCGCCGGGGCGACGGCGGCGCAGGCGCGCACGGTGCGGATTGTGTTCCGTACCTCGAATGTCATCGTCACCGTCGAGTACAGCGTGCAGCCGTCGCTGCCGGGCGCGGTCCCGCCCAGCACCGAAACCCAGGACAGGGCGCGGCAGTTGGCGGTCAGTCTGGCCGAGCGGTTGAACGAGTGAGAGGGGCGCGCGGCGGTGGGGCGTGACGGCGCGCACAGCAGACGAGCGCCGGGTCGGGCTACCGTTGCCCCGGTCCGCCGTCCGAAGAAGTCAGACAAACGTACTGAAGGAAACATGCACCGATCAGTCTCGCGCTTCTCCCGCGTTCTCGCCTGCGCAGCCGTCCCGGTGATCCTCACCGTCACGGGCTGTTCGTCCGATTCGGGCAAGGCCTCGGGCTCGAACGACGGCAAGAAGTCCCAGTCCTCCGCGTCCGCCCAGCCGAGCGCCAAGCCCTCGCCGACCCTGGAGAAGGCGGCCTACGCCACGCTGCCGGACCCGTGCAAGGCGGTCCAGGCGGCGACGATCGGCACGCTCGTGCCGGAGGCCAAGGACAAGAACGGTGCGGCGACGAAGTCGAACGACCTGGCCAGCCGGGCGAGCTGCTCGTGGAACGGTCTGGACGAGGACGGTCTGAAGGGCTCGCAGTACCGCTGGCTCTCGATCTCCCTCTTCCGCTACGACTCGCACGCCTCGCTCGGCTCCGCGAACAAGCGCGCGGAGGACCAGTACAACAAGCAGGTCGAGACCGCGAAGGCGGCCGAGGGCGCGCAGAACGTGAAGGCGGAGCCGGCCGGCGGGATCGGCGAGCAGGGGACGTCGGTGGTGTTCACCTCGAAGAAGGACGTCGACTTCTTCAACACCACGATCGTGGCCCGCACGCAGAACGTGGTCGTCACGATGGACTACAACGGTGCGGCGTACGAGGGCGCCGGCGCCCCGGACCAGGCGAAGCTGCTGCAGGACGCCGTCACCGCGGCGAAGGAGACGGTGGCCTCGGTCGACGCGGCCAACCAGCAGAAGGCACCGGAGCAGCAGGCGGAGCAGTCCCCGTCGGCGCCCGCCCAGCAGTAGCGGTCCCGGCGGCGCGGCCGGCGGCGGCGCTCCGCCCGGCCGACGCCCCCGGGCCGCCGGCGCGGGACCCCCGGGCTGCCGGCGCGGGGCCTACCGGAGCGCTGACATCCAGTCACCCGTACGCTGTGCCTGCCGCCGCTCGGTAAAGGCGCGGTAAGTGGTCGGTAAGTGCTCGACAAGGGGAGGGGATCGCGGGTGGCCGCGATGGAGCTGACTCGTACGCACCGGATACTCATCGGCGTCGTGGTCGCCGGAGCCGTCGTCATCGCGGGGATCGGATTCGCCGGCTCGTACTCCGCGGTGCGCACGCTGGCCCTGCAGAAGGGCTTCGGCAGCTTCTCGCTGGTGTTCCCGATCGGCATCGACGCCGGGATCTGTGTGCTGCTGGCGCTGGACCTGCTGCTGACGTGGATGCGGATACCGTTCCCGCTCCTGCGCCAGACGGCGTGGCTGCTGACGGCGGCGACGATCGCCTTCAACGGCGCGGCGTCCTGGCCCGACCCGCTCGGCGTCGGGATGCACGCCGTGATCCCGATCCTGTTCGTGGTGACGGTGGAGGCGGCCCGGCACGCGGTGGGCCGGATCGCGGACATCACCGCGGACCGGCACATGGAGGGCGTCCGCATCACGCGGTGGCTGCTCTCCCCGATCCCGACGTTCAAGCTGTGGCGCCGCATGAAGCTGTGGGAGCTGCGCTCCTACGAGCAGGCCGTCGGCATGGAGCAGGACCGCCTGATCTACCAGGCGCGGCTGCAGGCGCGGTACGGGCGCGCCTGGCGGCGCAAGGCCCCGGTGGCGGCGCTGATGCCGCTGCGGCTGGCCCGGATCGGCGTACCGCTGGCGAACACCGCCCCGGAGGGCCTGGCGGCGGCGGGCATCGATCCGGCGCTGCTGTCCCCCGCGCGGCAGCCGGCCGCGTCGCCGGCTCTGACGGCCGTGGGGGCCGGCCCCTCCGCGGAGGTCGTCCCGGCGGCGCCCGCGCACGCACTGGAGACCGCGGCCGCCCCGGCCCCGGCCCCGGCACCCGACCAGGCCCAGGGCGAGGCCCAGCCGGATCAGCAGCCCCAGCCGGACCAGCAACCCCAGCCGGGCCGGCAGCTCCAGCCGCAGCTCCCGGAGACCGCCGCGCAGGCGGCCGCCTCGGCCGCTGCCGCCGCCCCCGTACCGCCGCCGTTCGCGGTGGACCCGACGGCCATGCCGGCGGCCCACAACAGTGCCTGGTTCGCGGCGCCGCTGGCTCCGCAGGCGGCGTACGAGGGCGGTTACAACCCCCAGTACGTCGAGGGTCTGGAGCCGACCCCGGTCCTGCCCCCTATGGGCCCGGACGAGGAGCGGCCCGCGCAGCAGGATCCGCCGATCCCGGCTCCGCGCCAGGAGGAGGAACCGCAGGAGGGTCCCGAGACGCCGGACGAGGCCGAGTTCGCGGAGGTCGCGTACAAGGTGTTCTGCGCGCTGTCCGACGAGAAGCAGGACTACCCGTCGGCCGAGGTGCTCGACATACACCTGTCGGACGGTTACGGCGTGACGCACCCGCGCAGCGGTTCGCTGCTCCGCCGGATGATCCCGGCGTTCAAGCTGCGGTACAACAAGGACCGCGAGGCCGAGCACATCGCCTGACGGTGATCGCCTCACGGCGACGGACGGACATGCGGAAGGGCCCGCACCCCGAGGGGTGCGGGCCCTTCCGCATGTACCGCGAGCCCGGGCGGGCTCAGACCGCGAGCAGCTTGCGCACCCGGTCGGCGCCCACCGCCAGCAGCAGCGTGGGCAGGCGCGGCCCGGTCTCACGGGTCACGAGGAGCCGGTAGAGCAGGGCGAAGAAGGTCCGCTGCGCGACCTTGAGCTCCGGGGTCGGCTTGGCGTCGGGCTCCAGCCCGGCCATGACCTTCGGCACGCCGTAGACGAGCGTGCTGAGCCCGTCGAGCGACCAGTGCGAGTCGAGTCCCTCCAGCAGCAGCCGCAGCGACTCGCGGCCCTCGTCGTCCAGCGACGACAGCAGCTCCGTGTCGGGCTCCTCGCGCACGAGGGTCCGCTGGTCGGCCGGGACCTGGGTGGTGATCCAGTTCTCGGCGCGGTCCAGGCGCGGCCGTACCTCGTCGAGCGAGGTCAGCGGCTGCGTCGGGTCCAGGTCGGTGAGGATGCGCAGGGTCTGCTCGTCGTGCCCGGCGGTGACGTCGACGACGGACGCGAGGGTCCGGTACGGCAGCGGCCGCGGGGTGCGCGGGAGCTCCGCGGCCGCCGTGCGCACGGCGCGGGCGTGCGCGGCGGCGTCGGCGGGCAGGACGGTGCCGTCGGCGACCTTGGCCTCCAGCTTGTCCCACTCGTCGTACAGCCGCTGGATCTCCTGGTCGAAGGCGATCTTGAAGGACTGGTTCGGGCGGCGGCGCGCGTACAGCCAGCGCAGCAGCTGCGGCTCCATGATCTGCAGCGCGTCGGCCGGGGTCGGGACCCCGCCCTTGCTGGAGGACATCTTCGCCATGCCGCTGATGCCGACGAACGCGTACATCGGTCCGATCGGCTGCTCGCCGCCGAAGATGTGCACGATCTGGCCGCCGACCTGGAAGGACGAGCCGGGCGAGGAGTGGTCGACGCCGGACGGCTCGAAGACCACGCCCTCGAAGGCCCAGCGCATCGGCCAGTCGACCTTCCAGACGAGCTTGCCGCGGTTGAACTCGCTGAGCTTGACCGTCTCGGTGAACGCGTCCTCGGTGCAGACGTAGGTCATCTCGGTCGTCTCGTCGTCGTACGAGGTGACCTTGGTGAAGTCCTTGCCGCACTCGCCGCAGTACGGCTTGTACGGGAAGTACCCGCCCTCGCCGGTGCTGCCGTCGTCCTCGGCGGCCGCGCCGGAGCCCTCGGCGGCCTCCAGCTCGGCCGCGTCGGCCTGCTTCTGCTGGGGCTTCTTGCCGCCCGGCTTCTGCTTGGTGCGGTACTGGTCGAGGACGGCGTCGATGTCGCCGCGGTGCTTCATGGCGTGCAGCACCTGCTCGCGGTACGCGCCGGAGGTGTACTGCTCGGTCTGGCTGATCGGGTCGTACTCGACGCCCAGCTCGTCCAGGGCGCCGATCAGAGCGGCCTTGAAGTGCTCGGCCCAGCTGGCGTACGGGGACCCGGCCGGGGCGGGGACGGAGGTCAGCGGGCGGCCGATGTACTGGCCCCACGAGTCGTCGACGCCCGGTACGCCGGCCGGCACCTTGCGGTAGCGGTCGTAGTCGTCCCAGGAGATCAGGTGCCTGACCTCGATGCCCCGGCGGCGGATCTCGTCCGCGACCAGGTGCGGGGTCATGACCTCGCGCAGGTTGCCCAGGTGGATCGGGCCGGAGGGTGAGATTCCGGACGCGACGACGATGGGTTTGCCGGGTGCTCGGCGCTCCGCCTCGGCGATGACCTCGTCCGCGAAACGGGAGACCCAGTCGGTCTCGGTGCTGCTCTGAGCCACGACACGTCCTTCTACTCGAATGCTGGCTTCAGCCATTCTCCCAGACGGATCGGGCCGCTCCGGGGTTGCTCCCCGGCCCCATATCCAGAAGAACCGGCAGCGGCCGCGTGGGATACTCGGCACTTGTCGGAACACCCAAGTGCACCCACCGGCACCACCTCACAGGAACGGCAGCTCATGGCCTCGGTCCCTTCCCTCGCTTCTTCCGTCAACCAGCGCGTCGCCGACGCCCTCGCCTCCGCCCTGCCGGAGGCCGGTGCCGCCGATCCGCTGCTGCGACGAAGCGACCGGGCCGACTTCCAGGCCAACGGCATCCTGGCGCTCGCGAAGAAGGCCAAGGCCAACCCGCGCGAGCTCGCGACGACCGTGGTCGAGGCGATCCCCACCGGTGACCTGATCCGGGAGATCGAGGTGTCCGGCCCCGGTTTCCTCAACATCACGATCACCGACCGGGCGATCCTGGAGACCCTGGCCGCCCGGGCCCTCGACGACCGCCTCGGCGTCCCGCTCGCCGAGAACGCGGGCACCACGGTGATCGACTACGCCCAGCCGAACGTCGCGAAGGAGATGCACGTCGGCCACCTGCGCTCCGCCGTGATCGGCGCCGCGATGGTGGAGATCCTGGAGTTCACGGGAGAGAAGGTGGTCCGCCGCCACCACATCGGCGACTGGGGCACCCAGTTCGGCATGCTCATCCAGTACCTGCTGGAGCACCCGCACGAGCTGGACCACAAGTCGGACGCGGAGGTCTCCGGCGAGGAGGCCATGTCCAACCTGAACCGCCTCTACAAGGCCTCGCGCGTCCTGTTCGACTCGGACGAGGAGTTCAAGACGCGCGCCCGCGCCCGCGTGGTCGACCTCCAGGCCGGCGAGCCGGAGACCCTCGCGCTGTGGCAGCGGTTCGTCGACGAGTCGAAGATCTACTTCTACTCCGTCTTCCACAAGCTGGACATGGACATCCAGGACCCCGACGTGGTCGGCGAGTCCGGCTACAACGACATGCTCGTGGAGACCTGCGAGCTGCTGGAGAAGTCGGGCGTCGCCGTCCGCTCCAACGGCGCGCTCTGCGTGTTCTTCGACGACGTCAAGGGCCCGGACGGCAACCCGACCCCGCTGATCGTCCAGAAGTCCGACGGCGGCTTCGGCTACGCCGCGACCGACCTCTCCGCGATCCGCGACCGCGTCGGCGGCCTGAACGCGACCACGCTCCTGTACGTCGTCGACGCCCGCCAGTCCCTCCACTTCAGGATGGTCTTCGAGACCGCCCGCCGTGCCGGCTGGCTGAACGACGAGGTCAAGGCCGTCCAGCTGGCCTTCGGGACGGTCCTCGGCAAGGACGGCAAGCCGTTCAAGACCCGTGAGGGCGAGACCGTGCGGCTGGTGGACCTGCTCGACGAGGCCGTCGAGCGGGCGACGGCCGTCGTGCGCGAGAAGGCCGAGAAGGTCGGCCTGACCGAGGACGAGATCGTCGAGAACGGCCGGTACGTGGGCATCGGCGCGGTCAAGTACGCCGACCTGTCGACGTCCGCCGCCCGCGACTACAAGTTCGACCTGGACCAGATGGTCTCGCTGAACGGCGACACCTCCGTCTACCTCCAGTACGCGTACGCCCGCATCCGGTCCATCCTGCGCAAGGCGGGCGACCGCTCCCCGGCCGCCCACCCGGAACTCGAACTGGCCCCGGCCGAGCGGGCGCTGGGCCTGCACCTGGACCAGTTCGGCGAGCTGCTCGCGGAGGCGGCCGCCGACCACGCCCCGCACAAGGTGGCCGCGTACCTCTACCAGCTGTCCTCGCTGTTCACGACGTTCTACACCGAGTGCCCCGTCATCAAGCCGGAGCCGGAGCTCGTCGTCGGCGAGAACCGCCTGTTCCTGTGCGACCTGACGGCCCGCACCCTCTCCAAGGGCATGTCCCTCCTCGGCATCCGCACCCCCGAGAAGCTCTGACACCCCCGCACGACCCGCACGACCCGCGCGGAACCGTACGGCCCCGGCAGCTGCTGCCGGGGCCGTACGCGTTCACCCGGACGGGCCGGTTCGGGTCGTGGGGCCCGGGTAGGGGACGGCCCGTCCGACCCCCCACCCGACAGGAGAGCCCCGTGGCCGACATGAACGGCCCCTACAAGCCCGGCACTCCGTGCTGGATCGACCTGATGGTCCCCGACCAGCAGGCGGCCATCGACTTCTACTCCGACCTCTTCGGCTGGCAGGGCGAGATCGGCCCGCCCGAACAGGGCGGCTACTCCGTCTGCAGCCTCAAGGGCAAGCCCGTCGCCGGGATCATGAAGGCGATGAACCCCGACGGCTCCGTCCCGGACCCGATGCCGCCGACCGTGTGGACCACGTACCTGTCCACCGACGGCCTCGACACCGCCGTCCGGGCCGCCACCGATGCCGGAGGCCGGGTGCTGGCCGGGCCCATGGACGTGATGGACCTCGGGCGGATGGCCGTCGCCGCCGACCCCACCGGCGCCGTCTTCGGCCTGTGGGAGCCCGGCAGCTTCGACGGCGCGGGCATCGTCAACGAGCACGGCGCCCTCACCTGGAACGAACTGTCCACCGGGGACACCGGCGCCGCCGCGGCGTTCTACTCCGCCGTCCTGCCGGTCAGCACGGCCGCCTCCGAGATGGAGGGCGCCTCGGACTACACGGAGTTCCTGGTCGGCGGCCGCGCGGTGGCCGGGATGATGGACCTGGGCAAGCTCCCGCCCGGCACGCCCCCGAACTGGCTGCCGTACTTCCACGTGGACGACGTGGACACCATCCAGGCCGCGGCCACCCGGGCCGGCGCCGACGTCCTGGCCCCCGCTTTCGACATGGTGGCCGGCCGCATGGCGGTCCTGGCCGACCCGCAGGGCGCGCCCTTCGCGGTCATCACGGCGAACGTCGGTCAGCAGCCCGCCTGACGACGGGTACGGCCCCGGCGGGGCGCACCGCCGGGGCCGTGCCCGCCGTACGCACGCGGTCCTCAGCGCCGCAAGGCCTCCGCCGGCTGAATGCGGGCGGCGCGCCAGGCGGGGTAGAGCCCCGCCAGGAGCCCCGTGACCAGGCCCAGCAGGGGCGCGGCCGCGACGGTCGCGGGGTGCACGACGGGGGTCCAGTCGCGGACCACGGCGACACCCACCACGGTGAGCGTGCCCAGGGACGTTCCGACGAGCCCGCCGAGCGCCCCCAGGGCCCCCGACTCCGCGAGGAACTGGGTGGTGATGTGGCGCCCCCGCGCCCCCAGCGCCCGCCGCAGCCCGATCTCGCCCGTGCGCTCCAGGACCGCGACCAGCGTGGTGTTCGCGATGCCGACGGCTCCGATGACCAGGCAGATCCCGGCGAGGACCAGGAAGAGCTGCTCCAGGTCCGAGGTGACGCCGGAGCGCAGGGTGCGCGGGTCGGGCGGCGGTACGGCCCTGAGGTACTCGGGGTGGTCGGGCCGCAGCGCGGTCGGGGCGAGCCGGGCAACCTGCTGGGCGGCGCCGACGTCCGTCGCGACGAGCATGGTGGTGCCGCCGCCGTCGGGGGCGCCCCAGATCTCCTCCGCGGTCGTACGGGGTACCGCGACCGACAGCAGGAGCTCGGCCTTGCGCTCCACGTCCTCGATGATCCCGATCACGGTGAACGGTTCGGCGCCGATGAAGACGGCCGGCCGGGTCTCCAGGGTGGTGATGCCGAGGCGGGCGGCGGCCCCCGAGCCGAGGACGGCCACGCGCTGCCGGGTCCCGGAGTGGTACGCGTCGTAGAGGCGCCCCTGGGACAGCCGGGGAACGGCGGCGAGCAGCGCGCCCGGTGAGGCCGCGACCACGTCCGTGCGCTCGCCGCCGCCCGCGGCGCCGCCGACGGGTGCGGCGCGTACGGCGTCCGTG
Organism: Streptomyces sp. NPDC058701; assembly: GCF_042715295.1. NCBI lineage: Bacteria > Bacillati > Actinomycetota > Actinomycetes > Kitasatosporales > Streptomycetaceae > Streptomyces > Streptomyces sp. NPDC058701. The sequence goes on along the minus strand of NZ_JBHXSY010000047.1, from coordinate 25,009 downwards.
GCCGGGTCGAGGCGGACCGTGTGGAACACGCCCGCGTGCCGGACCCCGCCCAGGCGTTCGACGCGGAGGTCGGCGTCCGCCGGGAAGCCGGGGCCGGCGAAGGGGTTCTGCTCGCGGGCCACGTCCTCGACGGTCACCTCGGTCGCGGTCAGCAGGTTGAAGCGGCTGTCGATCTGGGACGAGGTCGTGGCGGTCAGGCCGAGGACGGCGACGAAGGTGCCGACGCCGAGCACCGTCCCCAGTGCGGTGAGCGCCGAGCGGGCCGGGCGCTGGAGGATCCCCGCGAGGGACTCGGAGAGGGTGTCGCGGACGGCGAAGCGTGAGGGCTCGACCCGTACGGCCGGCTCGACCCGGGCGGCCGTACGGGGCCGGCGCCACCTCACGCGGGTGCCTGTGCGCGCAGTACGCCGTCACGCAGTACGCCGTCGCGGATCGCGACGGTCCGGCCGCCGTGCGCGGCGACCTCCTGGTCGTGGGTGATGACGAGCACGGTCATCCCGTCGGCGTGGAGTTCGTCCAGCAGGGCCAGGACGGTGGCGGCGTTGGCCGAGTCGAGGTTTCCGGTGGGTTCGTCGCACAGCAGCAGGGACGGCCGGGCGACCAGCGCGCGGGCGATGGCGACCCGTTGCCGTTCGCCGCCGGACAGCCGGGAGGGGACCGCGGCGAGGCGGTGCCCGAGTCCGACGCGTACGAGCGCCTCGCGGGCGCGGCCGGTGCGTTCCCTGCGGGGCACGCCGTTGTACAGCATGGCGAGGGCGACGTTCTCCAGGGCCGAGCGGTGGGGCAGGAGGTGGAAGGACTGGAAGACGAATCCGATGCGGCGGCCGCGCAGGGCCGTCCGGTCGTGGTCGCCGAGCGAGCCGGTGTCGATGCCGTCGAGGAGGTAGCGGCCCTCGGTCGGCGCGTCGAGCAGGCCGGCGATGTTGAGGAAGGTCGACTTGCCGGAGCCCGAGGGGCCGACGACGGTGACGAACTCGCCGCGCCGGATGGTGAGGTCGCACGGTTGGAGGGCGGCTACCGGCGGCGGCCCCGGGTAGGTCAGGCCAGCCCGCCGGAACTCGATCACGGGGGGCGGGGGTTGGGGCTGTGATCGAGGTGCGGCCGCGCTCATGACCCGCCGCCGCCCTTGGCCCCGGGGGCGCGGGTTGCCTTGCCCGCGCCCTTCGCGGTGCCCGGGTTGACGCCGGTGACCACCGCGTCCCCGTCGGTCAGGATCCCGTCGCCGGTGGGGCGGACCTCCACGTAGCCGTCGCCGGTGGTGCCGGGCCGGACCTCGACCCGGCGCTGGATGCCCGTACCGTCCACGACGGTGACGGTGGTGCGGCCGTCGGCTCCGGCGGACACCGCGGACACGGGGACCACGAGCGCGTCGCCGTCCGTCGCCGCGGCCTCCACGGTGAGCCGTACGTCCTGGCCGACGAGCTTGGTGTCCAGCGGCGCGAGCGGGCGTACGAGCATCTCGTACCCGGCCGGCCCGCCCGGGGCGGGGGCCTGCTGCCCCTGCCCCTGACCGCCGCCCGACCCGGCGTTCGGCGCGGCGCGCTGGGCGGGCTGCGGGGCGTCCGCGACCGACAGCACTTCGGCCGCCGCCGTGAGCCCGCTGACCTCGGAGAGGATCTCGACCTTCTGGCCGGGCCGGACCAGGCCCCTCTGGTGGTCCTGGAGCTGCCCGCGCACGACCAGCGCCCCCGCGGACAGCGACAGCGCGACGCCGCTCACGGGAGACCCGGGGCGGACGGCGACCGAGTCGGCCCGCGCGGGGAACGACTCCAGGAAGACGACCTCGCCGGCCGGCAGCATCGGCCCGGCCGCCGCGCGGGCCTCGGCGAGGCGTTCGCGGGACTTGCGCAGGTCCTCCGCGGCGCGGTTGACCGTGCGGGCGGCGTCCTGTCCGGAGCCTCTGGCCGTCCCGGAGCCCTTGGCGCCCGGGCCGGGCGGCGCGGCACCGGGGCCCGCGGGGGCCGCCGTACCGGCGGCGGCGGTCGCGGTCGCGGCGGACCGGGCGTCCTCCAGGGCGCGCTCGCCGGAGGTGACCGCATCCTCGGCGGCCCTGACCGCCTCGCCGCGGTCGGCGACGGCGGGCAGCGGGTCGTAGCCGATCGAGCGGTAGAAGGAGCTCAGCGCCGCCTTCGTACCGGCGCCGAAGGTGCCGGTCCGGTCGGAGCCCGTGCCGTGACCGAGCCCGGACAGCGCCTTCTGGAGCTGTTTCACGTCGTCGCCGGTGGCCCCGGGCTTGAGATCCCGGTACACCGGCAGGGCGCCGGGCAGCGCGAAGACCGGGCGCCCGGACACCTCCAGGAGCATCCTGCCCGCGTCGACGGCGTCGCCCTGACGTACGGCCACCTTGGTGACCACGGGGGCGGCGGCGCCCTCCCCGCCCGCGGCCGTCGGGGTGACCTGGACCGACTGGGCCGAGGTGACCGTTCCGCGCACGATGACGGTGTCCCGCAGGACGCGCTTCTCGACCCGGGCGACGAGGACGTCCAGAGGCGGCGGCCCCGCCTCGGCCGCGGTCTGCGCCGGAGACTTGATCACCTGCGAGGCCGCGACCCCGGCGCCGGAGAGCAGCACCGCGCCCGCCGCCACGACCCCCACCCAGGCCCGCCGCCGGGACATGCCCGCGGAAACCCCGGCCCCCTCGACCGCCTCCACCGGCCCTGCCGTCGCCAGGTCCCCGGTCCGGGAGTCGGTCTCCTTGACGGCCGCGGATCGGGCCCGTCGAGATGGCACAGCAGGCCTCCCAAGCAGCTTGTATGACCGACACCCTAAGTCAACGCCCGCAATCACCCTGTGCGCAGGGACAGTTGTGAGCCACTCCCGACACACGGTCGACTTCCCGGTGCGCAGCACCGTTCATCCAGCGGAACCCCTGGCGGAGCCACCCGGCCGAGCGTCAGTCCGCCCGCCTCCCCGCCCGAGCCGGATGTCGCACCAGACGACTTTCCCCGGCGCACGCGGCAGCACCCCCCACTCCTCGGCCAGCGCCTCGACGATCACCAGCCCCCGCCCGCCCTCCCCACCGGGCGGGCGGGCCGCCATCCGCGACCGTCCGGGCCCGCTGTCGTGCACCTCGATCCGTACGGCGCCCCCGAAGGCGAGCAGCCGGAGCAGGTAGCCGCGGCCGCGCGGGACGCCGTACCGCAGCGCGTTGGTGGCCAGCTCGCTCACGCAGAGCAACACGTCGTCGTGCCGGTCGGCGACCCCCCAGGCGTGCAAGGTGTCACGTGTGAACTGGCGCGCAGCTGCGACGCTTTGGGGTGAGCGGAGGTAGAGCCGCTCGCGCACGAGGGCCGCCTGAAGGTGGGGATTCACGGAGCGATGGTCGCGCGCAGTGACTAGCGTGGTGCCGAGCACCGACCCGTACTCCTCGATGAGTACGGGTCCGCGCGGGGTCATGCACGTACACGGGTGGGGAGTTCGCAGTCATGCCACCGAGGAAGCGCACACGGCCGAACGCGACGACCATGAAGATGGTCGGCGCGCAGCTGGCCGCCGCCCGCATCGCCAAGAACCTGACCCAGAAGCAGCTCGGCGAACTCGTCCGCCTGGACGCCGAGACCATCGCCTCGATCGAGCAGGGCCGCCGCGCCCTCATGCCGAACGTCGCGGAGCTGATGGACCGCCACCTGGGCCTGCCGGGGCTCCTGGCGGTGGCGGCCAATGAAATGCCGCTGGTGGACACCATCCCGCCGTGGGCGGAGGAGTACATGGATCTGGAGCACACTGCCATCACGATCTCCTGGTTCGACAACCAGGTCGTGCCGGGGCTACTCCAGAAGGAGAGCTACGCACGAGCGGTGTTCGGCTGCCGCATCCCGGCCCACCCGGAGTCGGAGATCGAGGCCCTGACGGCATCGCGCATCGCACGCCAGGAGATCCTGAACCGTCCCACACCGCCGACGCTCAGCTTCGTCGTCTGGGAAGCGGTTCTGCGCGACCGGATCGGCGGTGACGAGGTGCATGCGGAGCAGCTGACCCACCTGCGCACCTGCGCCGATCTACCGGACGTGAGCCTCCAGGTCATGCCCTTGGGCTGTAGCTCACACGCGGCCCTCGACGGGCCGTTCACCATTCTGGAAACGCCGGACCACCAGTACCTCGGCTACGCGGAGAGCCAGCGCGGCAGCCAGCTCATCTCGCACGGAGACGAGGTCAGCATCCTCGCGCGAAGGTATGCGATGCTGCGAACCCAGGCCCTCAACACCGAGCATTCCAAGGGTCTGTTGGACCGTCTGCTAGGAGAGACATGAGCGCCACGACCGCACTCAAGTGGTTCAAGTCCAGCTACAGCGGCGAAGAGGGCGACGCCTGCGTCGAGTTCGCCACGACCTGGCGAAAGTCCTCCTACAGCGGCAGCGATGGCGGCCAGTGCGTCGAGGTGGCCCGCTGCGCGGGGACCGTCCACGTCCGGGACAGCAAGGTCAGCGGGGGGCCCGTCCTGGACCTGGCCCCCGCCGCGTGGGCCACCTTCACAGAGTGGACCCGTTGATCCGGCCCTCCAGCCCGTCCAGGATGCGGTCCAGGCCGTAGCGGAACTGGAAGTCCGGTTCGCCGGAGCCCGCGAACGCGTCGGAGTCCAGCAGCCGCGTCACGGCCGGGTGGGTGTCCGGGCCGGTCATCAGCCGTAGCGTGCGCACGTACCGGTCCATCGCCAGGGCCGGTGAGACGCCGGACTTCACGATGGCGTCCATCATGTCGGCGGCCATGACGGCCTCGTTCCGCACGAGGCCGCCGACCAGGATGATCGTCGAGATCTTCTCGCCCTCGTCCAGGCCCGTGCCGGCCAGCGCCGCGAGCCCGCGTTCCATCCAGGCGAGCTGGTTGGGGCTGACCGGGGCGCCGGTGATCGGGATGCGCAGGATCCACGCGTTGGCCATCAGGACCGCCCGCTGCGCGAACGCCCAGTGCGACAGCAGTTCCCGCCAGCCCCCGTCCCGCACCTCCGGGGGGACCGGCGGCGGGGCGCCGACCCCGACGTCCGCCATCAGGATGTACAGCTCTTCCTTCGCCGTGACGTACCGGTAGAGGGACATCGTCGAGACGCCCAGCTCCTTGGCGACCCGGCCCATGGAGACGGCGTCCACGCCCTCCGCCGCGGCGAGCGCCACAGCCGCGTCCACGATCCGGGTGAGCGTGAGCGTGGGGCGCGGGCCCTTCCCCGGGCGTTCCCGCAGGCCCCAGGCCATTTCCAGGCTCGCCGGGAGCCCGGTGCCGTCCTCCGCGTCCGTCATCGCCGTCCCTCCCTCCGCCAGTGGTCGATTGACCCACATCCTAGTTCTGTGTATTACTTACACAGAAGCGCGTAACCCATACGCAGAAGGGAGCGTGGTCCCGCGATGACCACGAACGACCTCGGTATTCAGGCCTCCGCCCTCGTCAAGTCGTACGGCGCCCTCCGCGTCCTCGACGGCATCGACCTCGCCGTCCCGCGCGGTAGCGTCCTGGCCCTGCTCGGCCCCAACGGCGCCGGGAAGACCACCACCGTCCGCATCCTGGCCACCCTCACCGAGCCCGACTCCGGCACCGCGCGCGTCGCGGGCCGCGACACCGCCGCCGAGCGGAGCCTCGTACGCCGCTCCATCAGCCTCATCGGGCAGTTCGCCGCCGTCGACGACCTCCAGACCGGCGCCGAGATGCTCCGCATGACGGCCCGGCTGCGGGGACTCTCCGCCCGCGCCGCCCGGACCCGCGCCGACGAGCTCCTGGACCGCTTCGAGCTCTCCGGGGCCGCCGACCGCACGGCCAAGACGTACTCGGGCGGCATGCGCCGGCGCCTGGACCTCGCCGCCGGCCTCGTCTCCCGGCCGGAGGTGATCTTCCTGGACGAGCCGACCGCCGGACTCGACCCGCGCAGCCGCCAGGACCTCTGGGACCTCGTACGGGAACTGCGCGACGAGGGCACCACCGTGCTGCTCACCACGCAGTACCTGGAGGAGGCCGACCAGCTCGCCGACCGCGTCGCCGTCCTGGCGGCCGGACGCATCGCCGCCGAGGGCACCCCGGCCGCGCTCAAGTCCCGCGTGGCGGGCCACCGCCTCGACCTGACCCTGACGAGCCGGTCCGCCTACGAGGCCCTGGCCGGCCGCGCCGTCCACCTGGCCCCCGACGCGCTCACCCTCGGCCTGCCCACCGACGGGAGCGCCGCCCACGTACGGGCCCTGCTCGACGAACTCGACCCCGACGGCACCGGCATCGACCGCTTCACGATCCGCGGCGCCACCCTCGACGACGTGTTCCTCACCCTGACGGGAGCCGCTCCGTGACCACCGTGACCACTGTGACCCCCTCCGCGCCGACCTCCGCCCCGGCATCCGCCCCGACGTCCGCCCTGTCCTCCGCCGTCACCCTGGCCGGACGCAGCCTGCGCATCAGCCGCCGCCAGCCGGACGTGCTGGTCACCGCCCTGATGCTGCCGGTGATGCTGATGCTGATCTTCGTGTACTTCTTCGGCGGCGCCATCGACACCGGCACCGCGTACGTGACGTACGTCGTCCCCGGCGCGATGCTGCTGTGCGCGGGCTTCGGCGCCGCGAGCACCGCCGTCAGCGTCAGCCAGGACATGAAGGACGGCGTCATCGACCGCCTCCGCTCCCTCGACGTCGGCGGCGTCCCCATCCTGGCCGGGCACGTCACCGCGTCCGTCGCCCGGAACCTGCTGTCCACCGCCCTGGTCCTCGCCGTCGCCCTCGCCATCGGATTCCGGCCGCAGGCCGGCCCCCTCGGCTACCTCGCGGCCGCCGGGCTGCTGTTCGCGTACATCACCGCGATCTCGTGGCTGGCGGCGGCGCTCGGCCTGCTCGCCGACTCGCCCGAGGCGGCCGGCGGCTTCACCTTCCTGATGATGTTCCTGCCGTACCCGTCCAGCGCGTTCGTCCCCATCGACACCATGCCCGGCTGGCTCCACGGCTTCGCCGACCACCAGCCGCTGACCCCGGTCATCGAGTCCCTGCGCGCCCTGCTCCTGGACCGGCCCGCCGGGGACGCGCCCTGGGTCGCGCTGGCCTGGTGCGCGGGCATCACGGCAGCGGCCGTGGCGCTCTCCGCGGCCCTGTTCGCCCGCCGCACCCGCTGAGCGGCGCCGGCTCCCCACGGGGGTGGGAGCCGGCCCGCGGTTCAGCGGTTCAGCGGTTCAGCGGTTCAGCGGTTCAGCGGTTCAGCGGATGGGAGTGCCGCCCGGTCGCCTGGTCGATCTCGGCGTGGGCCTTCTGCAGCATCTGCGACGCCAGGTCCATCAGCGCCCGGGCACCCGCGATCTCCTCCCCGACCCTCAGCTGCTCCGGGTCGGACGGATGGCGCATGGCGTAGCCGCGCGCCCTCATCTCGGAGCCGTCCCCGAGCCTGACCAGGGCCGCCGCACCCGTGCGGTGGCCCTCCTCGGTGAATTCGAGCTCCACGTGCCAACCGACGAGTGTGGACACGGTGCACCACCTCCAGGGGCTCGCCCTCCCCCCAGCGTGCGCCCCGCCGCCCCGCCCCGCGAGCGGGCCCGGCCGCCGGTCAGCGGGCGTCGCGGAGCCAGCCCGCGACCTCGGTCGCCCAGTACGTCAGGATCGTGTCCGCGCCCGCCCGCTTGATGCCCAGCAGGCTCTCCAGGATGGCCCGGTCGCGCTCGATCCAGCCCTTCTCGGCCGCCGCCTCGATCATCGCGAACTCGCCGCTGATCTGGTAGGCGGACACCGGCACGTCCACCGCCTGCGCCACCCGGTAGAGGACGTCCAGGTAGGGGCCGGCCGGCTTGACCATCACCATGTCGGCGCCCTCCTCCAGGTCCAGCGCCAGCTCCCGCAGCGACTCCCGCGCGTTCGCCGGGTCCTGCTGGTACGTCTTGCGGTCCCCCTGGAGCGAGGAGCCCACGGCCTCGCGGAACGGCCCGTAGAAGGCGGACGAGTACTTCACCGTGTACGCCAGGATCGACACGTCCTCGTGCCCCGTCTCGTCCAGCGCGTCGCGGACCACCCCGACCTGGCCGTCCATCATCCCGCTCGGCCCCACCATGTGGACGCCCGCGTCGGCCTGGACCTGCGCCATCTCCGCGTACCGCTCCAGCGTCGCGTCGTTGTCGACGCGCCCGTGCTCGTCCAGGACCCCGCAGTGCCCGTGGTCGGTGTACTCGTCCAGGCACAGGTCCGACATGATCACCAGGTCGTCGCCGACCTCGGACCGCACGTCGCGGATCGCGAGCTGCAGGATCCCGTCCGGCTCGGTGCCCGCCGTGCCCCGCGCGTCCTTGTTCTCGTCCGCCGGGACGCCGAACAGCATGATCCCCGAGACGCCCGCCGCGACCGCCTCCGCGGCGGCCTTGCGCAGCGTGTCGCGCGTGTGCTGGACCACGCCCGGCATCGCCGAGATCGCCAGGGGCTCGCTGATGCCCTCCCGTACGAACGCCGGCAGAATCAGGTCCGAGGGGTGCAGCCGGTTCTCCGCGACCATCCGCCGCATCGCCGGGGTGGTGCGCAGCCGGCGGGGCCGGGAGCCGGGGAAGGATCCGTACGCGCTCATAGTCAGTCGCCTCTTCGAGCATCGAGAACAGTCGGAAACCAGCGTAGGGCCCGCACGCACCGCGCCCGGGACCGCCCGTCGCCCCGCACGCAGCGCCCCTCGCCCCGCCGTCGCTCCCGGCCCGCGCCGGACCCGCGCGCGCCCGTATCCGGGCCGCGTACGGCGAAGGGCCCGGACGCGTCGCGCGTCCGGGCCCCGTCACGGCTTCCGACCGGTCAGGTCGTACGGCGCCTGCGCGCCCCCGGCCGCCGCTCGCTGGGCCGGAACACCGTCTCGCCGGCCTCCTTGGCCGCCTCGCGGCGTGCCGCGCCGTACTCGGCGAGGGCCTCCGCCAGCTTCGACACCGACGGCTCCGGCGACAGCACGTCCACGCGCAGCCCGTGCTCCTCCGCGGTCTTGGCCGTCGCCGGCCCGATACACGCGATGACGGTCACGTTGTGCGGCTTGCCCGCGATCCCGACCAGGTTGCGGACGGTGGAGGACGACGTGAACAGCACGGCGTCGAAACCGCCGCCCTTGATCGCCTCGCGCGTGTCCGCCGGCGGCGGCGACGCGCGCACGGTCCGGTAGGCCGTGACGTCGTCGACCTCCCACCCGAGCTCGATCAGCCCGGCGACCAGCGTCTCGGTCGCGATGTCGGCCCGCGGCAGGAACACCCGGTCGATCGGGTCGAAGACCGGGTCGTAGGGCGGCCAGTCCTCCAGCAGCCCGGCCGCGGACTGCTCGCCGCTCGGCACCAGGTCCGGCTTCACGCCGAACTCCACCAGGGAGGCCGCGGTCTGCTCGCCCACCGCGGCGACCTTGATGCCCGCGAAGGCCCGCGCGTCGAGCCCGTACTCCTCGAACTTCTCCCGCACCGCCTTCACGGCGTTGACCGAGGTGAAGGCGATCCACTCGTAGCGGCCGGTCACCAGGCCCTTCACGGCCCGCTCCATCTGCTGCGGAGTGCGCGGCGGCTCCACGGCGATGGTCGGCACCTCGTGCGGCACCGCTCCGTACGAACGCAGCTGGTCGGAGAGCGAGGCGGCCTGCTCCTTGGTACGCGGTACGAGCACCCGCCAGCCGAACAGCGGCTTCGACTCGAACCAGGCCAGCTCGTCGCGGCGCGCGGCCGCACCGTGCTCACCGACCACGGCTATGACCGGCCGGGCGCCCTCGGGCGAGGGCAGCACCTTGCCCTGCTTGAACACCTGCGCGATCGTTCCCAGCGTCGCGCACCAGGTGCGCTGCCGCGTGGTCGTACCGGCGACGGTCACCGTCAGCGGGGTGTCGGGCTTGCGCCCGGCCCCCACCAGCTCGGCGGCGGCCGCCGAGACGGTCTCCAGGGTCGAGGAGACGACGAGTATGCCGTCGCTCGCGCCCGCCTCGGTCCAGCAGCGCGCCGAGGCGGTCCTGGCGTCCACGAAGCGCACGCCGTTGCCGTCGCCCCGCTCCCGCAGCGGCACACCGGCGTACGCGGGCACGCCCACGGCCGTCGGGATGCCGGGCACGACCTCGAACGGGATGCCCTCGGAGGCGCAGACGAGCATCTCCTCGGCCGTGTTCCCGTCGAGCCCGGGATCACCGGTGACGGCTCGCACGACCCGCCTGCCGGAGCGTGCGGCCTCCATGACAAGATTGACCGCGTCCCGGATCACCGGGACCCCGGCGGCTGCTGACTTCTCGTCAGCTACCGTCAGCTGTGGCGTGTCGACGGTGGCGCGCGCATGCGTGCGCACGACGTCGAGCACATCGGGCTCCGCGATCAGCACGTCCGCGGCGCCGAGCGCCTCGACGGCGCGCAGCGTCAGCAGACCCGGGTCGCCGGGGCCGGCACCGAGGAAGGTGACGTGTCCGTGGGCGGCGACGCCCGGAAAAGCGGAGGTGGTGGGACGTGTGGGGCTCACGCTCGCTCCCCCATCAGACCGGCCGCGCCCTTGGCCAGCATCTCGTCCGCGAGTTCACGGCCGAGCGCCATGGCCTCGTCGTACGACTGGGGCACGGGACCGGTGGTGGACAGCTGCACCAGCGTCGAGCCGTCGAGGGTTCCGACGACGCCGCGCAGGCGCATCTCATGGACAGTCTGACCGTCGGCCAGCAGGTCGGCGAACGCCCCCACGGGGGCGCTGCAGCCGGCCTCCAGGCGGGCGAGCAGGGAACGTTCGGCGGTGACGGCGGCCCGGGTGTACGGGTCGTCGAGCTCGCCGAGCGCCGCGATCAGGTCCGTGTCGGACGCGAGGCACTCCACGGCCAGGGCTCCCTGGCCGGGCGCGGGCAGCATGCCGTCGACCGGCATCAGCTCGGTCGCCTCGCCGCCGCGGCCGATGCGGTTCAGCCCGGCGGCGGCCAGCACCACGGCATCGAGCTCGCCGTCGCGCACGAACCCGATGCGGGTGTCCACGTTGCCGCGGATCGGCACGGTCTCGATGCGCTTGCCCAGCGAGAGCGCCAGGTGGTTCAGCTGGGCCGTCCGGCGCGGCGAACCGGTGCCGATCCGGGCGCCGTCGGGCAGCTGCTCGAAGGTGAGGCCGTCGCGGGCGACGAGCGCGTCCCGGGCGTCCTGGCGCTGCGGCATCGCCGCGATCACCAGGTCGTCGGGCTGCGCGGTCGGCAGGTCCTTCAGCGAGTGCACGGCGAAGTCGACCTCGCCGCGCACCAGCGCGTCGCGCAGAGCGGTGACGAAGACCCCGGTGCCGCCGATCTGCGCGAGGTGCTCGCGCGACACGTCGCCGTAGGTCGTGATCTCCACGAGCTCGACGGTCCGCCCGGTGACCGCGCGGACCGCGTCGGCGACGTGGCCCGACTGCGACATGGCCAGCTTGCTCCGCCGCGTACCGAGCCGCAGCGGCTGGTCGGGACGTGTGTTCATGATGCCCGTCCTGGGTCGTCGTCGTTCATCGGATCGGCCGCGTCTGCCCGGCTGACGGATGCCACCGTCTGCGGGTCGAGGTCGAAGAGTTCGCGCAGTGCCTCCGCGTACCCGGCGCCGCCGGGCTCGCTGGCGAGCTGCTTGACGCGCACGGTCGGCGCGTGGAGGAGCTTGTCGACGACGCGGCGCACGGTCTGGGTGACCTCGGCCCGCTGCCGGTCGTCGAGGTCGGGCACCCGCCCGTCGAGCCGGGCCACTTCCATGGCCACGACCTCGGCCGCCATGGCCCGCAGGGCGACGACGGTGGGCGTGATGCGCGCGGCCCGCTGCGCCGCCCCGAAGGCGGCCACTTCCGCGGTCACTATCCCGCGCACGGCGTCGACGTCCGCGGCCATCGGGGCGTCGGCGGACGTCTCGGCGAGGCTCTCGATGTCGACGAGCCGTACGCCCGGCACCCGGTGGACGGCCGCGTCGATGTCGCGCGGCATGGCCAGGTCGAGCAGGGCGAGCCGTACGGCCGTCCCGTCGCCGAGCGCGCGGGCGCTCTTGCGGGGCTGCCGCTGAGCGGCGGCCTCGCCCTGGTCGGCCCAGGTGCCGTGCAGTTCGAGCGCGCTGGCGTCGACCCCGGTCAGGGCGGCCCGGCCGTCCGCGGCCGGCGCGTCCGGGCCGAGCGGGCACCCGTCGGGCTCCGGTGCGGCGGCCAGGGTCCGTACGGCTCCGGCGTCGGCCAGCCGGCCCCCGGCGCGGGCGGCGGCAGCCAGCCGCGCCACGACCTCGGCGTCCACGCCGGCGGGTCCCGGGCCCGCCGGCGCGCGCGGCGCCTGCGGCTCGGGCTCCGGCACGGCCGTCGGGGCGAAGGCCCCGCCGCCCTGGGACACCGCGGCGGCCACCTCGTCGGCGGTCAGCACCAGCCCGGTCGCGCCCGTGCACGACACGACCACGTCGACTCGTGTCAGCTCCTGCGGCACGGAGCGCATCGGGACGGCCGAAGCCCGCACCCCGGTGCCCGAGGCAACCAGAATTTCGGCGAGCCGCTCCGCCCGGTCCACGGTCCGGTTGGCCACCACGATCTCGGCGATGCCGACCCGTGCCAGCGTCGCCGCCGCGAGCGAGGACATCGACCCGGCGCCGATCACCAGCGCCCGCTTGCCGGCCGCCCACTGCGCCACCGGCGTCTTCACCGCGAGCTGCTCCAGCCCGAAGGTGACCAGCGACTGCCCGGCCCGGTCGATCCCGGTCTCCGAGTGCGCCCGCTTGCCGACGCGCAGCGCCTGCTGGAACAGGTCGTTGATCAGCCGGCCCGCGGTGTGCTGCTCCTGCCCCAGCGCCAGCGCGTCCTTGATCTGTCCGAGGATCTGGCCCTCGCCCACGACCATCGAGTCCAGTCCGCACGCCACCGAGAAGAGGTGGTGCACCGCCCGGTCCTCGTAGTGGACGTAGAGGTAGGGAGTGAGCTCCTCCAGCGCGACGCCGCTGTGCTGCGCGAGCAGCGTGGACAGCTCGGCGACGCCGGCGTGGAACTTGTCCACGTCCGCGTACAGCTCGATGCGGTTGCAGGTGGCGAGCACCGCCGCCTCCGTCGCCGGTTCGGCGGCGAGGGTGTCGTGCAGCAGCTTGACCTTGGCGTCCGCGGACAGCGAGGCCCGCTCCAGGACGCTGACGGGCGCGCTGCGGTGGCTCAGCCCTACGACGAGCAGGCTCATGCCGGCATCACCGCCGGGACGTCGCCCTCGGGGTTGCCCTTGCGGGCGACGGCGGCGGCCCGGCCGGCCGGCGGCACCACGGCCGCGGCGGGGGCGGCGCCGCCCACGGAGGACGCCTCGGCGGCCGCGGCGGCGGCAGCGCCCTCGCCGGCCTTGCGCTGCTCGTGGAACGCCAGGATCTGGAGCTCGATGGAGAGGTCGACCTTGCGCACGTCCACACCCTCGGGCACGGACAGCACGGTCGGCGCGAAGTTGAGGATCGAGGTGACGCCGGCCGCGATCAGCCGCTCGCTGACCTGCTGGGCCGCGCCGGCCGGGGTCGCGATGACCCCGATCGAGACGCCGTTGTCCTCGATGATCTTCTCCAGCTCATCGGTGTGCTGCACGGGCATCCCGGCGACCGGCTTTCCGGCCATCGCCGGGTCGGCGTCGATCAGCGCGGCCACCCGGAACCCGCGGGACGCGAAACCGCCGTAGTTGGCGAGGGCCGCGCCCAGGTTGCCGATGCCGACGATGACGACGGGCCAGTCCTGGGTCAGCCCGAGCTCGCGGGAAATCTGGTAGACGAGGTACTCGACGTCGTAGCCGACGCCGCGCGTACCGTAGGACCCCAGGTACGAGAAGTCCTTGCGCAACTTCGCGGAGTTGACTCCGGCCGCGGCCGCGAGCTCCTCGGAGGACACCGTGGGCACCGATCGCTCGGAGAGCGCGGTGAGGGCGCGCAAGTACAGCGGAAGCCGGGCGACAGTGGCCTCGGGAATACCTCGGCTGCGGGTCGCCGGTCGGTGAGTTCGGCCAGTTGCCACGATGCTCCTGCGGGATGAGCGGGGCTGCAGGCGGCCTCTTGTCCCAGGACCGCCCCGTCGACAGCAGGCTATGCCTTTGTGAACGCGTGCACAAAGATTGTGTCCGCTTTGTCCGACCAAAGTGACCGGGGTCACGCGCCCCCGGCACGGAACCCGGGAACCGGCGGCACGCCGAACCCGTTCAAATCCAGAAGGGGGCAAAACCGTACACACTCCTCACAGATACGCGCCCTAGCCCCCATAAATCGCCCACGATGGTAACCACGAAGCGGCCTAGCCCTCCAACGCCCGCCGCAGCCGGTCCGGGTTCACCCTCCAGAAGGTGTGCTGCTCGCCGTCCACCAGCACCACGGGAATCTGCTCCCAGTGCAGCCGGTAGAGCTCCTCGTCCTGCGAGATGTCCTTCTTCTCCCAGCGCGCGCCCGTCTCGGCGCACACCTTCTCCACCACCTCCTGGGCGTCGTCGCACAGATGGCACCCGGGCTTCCCGATGAGCGTCACCACCCGCTCGCCGGGGCTCTTCTTCTCCTTGCGGCGCAACAAAGGGCTCATGCCCCCATTCTCGCGCGCCGCCGCGCCCGCCCCCGCGTAACGGCGGCGCCCCGCAGAGTTCACGCCTCCGCATCCCATCGGTTCGGGAACTCCCGAACACAGTGGCTATGCTCGCGTCATGGCCGCTCTGGGATGGCTCACCCCCCGTAGGCGCTCCGCCACCGCGCGGAGCGTGCTGGCAGGCGAGGCCTCGGCTGAGGCCGCCCGCAAGACCGCTCTGGCCGACACCCCACCTCTGACCGGCCCCGAAAGGGACGCCCGCGAGGAGGCCGAGGCCCTGGCGGAAGCCGAGGCGCGGGAGCCGCAGGAGCCGGCCGAGCCCGAGTTCCCCGTCGCCGGAGACGACCTCGCCGCCGCCTTCTTCGACCTCGACAACACCGTCATGCAGGGCGCCGCCATCTTCCACTTCGGCCGCGGCCTCTACAAGCGCTCGTTCTTCCAGCGCCGCGAGCTCGCCCGCTTCGCCTGGCAGCAGGCCTGGTTCCGCCTGGCCGGCGTCGAGGACCCCGACCACATGCAGGACGCCCGCGACAGCGCCCTGTCCATCGTCAAGGGCCACAAGGTCTCCGAGCTGATGTCCATCGGCGAGGAGATCTACGACGAGTACATGGCCGAGCGGATCTGGCCGGGCACCCGCGCCCTGGCCCAGGCCCACCTCGACGCCGGCCAGAAGGTGTGGCTGGTGACCGCCGCCCCCGTGGAGACCGCCACGATCATCGCCCGCCGGCTCGGACTCACCGGCGCGCTCGGCACGGTCGCCGAGTCCGTCGACGGCATCTACACCGGCCGCCTCGTGGGAGAGCCGCTGCACGGCCCCGCCAAGGCCGAGGCGGTCCGGGCCCTGGCCGCCGCCGAGGACCTGGACCTCGCGCGCTGCGCCGCGTACAGCGATTCGCACAACGACATCCCGATGCTGTCCCTGGTCGGACATCCGTACGCGATCAATCCCGACACAAAACTGCGCAAGCATGCCCGCACCCACGACTGGCGGCTGCGCGACTATCGGACCGGCCGCAAGGCCGTGAAGGTCGGCGTCCCGGCCGCCGCCGGGGTCGGCGCGATCGCGGGCGGCGCGGCCGCCGCCATCGCCCTGCACCGCCGCCGCAGGTAACAACTCCGGGCTCCGCGCGGCCCCGCCCCGCACCCGCCGCGCCGACGGCCGGACCGGGGGCATTCGCTCACCTCTACCCGCGCCCCGGGCGCGGCACTCCGACCTGCCCGACTCGGTCGTGAGCCATGGGGGAAGCTGCCATTCCGCGCACCCAACCGATCAAGAATCGATCACCAACAGCGACCGAATATGCCCTGGACACGCAACAGAAGTGTCGGAACCGGTGATTTGAGCAACTGGGTGTAGCACTGCCTGTACGAAGCGTTATTCTCCTCAAACGCATGCCACCGCTCATCTGTCGCCACGACGGGTGAACGGTCCCGCACTGCACGTGATGGAAGCTCTGCCTCTGGGAGTCCCGTGTACCCACCTGTCGGGGTTGACGCCTCGGGCCTGGCTACGCTGCGCGCAACGGTCCTCGACCACCTGCGCGGCTTCGTCCCCACCGCGTACGCCGTTCCCGCCTTCGCCGCCGCGGTCCCTGCCGGCTCCGGCCCGGCCGGTCCTTGCTATGCCCTGACCGACGGCGGCGCGACGGTGGGCAGACGCGGCCGCGCGGCCGGGGGCTCGAACGGCGCCGCCGGCACGAGCACTCAGGCCACCACCCACCGCCGCCCCACCGCGGACAGCGACCAGGCCCGCATGATGGACCTGGTCGAACGCGCCCAGGCCGGCGAAGCCGACGCCTTCGGCCGCCTCTACGACCAGTACAGCGACACGGTCTACCGCTACATCTACTACCGCGTCGGCGGCAAGGCGACCGCGGAGGATCTCACCAGCGAGACCTTCCTGCGCGCGCTGCGCCGCATCTCCACCTTCACCTGGCAGGGCCGCGACTTCGGCGCCTGGCTCGTGACGATCGCCCGCAACCTGGTGGCGGACCACTTCAAGTCCAGCCGTTTCCGGCTGGAGGTCACCACCGGCGAGATGCTCGACGCGAACGAGGTCGAGCGCAGCCCCGAGGACTCCGTCCTGGAGTCCCTCTCCAACGCGGCCCTGCTGGAGGCCGTGAAGAAACTCAACCCCCAGCAGCAGGAGTGCGTGACCCTGCGCTTCCTGCAAGGGCTCTCGGTCGCCGAAACGGCCCGGGTGATGGGGAAGAACGAGGGCGCCATCAAGACGCTCCAGTACCGGGCGGTCCGCACCCTCGCCCGGCTCCTCCCCGACGACGCCCGCTGATTCCCTCACACGCCCACCAGTACGACACCACCTCACATACATCCGGTGACCCCTCGATGACGCTGTGGTCCGATCATCCTTCGTCCGTAACCCAAGTGCCGCGACGCTCGTTGTGCGGAATGCAGGCTCCCTGTGGACACGCCCTGCCCGAAGCCGCTCACTCGAAAGTGTGGACGTGCTCAAGGAAGGCAACCTTCCGGACACCTTGGGGAGTCGATCGTCATGACGAGAGGAGGTGCCGCCAGTGATCGCGAACGTGACCCCGCACCGGCGGGCGAACGCCTTCGCCCAGGCCCTGGAGGATCGGACTACGTCCGATGCTCCGGAACCGGACCCGGCGGCCGAGCAGTCCGAGGCACCTGCCGAACCTGCCGACCACGACCGGCTGTTGGCCCTGGCGAGTGCGCTCGGCGAAAGAATGCCGCGCCCAGTGCTGGACCCCCAGGTCAAAGTGGTGCAACGAGCCCAGCTCGTCGCCGCCATGGAGGCCATGGTGCTGGAGGAAAGGGCCGGGGGCGGTGCCGCCCCGGACCCTCTGGTGCCCGAACAGCGGACCGGCCGCGGCGCCCACCGGGCGACCTCGCTCCGGAAAATGCGGCCCCGCTCCCGCTGGTCCAAGGGCATTGCGGCAGGCGGCCTCACCGTGGGTGTGGCCGCAGGGGCCTTCAGCGGAGTGGCCGCTGCCAGCACGGACGCCCTGCCCGGTGATTCCCTGTACCCGGTCAAACGGGGCATGGAAGACCTGAAGCTGGGGATGGCCGACGAGGACTCGGACCGGGGCGAGCTCTATCTCGACCAGGCCTCGAACCGCCTCTCGGAAGCCCGCAGGCTGATGGAACGGGGCCGGACGGGCGTGCTGGACCACGAGTCCCTGGGCGAGATCCGCCGCGCACTGGCGGGCATGAAGCACGACGCGGAGCAGGGCCACCGGCTTCTCCAGGCGGCCTACCAACGGGACGGCTCGCTCGGCCCGATGCAGACGCTCTCGTCGTTCTCCCGCTCCCACCGGGACGCGTGGGGCCGGCTCCGGGAGAAGCTCCCGGCGCAGCTCACGGACGTGGGCGGTGAGGTGGAGGGCGTCTTCCAGGCCATAGACGAAGACGTCGCGCCGCTCCAGGGCCTGCTCCCCAAGCCCCCCGAGCAGAGCAGGGGATCCGGTTCGTCCGGCACCCCGGCCAAGCCCGGCACCCCCAGCGGCAAGCAGCAGTCCGACCCCACCCCGGGCACCCCGTCCGGCAGCGGCCCCGCACCGTCCCCTTCGGGGAGCAGCGCCAAGCCGCAGCCCACGGGCGGCCTCCTGGGAGGGACGGGCGACCTGCTCACCCCGCCCACGGGCCAGCCCTCCCCGCCCCCCACGGGCGGCGTTCCGGAGCACCTCAAGCCGGACATCACCCTCCCGCCCCTGCTCCCGGGCATCCTCCCGGGCCTGGGCCTCGACGCGGAGGACGCCGAGTAGCACCGTCGAACGCCGGCGGGGCACATCCTGCCCCGCCGGCGTTCGGCGTGCCCGGCCGTCAGAAGAAGACGGACCGCCGCTGCACCAGCAGGCGGTACAGCGTGTGCTGGATCTGCTCCCGCACCTGGTCCGTCAGGTTGAACATCAGCATCGGATCCTCCGCGGCCTCCGCCGCGTACCCGTCCGTCGCGATCGGCTCCCCGAACTGGATCGTCCACTTCGTCGGCAGCGGCAGCGCCCCAAGCGGTCCCAGCAACGGGAACGTGGGCGTGATCGGGAAGTACGGGATCCCCAGCAGCCGCGCCAGCGTCTTCGCGTTGCCGACCATCGGGTAGATCTCCTCCGCGCCCACGATCGAGCACGGCACGATCGGCGTCCCCGCCCGCAGCGCCGTCGACACGAAACCGCCGCGGCCGAACCGCTGCAGCTTGTACCGGTCTCCGAACGGCTTCCCTATTCCCTTGAAGCCCTCCGGCATCACGCCGACCAGTTCCCCGGCCTCCAGCAGCCGCTGCGCGTCCTCCGCGCAGGCCAGGGTGTGCCCGGCCTTGCGCGCCAGCTCGTTGACCACCGGCAGCATGAACACCAGGTCGGCCGCCAGCAGCCGCAGGTGCCGCTGCGCCGGGTGGTGGTCGTGCACCGCGACCTGGAGCATCAGCCCGTCGAGCGGCAGCGTCCCCGAGTGGTTCGCCACGATCAGCGCGCCACCCTCCTTCGGGATGTTCTCGATGCCCTTGACCTCGACCCGGAAGTACCTGTCGAACAGCGGCCGCATCAAGGACATCAGGACCTGGTCCGTCAGCTCCTTGTCGTAGCCGAACTCGTCGACCTCGTACTCCCCGGTGATCCGCCGCCGCAGGAACGACAGCCCGCCGGCGATCTTCCGGTCCCAGCCCGGCCCGGCCGGCCGCTCCGGCACCGGCTCCAGCAGCGGCGCGTGCGCGGCCGGCTCCGGCGGTACGGGCGCAGCCGCCCGTACCCGCCGCCCCGAGGGGCGCCGGCGCGACCGGTCCTCGTCGAACGGAATGACCTTGGCGTCCGCCACTATCGCCTCGCTCCTTCAGCCACGTCGGTCCCGACGTCCGAAACGTCCACGTTCAGCATCCCAGCCACCCGGTCCACGGCACGCGCCACCCGCTCCGGTGGCAGCAGCCCGCTCCCCCGGCTCCGGGCGAAGTCGGCGAAGGCCTCGGCGGTCGTGTACATCGGCTCGAAGCCGAGCACCTCCCGCATCTGCGTGGTCTCCACGACCCGGCCGTGCGTCAGGAGCCTTATCTGCTCCGGGGAGAAGTCGGTCACCCCGACCGCCCTCAGCGCCGATCCCACCCACGTCACCGCGGGCAGCAGCAGCGGCAGCGTCGGCCGCCCCAGCCGTCGTGAGCACTGCGAGAGCAGCAGCACCCCGTCGCCCGCGATGTTGAAGGTGCCGCTGTTCAGCGTCCCCCGCCTCGGCTCCTGCGCCGCCAGCCGCAACACGTCGAGGACGTCGTCCTCGTGGACGAACTGGAGCCGCGGGTCGTAGCCCAGCACGGTCGGCATCACCGGAATGGAGAAGTACTCGGCCAGCGCCGAGTCCGCGAAGGGCCCCAGGATGTTCGCGAAGCGCAGCACGCACACCGCGACGTCCGGCCGCCGGCGCGCGAAGCCCCGTACGTACCCCTCGACCTCGGCCGCGTCCTTGGCGAAGCCGCCCGCGGGCAGCGACTTGGGCTCCGTGGTCTCGGTGAAGACGGCCGGGTCCCGCGAGGTGCCCCCGTACACGCTGGTACTGGACTTCACCACGAGCCGCCGGACCGTCGGGGACTTCTGGCAGGCCCCGAGGAGCTGCATCGTCCCGATGACGTTCGTTTCCTTGACGGTGCTGTGCGCGCCGCCCGTTCCCGCCCTGCCGCCTGTGACCGCCAGGTGGACCACCGTGTCCACGGCGTGCTCGGCGAGCACGCGGGCGATCGCCGACTGCCTGATGTCCGTACGGACGAACTCGGCCGACCCGAGCCGGTGCGACGGAGCCACGGCATCCACCGCGATCACCCGCTCGACCTCCGGGTCACGCTGGATGCGGCGCACGAAGCGGCCCCCCAGCTGCCGAGACGCCCCGGTGACCAGTACGACCTTCCCCACGAGCTCAGCGCCTCCCTAGACGGAACAACCTGCCCCCGGCTGCACCGCAGCCCCCCCACCAGGATGGTGGGGGGGCTGCGGAAATACACGTACAGCTACCGTTTACTTCTTGTTACGGCGCTGGACGCGGGTGCGCTTGAGCAGCTTGCGGTGCTTCTTCTTAGCCATCCGCTTGCGCCGCTTCTTGATAACAGAGCCCACGACTACCCTCGCTCACTTCTCTTCACTCGGTGCGGGGCGTCTGGGCCCACACGACCTACGTCGGCTTAGCCTACCCGCCCGAGCTCTGAGCCTGTAATCCACCTGCCTGAGAGGGGGTCCGGGGCTTCAGTCTCAGGCCGACTCCACCCCCACATAGGACTCTCGGAGGTACTCGTGAACCGCGTTCTCGGGGACCCGGAAGGACCGGCCCACCCGGATTGCGGGCAGATGACCGTTGTGCACCAGGCGGTACACGGTCATCTTCGACACTCGCATCACCGAGGCGACCTCCGCCACGGTCAGGAACTGAACCTCACTGAGAGGCCTCTCGCCAGCAGCCATGACACACCTTGACCTTCCGCGCATGACGGGCACCGGCTTCCCCTCCGGTTACTCCTCGTCGTCGCACGCTCACTCCCCAGAGTAGGGGCGCGTGATACGAGTGGGGAAGAGGAGCTACAGCCACTCCTGGCGCATCGGCAGCCCCGCCCGGTCCAGCACGTACCGGCTGAGCGGTCCGTAGTAGTCCGCGCGCACCGCGTCATCCAGCGGGACCGCCACCGAGACCCGCCCCTCGGCCTCCCCCACGAACAGCGCGGGATCGTCCGTATCGGCCAGCCCGATCGCCTCCACACCCAGCTGACCTGCACCGCAGACCCACCCGTGGTCCCCCACCACCAGCTCCGGCAACGGCCCTCCCGCCTCCGCCAGGGCCCCCAGAGCGATCCGGACCGGCAGGGGTGAATGCGAGTGCGCGCCGGGCGCACTCCCGGACTCCCGCACGCCGGGGTCCCGCACCAATGCGACCCCTCGTACGTAATCGATGCAGTGCGTACGTACCCCGAACCGGGTCGCCATGTCGACACTCACCCCCCGCGCCGGACTGAGGACAACACAGCCCGCCGCCGACACCGCCGCCGCCAAGGTGGCGTAGAAACCCAGGAGCCGGTGCGGGTGCCCCGTCCCGAACAGCACCGGGGACCCCGCCCGCGCCGCCTCCCGCAACCTCCCCGCGAAGGCCTCCAGGGCCGCCAGCGTCCGCTCCGGATCGATGACGTCCGGCCCGCTGACGTGTGCCGGGTCCGCCGAGACCCCGCACTTCTCCGCCATCAGCCCCAGCAGGTCACCCTCGCCCCACCCCCGCTCCGGATCCAGCCCCAGCGTCACCCGCGGATCGCGCGCCGCGAACAGCCGGTAACTGCGCAGGCTCTCCTCCCTCGGGGTGGCGACGGGCCCGGCCAACCGGGCGGCCAGCAGATGCGCACGCAGCGCGCCGGTGCTCAACACCCTCCGATGCTCCCCCAACCCATCTGGCGGTTCATCAATTCCGGCGTTCAGCCCCACAGTTGGCGTAACCATGCCTCGTCAGGTCAGCATCCCCCGCAGCGGGAACACCGCCCGCCGCGTCGCCAGCACCGCCTGGTCGATCCGGTCCGCGGGGTCGTACCCGCCCTCCCAGTCCCGCCACACGGCCTCCCGCCCGTCCGTCATCCGCGCCGGCGCCAGCTGCCGCGTCCGCGCGTACACCTCGTCCCGCCACGACGCCGGGACCGCCGACTCCGGGTCGACCGGCCGGTGCCCGGCGATCGCCACCAGGTGGGTCCACGACCGCGGTACGACGTCCACCACCGCGTACCCGCCGCCGCCCAGCGCCAGCCACCGCCCGCCCGCGTGCTCGTGGGCGAGCCGGTGGCAGGCCTCCTGAACCGCCCGCTGCGCGTCCAGGGACACCGCCAGGTGAGCGAGCGGGTCCTCGAAGTGCGTGTCGGCGCCGTGCTGCGTCACCAGCACCTGCGGCCGGAAGTCCTCCAGCAGCTCCGGCACCGTCGCGTGGAAGGCCCGCAGCCACCCCTCGTCCCCGGTACCCGCCGGCAGCGCCACGTTCACCGCCGACCCCTCGGCGGCGGCGCCACCGGTCTCCTCCGGCCAGCCCGTCTGCGGGAACAGCGTCCGGGGGTGCTCGTGCAGCGAGACGGTCAGCACCCGCGGGTCCTCCCAGAACGCCGCCTGCACGCCGTCCCCGTGGTGGACGTCCACGTCCACGTACGCGACCCGCTCGGCCCCCAGCTCCAGCAGCCGGGCCACGGCCAGCGCCGCGTCGTTGTACACGCAGAACCCGGCCGCCGCACCCGGCATCGCGTGGTGCAGTCCGCCCGCGAAGTTCACCGCGTGCTCCGCCTCCCCGCGCCACACGGCCTCCGCACCCGCCACCGACTGCCCGGCGATCAGCGCCGACGCCTCGTGCATCCCGGCGAACGCGGGGTCGTCCATGGTCCCCAGCCCGAAGGACCCGTCGGCCGACCCGGGGTCCGCCGACACCTCCCGCACCGCGGCGACGTACTCCTCCCGGTGCACCAGCCGCAGCGTCGAGTCACCGGCCGCCCGGGCCGCCCGTACGTCCATCACCCGGTCCAGCCCGAAGGCCCGCACCAGCCCCATGGTCAGCGCCAGGCGCACCGGATCCATCGGATGGCTCGGTCCGAAGTCATACTTCGTTACCGCCTCGTCCCACATCAACAACCCGCGGCCGCTCATGCCCGACACCGTATCGGGCGTCGCCGGAGCCGAAGGAGCGGGCGTAGAAGAGTGTCACCAGGACCAGCACCATCGGCACGAGCATCGCCCCGCGGTAGCTCCAGGCGTCCCCCACCGCCCCGACGAGCGGGGACCCGATCAGGAAGCCCACGTAGTTGAAGATGTTGAGCCGCGCGATCGCCGAGTCCGAACCCCCCGGGAACAGCCGGCCCGCGGCCGCGAACGTCTGCGGCACGATCACGCACAGCCCGAGTCCCAGCATCGTGAACCCCAGCATGCCCACCCACGGCCCCGGCGCGGCGGCCACCACCGCGAACCCGCCGGCCGCCACCACGGTCCCCGCCCGCACCACGGCCGCGGCACCGAAGCGCCGTACGCCCAGGTCACCCACGGCCCGCCCGATCAGCGTGGTCACCATGTAGACGTTGTACGGAACGGTCGCCAGCTGCTCGGAGCTGCCGAGCACGTCCTGGAGGTACTTGGCACTCCAGTTCGCCACCGTCGAGTCACCGATGTACGCACACGCCATCACCAGACAGAGCGGCAGCAGCAGCTTCTTCCCCGCGTTCGCCGAGCCCCCCTCCTCCTCACCGGGGGCACCCGGGGCCCCGGGCAGCGCGTCCACGTAACGACGGCTCACCAGCAGGACCAGCGGCAGCAGCACGACGACGGCCGGCAGGTAGCTCACGAACAGGCCCAGGTGCCAGTGCGCCCCGGCCCACGCCGCGGAGGCGCCGACGATCCCGCCCAGGCTGTACGCGGCGTGGAACCCCAGCATGATGCTGCGCCCGTACGTCCGCTGAAGGCTGACGCCGAGCATGTTCATCGAGGCGTCCAGCGCACCCACCGCCAGCCCGAACACCGCCAGGGCCACCGCCACGTGCCACAGCTGCGTCCCCGTCCCGACCCCCAGGAGGGAGAGGAGCACCACGGGCTGCGCCCACCGGAGCACCACGCTGGGCGCGACCCGCTTCACCACGTGCTCGGTGGCGACGCTCGCCGCCCCGGCCAGGATCGGAACGGCGGCCAGGAAGGCGGGCAGCAGCCCGTCGGATATGCCGTACCGGTCCTGAATGCCGGGAATCCGGGTCACGAGCAGGGCGAAGGCGACGCCTTGCGCGAAGAAGCTGAACCCCAGGGCGCTGCGCCCGCGCCGCAGCCGTACGTCAACCGTCATGGCGGCACAGCGTAGGCCCAGGTACTACCCGTGGGTAGAGCGATCACACGGGCAGTTGCAGAAGCCCCGGGAGCTGCTTCATGTCACCGAAGTACCCGGTCGCGCCGGCCAGCCGCTCGGCGGGCACCATCCCGGTGAACCCGTACACCTCCATGCCCGCGGCGAGCGCGGCCCGCACGCCGAGCGGGCTGTCCTCGACGACGACGCAGCGCGCCGGCTCGACGCCCATGGTGCGCGCGGCGTGCAGGAACAGGTCGGGGGCGGGCTTGCCCTGACCGACGTCCTGCGAGCTGAAGAGCCATTCGTCTTCGAACCACTCGTCGAGGCCGGTCACCCGGTGCCCGACCCTGATCCGGTCGTGGCTCCCGGACGAGGCCACGCAGTAGCTGATCCCCTGCTCGACGAGGGCGCCCAGCACCTCTTCCACGCCGGGTACGGGCCTGAGGTCCCGCTCGAACGCGGCGAAGGTCCGTGTGGACAACGTCTCGTCGAAGTCGTCGGGGAGCCGCCGGCCGGTCCGCTCGAGCACGAGGTCGTGCACGCGGTGCACGGCGCCGCCCATGTAGTCGTGGAGCGATTCCTCGTAGGAGGTCGGGTGCCCCAGTTCGGTCAGGTACCCGGCGAGGATGCTGTTGGCGAGCGGCTCGCTGTCCACCAGCACGCCGTCGTTGTCGAAGATGACGAGGTCGTAGCCCATACCCCAACCCTACGAGCCGTCAGCACGGATCGGCCTCGACCCCATGCCGGGCATCCGGTGGAGTCTGGCCCGGAACGCAGAAAAGCCCCGCACCATAAGGTGCGGGGCTTTCCCACAATAATTG
>NZ_JBHXSY010000046.1:45351-53680 GCF_042715295.1 Streptomyces sp. NPDC058701 | reverse complement strand
CGTCCCGGCAGGCCCGGGCAACGCGGACAGCGATTTCGCCACGGTTGGCGATGAGTACCTTGCGCACGATGGCTCGTTTCTCCTGACGACCGAGGATCGGACCCAGTTTCCCCACAGCTACCGTCAGAGATCAACTCAACGCTGTTCAGACTTTGGTGAATTTCCCGCCGCCACCCGGACCGGAACCGGCCCTGTCGATCCGTTCTTTCCTCTCTCTGACGTTCCCCTGGCTTTCTCCTTTCCCGGCCGCGGTCCTGCGGAAAAACACCACCGGGATCTGCGGCCCGGCCCCGGGGCGTTTCGGGGCGGAGCCGAACCGGTTTTACGGGGGCGGGGTTGCGGGCGGATGTCGGGGCGGATCCGGAGCGGATGTCGGGGCGGATCCGAAGCAGGAATTGTCCCGGCCGCCCGGGGCGGGGGCGGGGGCGGGGGCGCGACGGAACGGAACGGGAAGCGGACCTGCGGATGCCGCCCGGCCGCCGCCCCGCAGCCACCCCGCCCCGCAGCCGCCCCGCCCCGCCGCGCCGGCGCCTTGGCGTCGCGCGCCCGCCAGGGGTTGGGGACAGCCCTTAGCTCGGGGCGAAGAACTCCCGGAGGTCCGCGGGGAAGGCCCCCGCGGTGGCGGCCGCCGTCGTGAAGCCGCGCGCGAGCTCGGTCAGGCGTGCCACGCCGGCCGCGCCCAGCCGCTCGTACGGCGCCCGGTCCAGCCGGTCGGTCTCCGCTTCGAGGTCCGCCCGCAGCTCCACGCCTCGGGAGGTGAGGCGGCCCCCGGCATCCATCAACCCCCGGCCGCGCAGCCGGTCTTCGGCGGCGTCCCATTCCCGCGGGGTCCAGCCGCGGTTGGCCAGGCCCATCTCCTTGGGCATGCCGTGCTCGCTCGCCGAGTCGGCCACCAGGGCGTCGAGACCGCCCAGCCCGGCGTGCTGGAGAGCGGCGATGTGGGCGTCACCGCGGTGTTCCCGGAGCAACGTGGCCGCGTACCAGAGCGCGAGGTGCGGCTCCCGCGGCACGGGCTGGTCGGCGTGGGCGGAGTACATCACCCGCCCGGAGCGCTCGGCCGCCCCGGCGGCGCGCAGCGCCAGGTCCGCCGCTTCGGCCATCTCCGTTCCGGTGAGGGCCTCTTCCCCCAGGCCCCGGCGCAGGACCGCGTCCGCGGCGCGCAGGCGCAGTTCCAGGACGGTGCCGGGCGCGACGAGGGTCCACAC
The DNA here is from genome assembly GCF_042715295.1 of Streptomyces sp. NPDC058701. Taxonomy (NCBI): domain Bacteria; kingdom Bacillati; phylum Actinomycetota; class Actinomycetes; order Kitasatosporales; family Streptomycetaceae; genus Streptomyces; species Streptomyces sp. NPDC058701. Next base: position 52,475 of record NZ_JBHXSY010000046.1, on the reverse strand, counting down.
ACGGGGGACGTGCCGGGAGATCAGGCCGTGCGCGAAGCCGTAGAGCGCCGCGGTGACGGCCCCCGGGCCGACGGCACCCAGGGCCGCGGACCGGGCGGCCAGGTAGACGGTCATCGGGTCCTCGACCCCGTACTCGGCCAGGTCCCGGGCGAGTTCGGGGCCGAAGTAGGCCATCGAATGAAGGGAGTTGAGAGTTTTCTGGCAGTGGCGTCCGGCCCGTTCGGGCGGGGTAATCGTGTCCATGCCATTCACGATATCCACCTGATTGCCCCTGTTGAGGATGATCGGACCGGAACATCGGCCAGGCGCGGCACGGAGACCGTCACGCGCAGGACACAGGCGCGCGGGGACCGGCCCGGGCGCACCCTCAGCACTCCGCCGGCGCCCCGCGCGCCCCGCGGACCGGGCGCGCCTCGCACCCTTCGGGCGCCACGCGCGCCGAGGGGTCGAACAGCGGCCCGAGCAGGGCCCAGAGACGCTCGGAGGTCGCCGGGTCCCACCACTGCGCGTCCCTGCGGCCGAGCGATTCCAGGCCCGCCGTCACGACCACGGCCAAGTCCGCCACGTCGTCCTCGTGGAGCCCCTTCATCCGGTCGCGCACCAGGCCCAGCACCTCTTCGAGGAGCCGCGGACCGCCGTCGGACCCGTGCGGGTCCAGCTGGAGACCCGCCCGTACGGTCACGTCCTCGCGCAGGGCCCGTACCAGTAACAGGCTGAACCGGGCCGCGCCCCGATGGGCGGACGCCTCGAAGGCGGCGGCGACCAGCGCGGTGAGCTGTTGGTGCGCCTGGCCGTGCACGGCCGCGGCCAACGCCTCGGTGGTGTCGAAGTGGTGGTACAGCGCGCCCCGGCTCACCCCCGCCGCGCGGCAGATGTTGACCAGCCCTGCGTTGCGCACGCCTCCGTCGCCGATGAGTTCGGCGGTGGCGCGGATGAGCGCCCGACGTGTCTGCTCGGCGCGTTTCTGCATCCGGCGCTACGCCCTTCCTTGGTTCCGGGAACGGGTTTGCAGAGCCTGGGCTCGGTGCGTCAGTGAATCACCCAGAGACAGCAACATACAAGTCTGTCTGTCTTTGAGTCGACCCGTTCGGCCATCCCCGTCGCATCGCGACCGAATCCCGCCTCCTAGATTCCTCGCAAACCGGCCTTTAAGCACCCGTCTTACCGGGACGGCACCACCTCCCGCACGATCGGACCGCCACCCTCCGAGGTGACATCAGCCGTTGACAATCCGACAGGTCTGTTTGTTATGGTCCGGAGGCCTTACGGGAAGGCCCGTGGCCGCTGAGTGACGTTGAGGAGTCCGATGAACAGCTCGACCGCCCCGGTGTTCGCCGAAGCCCTGCGGGAAGGCCTCGTCCGGGCGGCGATCCGGAGCCCGCGCGCCCCGCGCACGCCGCGGCTCGTGGCCCTCCCCGGCCCGGCGTCGTCCGCTCCCCCGTCCGCTCCCCCGTCCGCACCGCAGGCCCCGGCCCTGGAGGCGGCGCCACCACCCGGGGAACACGGGAAGTGCGGCACGCACGGGGAGTACGGGGAGTACGGGGAGTACGGCGAGTGCGGCGAGTGCGGCGCGCACGCGGCACCCCCGGCCGTCCTGCTCCGGACCGAAGCCGCCGCCATACTGCGCCGGTTCGCCCTCGCGCTCCCCTCCCTCCGGCCGGCCGGCGGCGCGGACCTGCCCCGCCACGAGGCGTCCTGCCTGGCGTACGCCCGCGACGTCCTGCTCCGCGCCCAGGGCCCGGCCGCCGCGACGGTCGGGCCGGCCGTGCCCGCCGTGTCCGGCGGGTCCGGCGGGTTCGCCGGGGAAGGCCCGGCGGTCGCGCCGGGCGGAGCGACACCGCGGCACCTCGTCGCCGCGGGCACCCTGCTCCTGGAATGCTCCCTGCTCCAGGTCACGGAGAGCGGAGCCGACGGGCACGCCGCACTCGCGCGGGGCCTGGCGGTGGTCCGCTTGCTCGGCGACGCGGTGCGCGCCGCGGGCCCCGGCCTTTGGAGCGGCGACGGCGGCGGCGACAGCGCCTGGACCGAGTCCCGGCGGCTCGCCCACCACCTCCACGACGAGATCGGCGGCGCACTGGCCCTCGCACAGCACCGCATCGGACTCGGCGAGGACGACCCCGAGGGCGCCGCCGCCCACCTGACCGCGGCGAAGCGTGCCCTGGACGAGGCCGCCCGCGAGAACCGGACCCTGATCGGCTCGCTGCACCGGAGCTCCCTCACCCCGCCGGTCCGCGAGTCCCTGATGCGCTGGCTCGCCGACGTCGCCCCGCGCGTCCCGGTCACCGTGAAGGTGACGGGTGACGAGACCGCGGCCCCCGAACGCTGGCGCCGCGAGCTGTCGTTCGTCCTGCGCGAGGCGGTGCGCAACTGCCTGGCGCACGCCGGTGCCGAGCGGATCGAGGTCACCGTACGGACCACGCGGCGCTGGATGTACGCCCGGGTCCAGGACGACGGCGCCGGCTTCGCCGCGGAAGCCGGCCCGGGCGGCGCCCCGCAGGAGCCGGGCACCGGATACGGCCTGCGGTCGATGCGGGGCCGCATCGAGGACCTGGGCGGGCGGCTGCGCGTCGAGAGCGCCCCCGGTGAGGGCACGCGCGTGGAGGTCCACCTCCCGTTCGGCGCCCGCCAGTAGTCCCGGACCGCCCGCGGCCTCAGAGGCTGCGGGCGGTGATGTCGCCGTGGGCGGTGGTGGCGCGGATGGCAAGGGCGGGGGCGCCGCCGGTGTTCCGCAGGGCGTTGTGGATGCGGCCGTGGGCGGTGCCGGCGTCGAGGGAGGCGGAGGTTCCGCGGGCGGCGCCGACCGTGATCCCGCCGGACTGGGTGGTGAGTTCGACGGTGCCGTGGACGGCTTCGGTGATGTGGATGTCGCCCTGCTGGGTGCTGATGGCGGCGGGGCCGCCGAGGCGGCCGACGGTGATGTCGCCGGCGAGGAGGGTGAGGTGGGCGGACGCGGTCTCGTCGAGCTTGACGGAGCCGTGGGCGCCGTCGAAGGTGACGTCGCCGAGGCGTCCGACGCCGCGGAACTCGGCGCTGGCCGCCTTCGCCTCGACGCGGGAGCCGGCGGGGACCCGTACGGTCACCTCGACGGACCCGGAGTTACCCAGGACCCGGTTCTTGGCGGGTGCGGTCCCGATCCGCAGGACGCCGTCGGCGTACGCGACGGTGACCTGCTCGGCGGCCTTCACGTCGCGGCCCGCGGAGGCGTCCGCGGGCAGGACCTCGACCGTGGTGTCCGCCCGGTCGGCGGCGATGAACCGCACGCGCCCGGCGGGGATGTCGAGGACGGCGGTGACGGGGGCGGTGGTGTCGAAGCTCTGCATGGCGTTCACCTGTCTGCTCGTTGTTTCCGACATCGCAAACGCTACGTTGCATTCGATATTCCTTCAATGCACTTGTTGCGAATGTGCACCATCCATGCAGCTCAGAGCAGGTATTTCATTGCATTGATTCTGCGATCGAACGCAACACCCGCCCTCGTTGCGTTGCAATGATGCGCCGGTGAACGCTACAGTGGAGGCATCGGGGACACACGAAGGGAGATCGCGGTGCCGGGAGGCAGACTCACCCAGCAGGAACGCCAGCAGATCGCGCTCGGGGTGGCCGACGGCCTCGCCTACGCGGAGATCGCCAGACGCCTCGACCGCCCCACGTCGACGGTCACGCGCGAGGTGATGCGCAACGGCGGCCCCACCGCGTACCGCGCCGACCTCGCCCACCGCGCCACCGAGCGCCGCGCCCACCGGCGTGCGCACACCCCGCCCCCGGACCCGCAGGCACCCCCGCAGCCCCACGGCCGCGACGCGGAGGCCGTGCGCGCGTACGAGGACGAGCTCACCACCGTCCTCATGGAGGCGGGCACGCCCAAGATGATGGCCCGCGTCCTGACCTGCCTGTACACCACCGACGCGGGCAGCCTCACCGCGTCCGAACTGGTCCGGCGCCTCCAGGTCAGCCCGGCGTCCATCTCCAAGGCGGTGGCGTTCCTGGAGAGCCAGGGCCTCGTCCGCCGGGAACGCGCCGACGGCCGGCGCGAGCGCTACGTCGTCGACGACGACGTCTGGTACCAGGCGATGATCGCCAGCGCCCGGGCCAACGCCCGGATCATCGCGACCGCGCAGCAGGGCGTCGGCGTCCTCGGCCCCGGCACCCCCGCCGCGGGCCGCCTGGAGAACATCGCCCGCTTCCTCGACTTCGTCTCCGAGGGCATCGTCCGCGCCGCGGAGCAGGCCCGCGAGGTCCTCCACACGAAGCCCGGGCCGACCCCCGACGACACCGCTCCGCCCGCCTGAACGGCCCCCGCCCCACACCCGTCCCACGACGCCGTTCCGGCGGCGGGAACCGAGCCGCGGCGCCCCGCCCTCATCCGCTACGCTGTCCCTGAGCTGCCCCAGGGGCAGCCCCCGCCTTCGTAGCTCAGGGGATAGAGCACGGCTCTCCTAAAGCCGGTGTCGCAGGTTCGAATCCTGCCGAGGGCACGATCCGAAGACCCCCGGTCGCATGCGACCGGGGGTCTTCGGCGTCATGGGGTCCATGTGGTTACATGGCCCGCGTGTCGCGTGACGCCGTCCACTGAGCTGTGGGCCGGGCGGTGGTTGGGCAGGCACCTGTACGTGAAGGACCGGGCCCATGGGCTTCCACGCCACCGGCTACGGGTGATTCCCCTCGGTTGTTCCGCTGCCATCGCACGCACACACACCGTGAGGACCCACACTCCGTGTCATCCACTTCGTTCGCCTCGTTCAACCAGTCCGTCATCGACGAGTTCCGGGCCAACTCCGGCCGCGTCGGAGGCCCCTTCGAAGGCTCCGAGCTCGTCCTGCTCACCACCACCGGCGCCCGGTCCGGGAAGCCGCACACCGTTCCGCTCGGCTTCGTACGGCAGGAGGCCGCCGACGGCGGGCACCTGCTCGTCATCGGGTCCGCCGCCGGCGCGGACCGGCATCCCGCCTGGTACCACAACCTGCTCGCGCACCCCCTCGTCGAGGTCGAGACGGGCGCCGAGACCTACGAGGCCGTCGCCGTCCCCGCCGAAGGGGCCCGGCGGGAGGCCCTGTTCGCCCACGTGGTCCGCGCCGAGCCCGGGTACGGCGCCTACCAGGAGCAGACCGCGCGGCCGATCCCCGTCGTCGCCCTCCAGCGGACCCACGAGGTCCCGCCGTCCGGGGAGACGGGGATCGCCGGGAAGCTGCTGGAGGTGCACGGCTGGCTGCGGGCCCAGCTGGCCCACGTACGGGAGGAGTCCCGCGGCGCCGGCCCGGCCTCGCTCGGGCTGCAACTGCGCCAGCACTGCCTGGCGTTCTGCCGGTCGCTGGAGTTCCACCACACGGGCGAGGACGCCGGGCTGTTCCCGTTCCTCGCCGAACGCCACCCGGAGATGCGGGAGTTCTTCCTGCGGATCGCCGAGGACCACCGCACCATCGCCCGGCTCCAGGAGGACCTCGTACGGGCGCTGGACGGACCCGACGACGGGTTCAGCGGGCGCGTGGAGCGGCTGAGCTGGGAGCTGGAGGCCCATCTCGACCGGGAGGAGGCGCAGTTGCTCCCGGTGCTGCGGACGCTGGAAGGGTGAGGCGGGCCTCGGCGCCGCCCTCCGCGCGGTTGCGGAACGACAGGGTGGCGCCGAGGACCCGGGCCTGGCCCACGGCGATCGTCAGGCCCAGGCCGTGGCCCTTGTTCATGCCCTCCGTGCGGAACCTCTGCGGCCCGGCCTCCAGCAGGTACGCCGGATAGCCGGGCCCCGCGTCAGTGACCGTCACGCTCCGGGTCCGGCCGTCGACGGTCACCGTGACGGGCGTCGCGCCGTGCTTGTGCGCGTTCAGCACGAGGTTGCCGATGATCCGCTCCAGCCGCCGCCGGTCCGTCTCCAGCCGGGCGCCGGCGGCCACCACCAGCGCCGTGTCGGTTGCGGAGGCGCGGATCGTCCGGGCCGTCAGCTCGGCCAGGTCGTAGGAGTCCAGCTCCACGCGCTCGCTGCCCGTGTCCAGCCGGGAGATCTCCAACAGGTCCTCGGTCAGCGCGCGCATCGCCTGCACCCGGTCCCGTACGAGCTCGGCCGGTCGGCCCGGCGGCAGCAGTTCCGCGGCCGCGACCAGGCCGGTCAGCGGGGTGCGCAGCTCGTGGGCGACGTCCGCCGTGAACCGCTGCTCGGCCTCCAGCTTGCGCTGGAGGGTGCCGGCCATCGTGTCCAGGGCCCGGGAGACGGCCGCCACCTCGTCCTGGCTGCGCGTACGGTCCCCGACGCGGGCGTCCAGGTCGCCCGCGCTGATCCGGCGGGCCACCTGCGCGGTCAGGTGCAGCCGCCGGGTGACGCGGGTGACGCCGAACGCGCCGATGAGGAGGGTGCCGCCGATGGCGAGCGCGGAGGAGCCGAGGATGGCCCGGTCCAGGCCGGCGATGGTCTCCTCGGCACTCGTGAAGTCCACGGCGACGGCTATCGCGGTCCGGTCGGCGGCCGGCCCCGCGGCCCACACCGCGGTGCGGCCGCGGTGCACGCCGAAGGCCGTGCCGCGCTTGCCCCGCAGAGCGAGGGCGTGCAACCGCGGGGGCAGTCCGGCGGGGTCGATGCCCTCGCCGCGCCGCAGGCGCGCGCCCGCCTCGTACGCCACGATCGTGCGGTCCAGCCGGTCCATGGCGCTGGCACGGGCGGCCCGTTCCGTCTGCTCGGTCATCATCCGGTGCACGAGGACGCCGAGCAGCGCGGCGAGCCCGCAGCACATGAGGGTGATGAAGACCGCGGCCTTCCAGGTCAGCGTCGCGGTCCAGGAGGGCAGCGCCGGCAGCGCGCCCCCGCGGGCGGTGTGCGCGGGGCCTGGGGCCGGGCGCGGGACGCCGGAGGGGGCGCGCGCGGGTCGTGGGCGGGGCATCGGCGCTCCGTGCGGGCGTGCGGGACGACAGGGGGCAGGCTCCGGGGACCACGGGCGGGGCGGGGCTCCGGCCGTGCGCCCCGGCAACAGGCCGACGGTACGGCAGTCGTGTGTGCGTCGTCCCCCGACGACGTAACGGTTGCCCGGAAACCTGCGCGCGATGACGTCACGGCACACGGAAGCCCTCCCGGTCCGGAACCGGGAGGGCCGGGCGATCACGCGGTCGCGCGGTCGCGGTGTCGTGCCCGTGGTGGTACCCAC
>NZ_JBHXSY010000046.1:0-45252 GCF_042715295.1 Streptomyces sp. NPDC058701 | reverse complement strand
CGGTGCTGGTGGTGGTACCCACGGTGCTGGTGGTGGTACCCACGGTGCTGGTGGTGGTACCCACGGTGCTGGTGGTACCTGTCGTACCCCGGCCCCCGCCCCCGCCCCCTCACGGGGACGCGGGGCGCGGGGCCCGCGTCAGCTCAGTCCCCTGCTGCGCTCGCCGATGCGGTCACCCTGCGGAGTGCCGGCCCGCTTGAGGGCCGCCTTCGTGTGCGCCCCGCCCTTGACCTTGCTCCGGAGCGGGCCGTCGAAGCCGTGGCCCTGCGCCCGCGGCACCTGGAACGGCTCCTGCGCCTTCGCGATGGCGGCCTGGACGTCCTGCATCTGCTCTTTGCTCATCCCGTCAACTCCCTCGGGAAGCACCCAATCGGACTACTGGGATCGTATGCACATATACCGGCCGACGCACCCGGGCCGGAAGCAAAGAATTCGGGATCAAGGACCGCGCGGCGGAGCCGGGTGCCCCAGCGCCTTCTGGACGAGCTCGTCCGGACAGGGCGTCCCCCGGGGCAGCTGGTACTTCGCCGTCACCCGGTACTCCCCCGGCCCCGGCGCCAGCAGCTCCGTCCACACGTCGCCCGACGCGTCCGGAGCCGCCTTGAACAGGCACCCGGCCGCGTTCGCGTACTCCTTCGGCAGCCCGGTCGCCCCGCCGCCCCGCGCCTTCGAGGCGAAGGTCTCCTGCGGCGGCACCACGGCCCTGCCGTCCGCGCCCACCAGCCCCAGCCACGGGGAGTGCGGAACGCGCACCAGCACCCGCCCCGCCTGCCGTACGTTCACCACGAGCTCGTCGGCGCCCGCCCGCACCACGCCGGCCGGCCCGGACACCAGGTCGGTCGGCGCGTCGACCTTGAACAGCTGCCAGTTCGCGTCGCCCCACACCTGCTGGAGGTACGGCAGGCCCTCGCGCACCAGCCGCGCCTCGTCCCTGCCGCCCTCGTCGGGCCGGTCGGCCGGCAGCACCACGTAGTGCACGGCCCAGCGGTCCAGCCACTCCCGGTAGGTCACGTCGTTCAGGGTGTCGTCGTAGAAGAGCGGGTTGCGCTCCAGGTCGGCCTGCCGGTTCCAGCCGCGCGCGAGGTTCACGTACGAGGGGAACGCCGACGACTCGCGGTGGCTGCTCGCCGGAACCACCTCGACCCGGCCGCGGTCGGCGCCCACCTTCTCCAGCTGGTCGACGAGCGGGGCCAGCTCCCGGTTCCAGGCGGCCAGCGGGGTGGTGCGGATGATGTCCGTGACGCTGTTGGTGGTGATCCAGACGGTCAGGCCGGCGAACGCCAGCAGCACCGCGTACCACCGCCGCGAGCGCGGGGCGTAGCACGGGAGGGCCGCGAGCAGCACGGCCCCGCCGAACAGCATGATCATCCGGGTGACGTTGGAACCGACCTGGGAGTCGACCGCCCAGGTCAGGAAGGTGCCCAACGCGTACACGGCCGCCGCGACGCGGACCGTCTTCCAGCGCTTCGGCACGAGCACGCACACGGCCACCGCGAACACGAACGGCAGCCAGGCCGAGCCCAGCCGCATCGGTTGCGTCCCGGAGAACGGGAACAGCCAGGCCGACAGCCCGACCACGGCCACCGGCGCCAGCCCCAGCGCGTACGCGCCCGGGCGCCGCCGGGTCAGGAACAGGGCGGCCGCCACCACCCCCAGGAACAGCCCGGCGACCGGACTGGAGGCGGTGGCCAGCCCCGCCAGCGGGGCCGCCACGGCCGCCTTCGCCCAGCGGCGCCGCGACCACTTCCGGGGCCAGCAGAACACCGCGGCGACCGCGGCGAGCGCGAACATCGCGCCGAGGCCGAAGGTGACCCGGCCCGACAGGGCGTTGCAGAACAGTCCGTACACCCCGGCGAGCGCGGGCCACAGCGGTTCCCGCACGGAGCCGCGGCAACGGGTCAGTATCAGCGCGAGGAGCCCGGCCGAGACCGTGCCGGCGATCATCATCGTGGTGCGCACGCCGAGCACGTGCATGAGGTAGGGCGAGACCACGCTGTACGAGACCGGGTGCATCCCGCCGTACCAGGCGAGGTTGTACGCGGAGTCGGGGTGGCGCCCGACGAACTCGGCCCACGCGTCCTGCGCGGCGAGGTCGCCGCCGCTGTTGGCGAAGCTGAAGAACCACAGGACGTGCAGCATCCCGGCGAGGACGGTCGCGACCGCCACCGGGTGGCGGCGCACCCAGTCCAGACCGCGGCGGCCGGGGCCGCCCGGTTCCGGCAGGACCGGGGCGTCCGCAGGGGGCCCCGCCGGGGCGGGGAGCGCGGCGGCGGGGTGCGCGGGCGACCCGGAACCGCCGCCGTGCACCGGCGCAGCGGCGGCACGGCGCCGTCCCTGCTGCTCAGCGGTGGTCACTGCCCACTCCCCCACACATGAGTTCCCTGCCCGTACGCACGTCCCGGATCCCAAGACGCGCCCCGGCGCCCCGGGGTTGCCCGGGGCGCCGTCCGCACGCCGGCGGCGGCGGTCAGCCGACGCGCGTCAGCTTGCTGCCGATGCCCGGCGAGGCGAGGTCGCTCTTCAGCGCCACCGGCACCTTCACCTGGCTCGCGCCCTCGCCGACCGTCAGCACGCCGATCTCGGTGCCGGCCTTCGCGGTCTGCGGGATCTTGCTGCCTTCGCCCTGTGCCAGCTCGATGCCGACGGTCAGCGCGCCCCAGCCGACGGCCTGGACGTCGGCGGTGGCGACGACCGGCGTACGGCCGCCGAGCCCGTCGTCCACGTACCCGACGACGTCGCCCTCCTTCACGACGGGCGCCCCGTTCAGGGACTTCTGGGTGGCGGTCATCAGCTGCTTGCTCGCGGCGAGCACGCTGTCGATGATCGGCGGCTTGTGCTGGCCGAGGACGGCGCCGACGATCAGCTGGCGGGTCTTGCCGACGTCCTTGTAGGCGGCGAAGAGCAGGTTGCCGCCGGCCTTGGTGGTCGTACCGGTCTTGATGCCGAGCGACTCGTTGAACGGCACCAGGCCGTTCCAGTTCCGCCAGACCTTGCCCGAGGGGTCCTGCCAGCTGGGCTTCTTGGTGATCTCCAGCAGCGTCTCGATCTCCACCAGCTTCAGGCCCAGCTTGACCTGGTCCTCGGCGGTGCTGACCGTGGTCGCGTCCAGGCCCGAGGGGTCCGTGTACGTGGTGTTCTTCATGCCGAGGTCCTTGGCGGTGTCGTTCATCTTCTTGACGAACGCCTCCTGGGAACCGGAGTCCCAGCGCGCCAGCAGCCGGGCGACGTTGTTGGCCGACGGGATCATGAGGGCGGCGATCGCGTCGTACTCGGTGAGCTTGTCGCCCTCCTTGACCGTGTCGAGGGTGGACTCGTTGTCCGTGGAGTTGTTCTTCCTGCCCTCGGACTCGGCCGTCTTGTCGACGTCGATCACCGCGCCCTTCTCACCCTTCTTGATGGGGTGGTCGCGCAGGATGATGTACGCCGTCATCGACTTGGTGACACTCGCGATCGGCACCGGCTTCTGCTCGCCGGACTGGCCGAGCGTGCCGAGACCGGCCGCCGCCATGTACGCCTGGCCCTCGCCGGGCCAGGGCAGCTGCGGCTTGGCCCCCTCGAAGGTGTACGAGGACTTCGCGGTCATCACGAGCGTCGGCTCGGGCAGCGGGCGCACCAGCTGCACGACCGACAGGACGATCGCCAGGAGCACGACGACGGGCGCGTAGATCTTGAACCGCCGTACGGCGGTGCGCAGCGGGCTCGGCGGCGGGGGCGGGTTGTTGGTGAGGTCCGCGAGCATGTCGAGCGGCGGCTTCGGCGGCAGCGGCTGCTGCGTGGTCCGCTCGGGGGACTCGTACGCGGGCGTGGACCCGGCCGCGGGCGTGGACCCGGCCGCGGGGTCGGGGGCCGGTTTCGGGGTCACGGCCGGGGCCGGAGCCCCGTCGGTCCGCAGCGGTACGAAGGTACTGGCCTTCGGCGGCGCGGCCCGGCCGGCGGCGCCGGCGTCCCCGGCCGGCGCGACCGGCGGCTTGACCGCGCGGAACACCGCGGTGCGCTCACCGTCCGCGGCGGCGGAACCCGCTGGGGGCCCGTCGAAGCCCGGGCGACCGGGCGAAGCGGAATCCTTGGCGGGCGGTGTGGCGGCCGGGGTGGCCGGCGCCGGCGGGGTCACCGCACGGAACACGGCGGTGCGCTCGCCGCCCCCACCGGACTCCGCCGGAGACGACTCCGACGCACCCGCACCCTCCTCGGCACCCTCCTCGGCACCGTCCCGGCCCGACACCGGCTGAGGCCGCCGGAAGAAGTCGACCCGCGACCCCTCACCGCCCCGCCCACCCACAGAACCGGAACCCGCAGCCGCAGGCGGCTTCACCGCCCGGAACACAGCGGTCCGCTCACTGTCCGCAGGCGCTTCATCGGAAGCGGACCCGGAATCGGCGGTGTCAGCGGCCGACTCCTCGGCCGAAACGGAATCCTTGGCGGGCGGTGTGGCGACCGGGGTGGCCGGCGCCGGCGGAGTCACCGCACGGAACACGGCAGTGCGCTCGCCGCCCCCACCGGACTCCGCCGGAGACGACTCCGACGCACCCGCACCCTCCTCGGCACCCTCCTCGGCACCGCCCCGGCCCGACACCGGCTGAGGCCGCCGGAAGAAGTCGACCCGCGACCCCTCACCGCCCCGCCCACCCACAGAACCGGAACCCGCAGCCGCAGGCGGCTTCACCGCCCGGAACACAGCGGTCCGCTCACTGTCCGCAGGCGCTTCACCGGACGCGGCCGGCGCGCCGGAGCCGGCATCGGGCGCGGCGTCGGCCGGCTCGGAGGCGTCGACGGGATCGGCGGCCTCAGGGGCCTCAGGGGCCTCAGCGGGCTCGGAGACGTCGGCGGCCTCAGGGGCGTCGGCCGGCTCGGAGGACGGCTTGGGCACCTCGGCGCCGCGCGACCCCGCCGCACCGGCAGCGGACCCGCCGCCGGACTCGGCCCCGGACACGGACCCGGACGCGGCCGGTGACTCGGCGCCGGAGGCGGAGGCGGGCTCTGCCTCCAGCTCGGAACCGGCCCCGACCTCGGGCTCGGGCTCGGGCTCGGCGTCAGGCACGGCCTCAGCCTCAGCCTCGGGCTCCGCCGCAACCTCCGCCGCATCAGCCTTCGAGTCGGCAGCGGCCGACCCGGCACCCGGCTTCGGACCCGCGCCAGCCGGAACGACGGCTGCCGGTTCCGCTCCCGCGGGCGGCCCGTCGGAACCCGCGGGCGCCTCGGCGGTGGCGACCCACGCCGCGACGGCCTCGCGCAGCGGGTCGCGCTCCGGGGTGTCGCCGTCACCGGCCGAGGCGTCCTCGGACTCCCTCGGCCGGAACACCGACAGCCTCGGATCACGCTCCGCGGAGGACTCCGCCGCCCCCGGCGCTCCTGCATCTACCGACTTGTCGGGGGACTCGCCCGCCACCAGTTCCTCCTCGATCGCCGCCACGTCCGGCTGTCCGAATGTCTAACAGTGTCCCGTCTCGGGGGCATCGCCCCCGCGCCAGACGAGAACGACATAGTTGCGAGTTCCCCCGCAAAGCGGTCAGGCGCTCTCGACAGATGAATGTGAGAGGCGTCACCCTGTCACTCATCCACGCGGGGAGGCATGGATGGGCAGGAGCCGCAGAACAATTCCGGAGGAGCTTCTGCTGCTCGCCTTGGACCCGGCCACGGGTACCACGGCGCAGCCGCAGTCGCTCGACCTCGGCCTGGCCGGGGCACAGCTAGTGGAGCTGGCTCTGGCAGGACGGATAGCCCCTGACGGGGATCGTATCGCCGTGGTGATGCCACGGCCGACAGGAGATCCGACTCTGGACTCCGCACTGGAACTGCTGCGCAGGCGCGGCAGCCCGGTTCGGGCCGTCCACTGGATAGGCGGACCCCGGCTGGGGCTCCGCCAGATTTACCTCGCTCACCTGGAGCGTTGCGGCATGGTCCATGCCGTCGCGGGACAGATGTGCGGGGTGCTGCCGACGACTCGCTACCAGGCGACGGACACGGCGATCAGCCGGGAGATCCGTGCCCGGCTGGACAGTGCGATCCGCACCGGTGTACCGCCGGACCCGCGGACCGCGGCGCTTGCCGCACTGGCCCACGCGGTCGGACTCGGCAAGCACTTGTACCCCGGCAACGAGGGGCGGTCGTCCAGATCCCGGCTTCGGGACCTGATCCGGCACGACCCCATGGGCGGACTCGTGGCGCACGCCGTGATGGACGTCCAGAACGGTGTGGCGGCACAGCCTCGCCGTGACCGCGCACCGGCACCGCCGGTCCGGGCCACGACGGGCAGTGTCCCGCTCCAGCCGCGCCGGACCGGTGCGATGGCCCGCGCGGCCGCGCACTGATCCACCGCTCCATCGCAACGCCACCGCCGTGACCGGCGCCCCCCAGGCACCCGGTCCGGGCACCGCCGACGCGCGGGGTGGCGGGGCCGGTTCGCCCGGTCCCGCCACCCCGCGCGTCTGTTTTCCCGGCCGTTCCCCAGCGGCAGCGCACGCTTCGGTGGCAGTCTGCTCAACATCAGACACGCAGAGGGACAGCAACAGAAGAAGGCGGAGGTGCCGTTCACGTGGCGTCCAATGTCAATCCCACCGTCCGACGCCGCCGACTGGGCATGGAGTTGCGCAAGCTCCGCGAGGACAAGGGCATGACGGCCGAGCAGGTCGCCGAACGCCTGCTCGTCTCCCAGTCGAAGATCAGCCGGCTGGAGAACGGCCGCCGTTCCATCAGCCAGCGCGACGTCCGGGACCTGTGCGACGTGTACGAGGTGGAGGACCGCCGGCTCGTGGACTCGCTCATGCAGATGGCCAAGGACTCCCGGCAACAGGGCTGGTGGCACGCCTTCGGGGACATCCCGTACAGCGTCTACATCGGCCTGGAGACGGACGCCGCCAGCCTGCGCACGTACGAGCCGCTGGTGATCCCGGGGCTGCTCCAGACCACGGAGTACGCCCAGTCCCTGGTCCGCGGCGCCTGGCCGGAGACCGCTCCCGCCGACGTGGACAAGCGGGTGCAGGTCCGGATGCACCGGCAGAAGCGGCTGTCCGAGACCGAGAACAACAACCCGGAGCTCGGGCCGCTGCGGCTGTGGGCCGTCATCGACGAGGCCGCGCTGCGGCGGCAGGTGGGCGACGCCCAGCTGATGATCCGGCAGCTGGAGTTCCTGATAGAGCAGTCGGACCAGCCGCACGTGACCGTGCAGGTGATGCCGTTCTCGCTGGGCGCGCACCCGGGCGTCAACGGCCAGTACGCCATCCTGGAGTTTCCGGACGCGTCCGACTCGACCGTGGTCTACATCGAGGGCGTGACGAGCGACCTGTACCTGGAGAAGGCCAACGACGTGCAGAAGTACAGCGTGATGTACGAGCACCTGCGCGCCCAGGCCCTCAACGTGGACCAGACACGGCAGTTCATCTCCGACATCATCGGCCAATACGCGGGCAAGGCTTGATAAAGCGGTGCGAAACCAGGTGGGTGGCCGGGGAAGGGCCAGCACGGTACACCGTCAGTCCCCGGCCACAGAAGGCCTGAATGGAATATGCCACTCGGTCGGGTGAATGGCCCGTCCACGTCTCAGGAGCTGCCGGTAGCGTCGATCAGGTCGGCCGGAAAAGTGGTCGACACGACACGGGAACTACTCGCTGAACCGGAGAGAAACATGGCTATTCGCCAGGGCGCCACGCACAACTGGACCAAGTCCTCCTATTCCGCCAACGGCGCCTGCGTCGAGGTCAAGTCACCCGTCACGGAGGCCATCGCGGTCCGCGACTCGAAGGTGCAGGACGGTCCGTCCCTCACTTTCGCGCCCGGCTCCTGGACCTCGTTCGTCGCCGACGTCACCGAGGGCGGCCTCGGGCGCCTCGCCTGAACGTTTCAGCGCACGCCTCCACCGTCCCCTGTACGGCCAGCGCCACACGCACCACACCACCACCAGCGCCACCCGCACCACCGTCCGGAGCCCTCTCGACCGGCCCGCCGTCCTGGCCGAGGGGGCTCGGCCATGTCCGCGCACGGCACGTCCGCCGCGGCCCGCGGACACCCCCTAGCGGAGCTGGTCGACGTACCGGTCGGTGCCCGGCACCGTCGGGACGAACGGCGCGACCAGCTCCACCCGCCCCAGCCCCGCCCCCGCGACCTCCGCGTCCAGCCCCTGGAATCGGTCCCAGCAGGTCCGGGGGTCCTCCTCCAGGAACCAGAGCAGCGTGAGGCGGGTGTCGATCCCCTCCACCTGCTTGACGTACGTCATCCGGTCGCCCGGCAGCGGTGTCGGCCGGAAGACCGTCACCATCGCGGCGGACGAGCCGTGCAGCCGCTTCGGCAGGGACCGCGTGCGCAGCCACTCCAGCAGCCCGGCCCGCTGCTCGGGGCCGTCGGCGTCCACGACCTGCACGACGAGCCCGGCGTACGGGTGGTCGAGGGCGTGGAAGTCCCGCGGCCCGGCGGCCCCGTCGCGGTACGCGGTCGCCGCGTGGTCCTGGAAGGCCGTGAAGACGTGCGTCCGGTCCTGGTAGACCCGGCCGTCCCGGTTGAGGCGCTTGTTGATGCCGACGGTCCACTTCATGTGCTCGTCGTAGCGGCCCTCGGTCACCCAGTACGTCGAGAGGTAGCACCCGGCGGTGACCGGCTGCGCGACGGCCGACTTCTCCGGGTAGCGCAGCTCCTGGAGGTCCCGGGTGGCCACCCAGCGGCGGCCGGCGTACATCCAGGGCATGGCCATGGCGCCGGCGTAGTAGTGGTCGTCCTCGTACCAGCGGTTGTACGCGAACTCGTGGCCCGGGTGCGGCTCCACCATCGTGATCAGCGCGTGGCCCGGACGGACCCCGTACGGGCCGACGGCCGCGAGCTCGGCGTAGTCGTCGGGCCGGGTGTCCTGCCGGAGGGGGTCGTGGTGCCGGGTGTCGCCGGGCCGCGGGTCCTGCTCTCCTGTCGTCATGGCACCGGTCTAGCTGATGCAACGTCAGAGTGCGAGAGGACGACGGCAGTTCAGCATGTGACACATGCGTGCCGTCTGCACCTTTCTCCGCCTACGATGCCCGCACCCGCCTCCCCGAGGAGCCCCGTGCCCATGACATCCACACCCGTCCCCACCCCTGCCTCCGCCCCCGTCGTGCCGCCGCCCGCCCTCTCCGCCCGGGCCGCGTCGACGGGGGGCTCCCCCGTGCGCGAGATCCTCGCGCTCACCGAGCGCCCCGGGGTCGTCTCCTTCGCCGGCGGCCTCCCCGCGCCGGAGCTCTTCGACGCCGCGGGCCTGCGGGCCTCGTACGAGGCCGTGTTCGCGGCGTCCGCCGGGAGGGCGCTGCAGTACTCGACCACCGAGGGCGTGCCGGAACTGCGCGGGGCCGTCGCCGGCCGGGCGACGGCGCGGGGGCTGGCGACGGACGCGGACGACGTCCTGGTCACCTCGGGCTCCCAGCAGGCCCTGGCGCTCGTCGTCACCGCCCTGGTCGAGCCCGGGGACGCGGTCCTCGTGGAGAATCCCACCTACCTGGCCGCCCTCCAGGCGTTCCGGCTGGCGGGGGCGCGGGTGGTGCCGGTGCCCTGCGACGACGAGGGCATCCTCCCCGACGCCCTGGCGGAAGCCGTCGCGCGGGAGCGGCCCAAGCTGCTGTACACCGTCCCGACCTTCCAGAACCCGACCGGCCGCACCCTGCCCGCGGCCCGCCGGGCGGCGGTGGCGGCCATCGCCGCGCGCCGGGGCCTGTGGCTGGTGGAGGACGACCCGTACGGGGAACTGCGCTACGAGGGTGCCGACGTCCCGTGGCTCGCCGCGCACCCGGGGGCCGAGGACCGCACGGCGCTGCTGGGCAGCTTCTCGAAGGTCATGGCGCCGGGGCTGAGGCTCGGCTGGCTGCGGGTGCCGCGGGCGCTGCGCCGGGCCGTGGTGGTCGCGAAGCAGGCGGCGGACCTGCACACCTCCACGGTCGACCAGCTGGCCGCGGCCCACTACCTGGCCGGCGCGGACCTCGACGCCCACGTCGCCGGGGTCCGGGACGCCTACCGGGTCCGCCGCGACGCCCTGCTGGCAGGCCTGGGGCAGGCCCTGCCGGCGGGCTCGTCCTGGAACCGGCCTGAGGGCGGCATGTTCGTCTGGGCCCGCCTGCCGGAGGGCCGCGACGCGGCGGCCCTGCTCACCTCGGCGATCGCCCACGACGTGGCGTTCGTCCCCGGGGCGCCCTTCTTCGCGGCGTCCCCGGATCCCCGCACGCTGCGCCTGTCGTTCACGACGCACACCCCGCAGGAGATCGGTACCGGTCTCGTCCGTCTGGGCCGGGCGGCCCGGAGCCGCGCCTGACGCGCGCCGCGGAACCGGCGGGGGCGGCGCCCGGCGGAGCCACGGGCCGCACCCCGCGGCCCGGCCGCCGGGCCTGACGCACGGACCGCCGCCGGACCACCGCAAGGGCCGTGGCCGGCGGGCCGCCGTGGGGCCGCCGCGCCCCTTCACAAGCCCTGCCGTGCGCCGTAGCCTGACGCACCGTCAGATCGGTGCGTCGCCTGGAGGGCCCGTCATGCTGCTGCAAGGGAAGACCGTCATCGTCTCCGGCGTCGGAGCCGGGCTCGGGCACCAGGTGGCCGCCGCCGTCGTGCGGGACGGGGGCAACGCCGTGCTCGGGGCGCGGACCGAGGCCAACCTCGCCAAGTCCGCCGCCGAGATCGACCCCGACGGCGCGCACACCGCCTACCTGCCGACCGACATCACCGACGAGGCCCAGTGCGAGGCCCTCGCGGCGCTCGCGCAGGAGCGGTTCGGCGGTGTGGACGCCGTCGTGCACGTCGCCGCCTGGGACTCGTACTTCGGGGGCCTCCAGGACGCCGACTTCGGCACCTGGCAGCAGATCCTCGACGTGAACCTGCTCGGCACCCTCCGCATGACCCGGGCCTGCCTGCCCGCCCTCAGGGCCGGCGGCGGCTCCGTCGTGATCATCGGTACGCAGTCCGCCGTCGCCGCCCCCAACGAGGTGCGGCAGGGTGCGTACGCCGCGTCCAAAGGGGCGCTGACCTCCGCCATGTACTCGATGGCCCGCGAGCTCGGCCCCCACCGCATCCGGGTCAACACCGTGCTCCCCGGCTGGATGTGGGGCCCGCCGGTCCAGGCCTTCGTCACGTTCACCGCGCACGCCGAGAACGTGCCCGAGGCCGAGGTCCACGCCCGTCTCACCGAGCGGATGGCGCTGCCCGACCTCGCCACCGACGGGGACGTCGCCGACGCCGCCGTGTTCCTCGCCTCCGACCGGGCGCGGGCGATAACCGGCCAGTCACTGCTGGTCAACGCCGGTGAGCTGATGCGATGAGCCGCTGCGCGCACCGTCCGGCGCACCATCCCGTGCACCTACCACCGGATCGTATGCTCACCGCATGACCACTCCGAGTGACGCTCCGACCGAAAACGCGATGCGCCGCGCGCTCCGGCGGGCCCGCGACGGCGTCGCGCTCGACGCGACCGAGGCGGCCGTACTGCTCCAGGCGCGCGGAGATGCCCTCACGGACCTCTCCGCGTCCGCCGCGCGGGTAAGAGACTCCGGGCTGGCCGCCGCCGGCCGGCCGGGCGTCATCACGTACTCGCGCAAGGTCTTCATCCCCCTCACCCGCCTCTGCCGCGACACGTGCCACTACTGCACCTTCGTCACCGTCCCGGGCAAGCTCCGCCGGACCGGGCACGGGATGTACCTGTCCCCCGACGAGGTCCTCGACATCGCCCGCCGGGGTGCGGCGATGGGCTGCAAGGAAGCCCTCTTCACGCTCGGCGACCGCCCCGAGGACCGCTGGCCCGAGGCCCGCGAGTGGCTCGACGCGCACGGGTACGACGACACCCTGGCCTACGTACGGGCCATGGCCGTCCGCGTGCTGGAGGAGACGGGCCTGCTCCCCCACCTCAACCCCGGGGTCCTGACCTGGTCCGACCTCCAGCGCCTCAAGCCCGTCGCCCCGTCGATGGGCATGATGCTGGAGACCACCGCGACCCGCCTGTGGTCCGAGCCCGGCGGCCCGCACCACGGCTCCCCCGACAAGGACCCGGCCGTGCGGCTGCGCGTCCTGGAGGACGCCGGCCGCTCCAACGTCCCGTTCACCACCGGCGTCCTCATCGGCATCGGCGAGACCTACGAGGAGCGCGCCGACGCCTTCTTCGAGCTGCGCCGCGTCCAGCGCAGCTACCACGGCGTCCAGGAGGTCATCGTCCAGAACTTCCGTGCGAAGCCGGACACCGCCATGCGCGGCATGCCGGACGCGGAGCTGGAGGAACTGGCCGCCGCCATCGCCGTCGCCCGGCACGTCCTGGGCCCGAGCGCCCGCATCCAGGCGCCGCCGAACCTGGTGGACGAGGAGTACGCCCTCCTCATCGGCGCCGGCATCGACGACTGGGGCGGTGTCTCGCCGCTGACCCCCGACCACGTCAATCCGGAGCGTCCCTGGCCGCACATCGAGGAGCTGGCCGCGCGGACCGCCGCCGCCGGCTTCGAGCTGCGCGAGCGCCTCACGATCTACCCGGAGTTCCTGCAGCGCGGCGAGCCGTGGCTGGACCCCCGGCTGCTGCCGCACGTACGCGCGCTGGCCGATCCGGCGACCGGCCTCGCGAACCCGTCCGCGACGGTGGAGGGCCGGCCGTGGCAGGAACCGGACGAGGGGTTCGCGGCGTACGGCCGCACCGACCTGCACGCCACCATCGACACCGAGGGCCGCACCGGTGACCGGCGCGACGACTTCGACCACGTCTACGGCGACTGGGAGGCCCTGCGCGAGGCGGCGGCGCCCGGCATGGTCCCGGAGCGCATCGACACGGACGTACGGGCGGCGCTGGCGCAGGCCGCCGACGATCCGACGCGGCTGACCGACGCACAGGCCCTGGCCCTGCTGCACGCGGACGGCCCGGCGCTGGACGCGCTGTGCCGGATCGCCGACGACCTGCGCAAGTCGGTCGTGGGCGACGAGGTCACCTACATCGTCACGCGCAACATCAACTTCACCAACGTCTGCTACACCGGCTGCCGGTTCTGCGCCTTCGCGCAGCGCCGCACCGACGCCGACGCGTACACGCTCTCCCTGGACCAGGTCGCGGACCGCGCCGCGCAGGCGTGGGACGTGGGCGCGGTCGAGGTGTGCATGCAGGGCGGCATCCACCCGGACCTGCCGGGGACGGCGTACTTCGACATCGCGCGGGCGGTGAAGGAGCGGGTGCCGGGCATGCACGTGCACGCGTTCTCGCCGATGGAGGTCGTCAACGGCGCGACGCGGACGGGGATGCCGGTACGGGAATGGCTGACGGCGGCCAAGGAGGCCGGGCTGGACTCCATTCCGGGCACGGCGGCGGAGATCCTGGACGACGAGGTGCGCTGGGTCCTGACCAAGGGCAAGCTCCCGACGGCGGACTGGATCGACGTGGTGTCGACGGCGCACGAGCTGGGCATCCGGTCCTCGTCGACGATGATGTACGGCCACGTCGACCAGCCGCGGCACTGGCTCGGCCACTTCCGCACGCTGGCGCGCATGCAGCAGGAGGCGCGGGCCAAGGGCGCCGAGGGGTTCACCGAGTTCGTGACGCTCCCGTTCATCCACACCAACGCGCCCGTGTACCTGGCGGGCATCGCGCGGCCCGGCCCGACGGCGCGGGACAACCGGGCGGTGACGGCGATGGCGCGGATCCTGCTGCACCCGCACATCACCAACATCCAGACGAGCTGGGTGAAGCTGGGCTCGGAGGGCGCGGCCGAGATGCTCCGGTCCGGGGCGAACGACCTCGGCGGGACCCTGATGGAGGAGACCATCTCCCGCATGGCGGGGTCGGGTTGGGGCTCGTACAAGTCGGTCAAGGACCTGATCGCCGTCGCCGGGGCCGCGGGCCGGCCCGCGAGGGCCCGTACGACCCTGTACGGCGAGGTTCCGCAGGAACGGCAGGACGCGGCCCGCGCCTCGGACGGGCACCTGCCGGCCCTGCTGCCGGTACTGGACTGACGGGGCGCGGGCGCCCGGCCGGGGGTCCGGCCGACCCGGCACAGTCGGTGGCCCCGGCCGACTGCCCGTCCGGTCGGCCGACGCTGCCCCGGAGTACCTCGCGCGCGAGCGGGCCCGTTCGGTAACCAGGACGAGTCACTCCTCACCGAGAGAGGCCCCCTGTGCACGATCACGAGAACACCCGGCCCCCCGGCCGCACCCCCGCGCCCGACCGTACGCCCCAGGCCCCCCCGGCAGGACTGCTCCGGGCCCTGCAGGGCTCGGCCGGGAACGCCGCGGTCGTCCAGCTGCTCCGCCAGGCCGGTCACCCCTGGGCGCAGGCACCGCACCAGCACGGCGCGGGATGCGGTCACCAGCCCGCCGGGCAGGCGCCACCGGAACCCGTCCAGCGCTCAGCCGTCCACGACGTGCTCCGCTCACCCGGCAGTCCCCTGGACGACGCCACCCGCACCGAGATGGAGGCGCGTCTCGGCGCCGACTTCTCCGATGTCAGCATCCACACCGGCGCCGCCGCCGAGGCGTCCGCCGCCGAGATCGGCGCCCGCGCCTACACCAGCGGCAACCACATCGTCATCGGCGCCGGCGGCGGCGACCGGCACACACTCGCCCACGAGTTGACCCACGTCATCCAGCAGCGGTCGGGCCCCGTCACCGGGACGGACAACGGCTCCGGGCTGCGCGTCAGCGACCCCTCCGACGCCTTCGAGCGGGCGGCCGAGGAGAACGCCACCCGCGTCCTGTCCGGTCCGGTACCGAAGAGGGCGGCGGCCGGGCGGAGCTCCGCAGCGGTGGCGCCGGCGGAAGGGGCCGTACAGCGACGGGGGGAGAACCCGCACGCCAAGCCCAACGTCCACCAGGGCTGGGACACGACCGCGCACCACGTCATCGCGCACTCCACACTGGTCGGCGCCCTGGACGGTCTCGGGGAGGCCGACCAGATGGACGTCCTGACCGCCGCCGTCCCCACGGAGATCACCGAGGAGATGCTGAAGAACCTCAAGGTCACGTTTCCGTCGGGCAAGGAGGGCGAACGGTTCAGGAAGGAGCTGCGCCAGCGACTCAGGGACAAGAACGTGCCCCACACCGAGACCGTCTCGGAGATCTCCTTCAAGGACATCCGCCGCTCCTTCTTCGAATGGCAGGCCGGAAACCAGCTCATCGGCCCCAGCACCTCGATCCGCGCCGAACCCTCGGAGGCGAAGGACGACATCGACTACGACGGCAAGTACTTCGCCTCCATGGGCCCGAAGAAGTTCGACCAGCTGACCGGTCTCGGTGACCGGCTCAAGACGCTGAAGAACTCCGGAGCGAGTGCCCTGGCCGACCAGCAGTCGGAGACCCCGGAGCAGCGGCAGGAACGGACGCGCAAGGAGACCGCTGCCACTCTGATGAAGATCGTGGCCCTCACCCGCAACGAGAAGGTCGCCGCCTTCGACTCCGCCATGTGGACCGAGGTCGACAGCCACGAGGGTGTGGACCGCCTCGCCGCCGACGAGGGCCTGGACCGGGCGCACATCACCGGCTACACCCACTTCCGGTTCAACGCGAGCGACATCGCGGAGAAGAAGCACCGCTACCTCACCGAGGCGGCGACGGGTGGCGGCTTCGAGTTCAACGGCAAGCCCCTCAACAAGGTGCAGCGCCGGGGGGCCTTCGTCTACATCCCGTACCTCACCGACGAGCAGGTCCCCGCGCCGGAGGGGAAGCCGGGGACCCGTCGCGAGATGGTGGCCGACTACTGCAAGCGGACCGGGGTCCCCACCTCGACCTTCCTCCCCAAGGCGCTGTACAAGGGCCGCAACGTGGTGAAGGGGTGAGGAAGCAAACCGTTTCGTTCGGATCTTCCGACCGGGACGGGCACCGGCGCCGGCACGAAGCCCGGCACCGCCACGAAGCTCGACCACGAAGCTCGACCACGAAGCTCGGCTTCGGCGCCGTGAAGCCGGAGGAGCGCTGCCCGTGAAGCCGGGTCCGGACCCGAACCGTCCGGTCCGAGCTGGGGATTCGCATTCCGGCCGTTCACCGTGCGCCTGCGGGACGCATGCCGGACACCTTCCGGAATTGACCGATGCTGTCCACTACAGTTCGGGTTCACCTGCGCGCGGGTGACGCGGGTGAACGGTTGCGTTGACGGGGCAGGGTGGCGGGGGTGGACGAAGTGATGGATACGAGCCAGGTCCCTACGGGCGGCGGCAGCCCGGACGAGCGGGCGGCCGGAACCGGCCACGCTCCGGGTACGGGCGCCCCGGCCCCGTACTCCGCACCGCCCCCCGCACCCCCGGTCCCACCCGCACCCCCGGCCCCGGCCCCGCCCGCCCCGGCGCCCGGGGCGATGCACGTCCTCGGTCCCGCCGTACGGTCCGGGCTCGGCCCCGTCCACGCTCCCCCGGCTCCCGACCTCGGCGCGGGCCCGCTCGCCGCGCACCCCCCGCTCCCGGACCAGCCCGGATCGGACACCCGGGCCGGCGCCCCCGGCCCGGCCCCCGGCTCCGGCGCGCCCACCCCCGGGATACCCGCCGCCCCGATACCGCCCGCCGCCGGCGCGGCCCCCGGCCCGTCCCCGCAGACCCCGCCCCCCGCCGCACCCCACCCGGCCGCCGCCCGCGCGCCGCAGGCCCCGCGCCGCGGCCCGGACGCCACCGCCGCCGCCGCAGAGCGCACCTCCGGGCGCGGGATCGTCACCGGCCTGTGGGGCCGCGCCGAGCAACAGGACTTCCGCAGTCGGGTCCGCGGCACCCTCCTCGGCGCCGCGATCGGCGACGCCCTCGGCGCCCCCGTGGCCGGGCTCTCCCTCGACGGCATCCGCGAGGCCCACGGCCCGGCCGGCCTGCTCGCGCCCGCCCCCGCCCACGGACGCCGCGGCACGGTCACCGCCCGCACCCAGCTCACCCTCTTCACGGTGGACGGCCTCGTACGCGCCCACGTACGCCGCGACACCGGCGCCTGGCACCCGCCCACCGACGTCCACCGCGCCTACCTCCGCTGGGCCGCCACCCAGAGCGACTGGGGCCCGGACGAGCGCCGCAAGGACAACGGCTGGCTCGCGCAGGAGGAATGGCTCTACGCCCGCCGCGGCCCGGACCGCGCCTGCCTGACCGGCTTCGCCGACGGCGTCCTCGCCCCATTGGAACAGCCGAAGAACCCGACCGCCCGGACCGCGGCCGCCGCCACCCGCTCGGCCCCCTTCGGACTGCTGGTCGGCTGGGAACCCGCCCTCGTCCTCCAACTCGCCGTCGAGTGCGCCGCGCAGAGCCACGGCCACCCCACCGGCTACCTCGCGGCCGGGGCGTACGCCGTCATCGTGCACGGCCTGACACGCGGCGAGTCCCTCGACTCCGCCGTCCAGCGCGCCCTCGGCCTGCTCGGCGCCCGCCCCGGCCACCAGCCCGTCACGGACGCCCTCCAGCGCGCCACGGCGGCCGTCACCCGGGGCCAGCCGGGCCCCGATGCCCTCACCGCCCTCGCCGACAGCACCAGCGGCACGGCCACCAACCCGTCCGACGGCACCGGCGACGCGGCGACCGCCCTCGCCGTCGCCGTCTACTGCGCCCTCGTCGCCGAGGACGTCCCGCACGGCCTGCGCCTCGCCGTGAACCACGGCGGCGACTCCGCCGCCACCGGCGCCCTGTGCGGGGCCCTCCTCGGCGCCCAGCACGGCGAGACGGCCCTCCCCGCCGCCTGGCTCACCGAGCTGGAGGGCCGCGCCACCATCCTGGAACTCGCCGACGACTTCTCCCTGGAGATGACCCAGGGCCCGTCCCTGCACGGCCCCGCCGGCCAGGCCCCCGGCTGGCTGGCCCGCTACCCCCTCGGCTGACCCCGTCCGCACGGGCCCGCATCGGCACGGCCCCGCCGCACTCGGCCATCCCCTCCGCCCACCCGCCTGACGCCCCCTCAACAATCGTGCGCCGAGCCCGTACCGTGGCCGGTCCCACGTCTCGGAGGTGCCAGTGCCCATGCGGATCGCCACGACCGTCTTCCTCACCGACCGCACCATCTCGCCCGTCCGCCTCGCCCGCAGTCTGGAGGAGCGCGGGTTCTCCGGGCTCTACCTCCCGGAGCACACCCACATCCCGGCCGCCCGGGACACCCCCGCGCCCATGGGCGGCGAGCTTCCCGAGATGTACGGGCGCACCCTCGACCCGTTCGTGGCCCTCGGCCAGGCCTCCGCCGTGACCGAGCGGCTGCACCTCGGCACCGGCATCACCCTGGTCGCGCAGCACGACCCGATCGGCCTCGCGAAGCAGGTGGCCACGCTCGACCACCTCTCCGGCGGCCGCGTCACCCTCGGCATCGGCTACGGCTGGAACGTCGAGGAGGCCGCCGACCACGGCGTCGAGTGGGGCACCCGACGCGACCTGGTCCGGGACCGGATGGCCCTGATGCGCGCCCTGTGGGCTCCCGAACCCACGGCGTACGTCGGCGCGTTCTCCTCCGTCCGGGCCAGCGCCGCCCATCCCAAGCCGGTGCAGGCGCCCCGTGAACTGGCTCCCGGCATTCCCCTGTACGGCCCCCGGACCCTGATCGGCGGCCAGGCCGGCCCGAAGCTCTTCGCCGCGATCGCCGACCACGCCGACGGCTGGCTCCCGATCGGCGGCGGCGGCCTCACCGAGTCGCTCCCGGTGCTGCGCCAGGTCTGGGAGACCGCCGGGCGCGACCCCAAGTCCCTCCAGGTGGTCCCGTACGCCGTCCAGCCGAGCCCCGGCAAGATGGGCCACTACGCCGACCTGGGCATCGAGGAGGTCGTCCTCCAGCTGCCCTCGGCGTCGGAACCGGAGATCCTGCGCACTCTGGACGCGTTCGCCCAGTACCTCTGACCCGCCGGGCCCGGGGAAGAAATCCGTTCGACCGCGCGGGCCGCCTGCTCGACCGGGTCGCCTACCTCATCGGCGCGTCCGCCCCGTCCACCCGGGCCGGATCATGACCGCCGCCGCCCGGCACGCACGGCGGGACCTGTCCGGCTGAGGCGCCCGCGAGCGGTAGTTCGGCCCAGACCGTCTTGCCGACCAGCCGGTCCACGACCCCCCACCCGGCGGCGACGGCGGCGACGATCCGCAGACCGTGCCCCGACTCGGCCTGCTCGGTCGGCGGCCCCTCCACGGGCCGCCGGTCGGCCCGCGCGTCGGACACCTCGATCCTGAGTACGGCGTCCAGGAGAACCAGCCGCAGCTCGAAGTCCCGCCCGGGAACCCGGCCGTGCAGCACGGCGTTGGCGGCCAGCTCCCCGATGAGCAGCCCGGCGTCGGCGGCGAGGGGGTCCGAGAGCGGATACCCCCACTCGTGCAGTTCGTGCAGGGCCAGCATGCGGGCGAGGCGGGCACCGCGGCGGGTGGCGCTGAAACGCTGAGTGAACAGACGTACGAGGGCCGCGGGCGGCCCGAAGGGTGCGGTCATTCCCTCAACATCCCGCGTGAACAGCGGCGTTCAACACCAACGGAACTCGTACAAACCAACTGTACGAGTTCCCTCCCTGGACACGCGGAGTCACGGTGCGTGAACATTCCTGTCGGGGAGGTGACCGCCATGATGAGTGCCGACGACAGCGGTGACGGCGAGGTCGAGCCCGACGACAACCTGCGCTCCTTCGGGGAGACGGTCAAGGCCTCGCGCAAACGGGCCGGCCTGACGCAGGAGCAGCTGGCCCCGCTGATCGGCTACTCGGTGCAGTACGTCGGCTCGGTCGAGCAGGGCCGCCGCCACCCGTCGCAGAAGTTCGTCAACAAGACGGAAGCGGTCCTCGACACCTTCGGTGTCATCGGCATCGCGGCGAAGCAGCTGACCCGGCGGCGCGGTCTGGCGTCCTGGTTCCGGCGGTGGGCGGAGCTGGAGGAGGGCGCGGTCACCCTCAACACGTACGAGTGCCGGTCGGTACCGGGGCTGCTCCAGCCGGAGCCGTACGCGCGGGCCCTCGTCGGCGATGTCCTGCCGCCGCCCACGGCCGAGGAGGTGGAGGCGCGCATCACCGCTCGACTGGACCGCCAGCGTCTGCTGTCCCGGACCCCGTACACGGTCTTCAGCTTCATCATCGACGAGGCGGTGGTGGCGCGGCAGACCGGTGGACCGTCGGTGACCTCGGAGCTCATCGACCACCTGCTGGAGTGCGCCCGGCTGCCCAACGTCGACCTTCAGATCATGCCCCTGATCAGCCCCGAGCACGCGGGCCTCGGCGGCCCCTTCCGCCTCCTCGAAACTGAGGACCACGAATGGGTGGGGTACAGCGAGGGGCAACAGTCGGGCAGGGTGCTGTCCGAGCCGAAAGACCTCAGCCTCCTCCACCAGCGGTATGCCAAACTTCGCATCCAGGCCCTCAACCCGGCGAGTAGTTCGGGCCTGTTGACGCGAATGCGAGGTTCCCTGTGAACGGCTCCCGGCTCCGGTGGTTCAAGAGCAGTTACAGCAGCGGTGACGGCGACAACTGCGTCGAGGTCGCCCTCTCCTGGCACAAGTCCACCTACAGCAGCGGTGACGGCGACGACTGCGTCGAGGTGGCCGCCTGTGCCGATGCCGTCCATGTCCGGGACTCCAAGGTGACGGCGGGCCCCGAGCTGGCGGTGGCCCCCCGTACCTGGAGCGCCTTCGTCAGCGGGGTCGCGTCCGGCAGGGGCTGAGCGGTCAGGACAGGATCTCGACGTACCCGTCCGTCCCGTGCACGCGGATCCGCTGTCCGTCCCGGATCAGCCGGGTGGCCCGCTCCACGCCCACGACGGCCGGCAGGCCGTACTCCCGGGCGATCACCGCGCCGTGGGTCATCAGGCCGCCCACCTCCGTCACCAGGCCCGCGATGCCGACGAACAGCGGTGACCAGCTGGGGTCCGTGAAGGCCGTGACCAGGATGTCTCCCGCTTCGAGGTCGGCGTCCGCCATGTCGAGGACGACGCGGGCGCGTCCCTCGACGGTCCCGGCCGAGACCGGTACGCCGGTCAGGGCGCCGGCCGGCACGTCGTCGCGCCGGTACGCCCCGGTGAGGGCCTCGCCGTCGGAGGTGAGGACCCGGGGCGGGGTGAGCGCGTGGTACGACCGGAACGCCTCCCTGCGCTCCCGGACGAGCCCCTCGTCCACCCGGTGCGAGCGCGCGACGTCGTGGAGTTCCTGGAACGTCAGGTAGAAGGCGTCCTCCGGCTCGGCGAGCACGCCGGCCGCCACGAGGCGTTCGGCCTCCGCCAGCAGGGCCTTCTTGTAGACGAAGGTGCGGCTGACGATGCCGTACTTCGGGTACTCCCGGTACCCGATGAAGGTCCGGACGCGGTCGATCATCCGCCGGGTCTCCTCGGCCTTCCGGTCCCCGTCCGGCAGCGCCCGCAGGCGGGTCAGCACGTCCTGTTCCATCTGCTGGGCCCTCTCCCGGCCCTGCTCAAAGCGGCGCCGCGCGGCGCCCGGTGCGAAGTTCCTGACGTTGTCGAGGATCACGGGCACGAGCGTCGAGGGGCGTTCGCGCCAGCGCGGCCTCGTGATGTCGATCTCGCCGACGCAGCGCATGCCGTACCGGTCGAGGTAGCCCTCGATGGCGTCGCGCGCCTCGGTCCCGCCCTCGACCTTCGCCAGCGCGTCGAGGAAGTCCTCGCCCTCGACGCCCCGCAGGAACGCCACCACCTCCGGGTACCGGCGGACGACGTCCGCGACGTCGAGCAGTTCCAGTCCCATCTCGGAGGTGATGTTGTCGGGGGCGGAGAGCGTGAGGGTGTCGGCGGCGTTCTTCTCGCCCAGCCACTCCTGGAGCGTGTCGTTGAGCCACCACGTGGCGTCCATCCCCGCCATGATCGCCTGCATGTTCAGCGGGTCGGCGAGGACCCGCTTGTGCTCCTCGAAGGCTTCCAGCAGGAAGTCGAACAGCGCCGGTCCGCTCTTCGTCCGGATGTCGCGCTCCAGGGCGGCGATGGACGTACGGCTGCGCTCGATCAGCGCGGTGACGACGGCCGGATCGGTCGCGAGGGGCGCGGGCGGGGCGGGCGGGGCCGCGGCCGGCGGCCCGCCGGGGGCGGCGTCCGGGGGCGCGGGGAGGAAGCCGTCGCGGTCGAGGACGGTCTCCAGGGCGTCCCTGACCAGCGGATCGGCCTTCCCCATGGCGTCGAGGAAGCCGTCGCGGCCCGCGGGCGAGGCGAGGCGCGCGGTGACGTCGACGAAGAGCCTTCCGCCGGCCTCCCGCATCGGCACCAAGGCCGTCAGCTGCCACATGGAGTACCCCAGGGGCCTCATGGGGTCGGTCATCATCTGCCCGTGGCCGACGGAGACGTAGACGCGGTTGTCCGGGGCGTCGTTCTCGGGCACGGGGACGGGGAAGAGCGTGGTGATCGGGCGGCTCTGGACGATCTGGAAGCCGTCGCCGGCGAGGCACCACTCGATGTCCTGCGGGCAGCCGAAGTGCGCTTCGATCCGCCGACCGAGCTGCACGAGCCGTACGGCCTGCGCGTCCGTCAGGGCCGGCTCCTCCTGCTGCCGCGCGTCGACGGCCACTTCGTGCGTGCCGCCGCCCGGCAGGGCCCGGACGGCGCGCTGTTGGGCGGCGACCGCCTTGGTGACGACCTTCCCGTCCCGCACCGTGAAGACGTCCGGGTTCACCAGGCCGGAGACGAGGGCCTCGCCGAGGCCGAAGCCGGCGTCCACGGTGGCGACCTTCCGGTTGCCGGTGACGGGGTCGGCGGTGAACAGGATCCCGGACGCGTCCGGGAAGACCATCTCCTGGACGACCACGGCCATGTGGACCGTACGGTCGTCGATGCCGTTCCGCCGCCGGTAGACCACGGCCCGCTCGGTGAACAGCGAGGCCCAGCAGCGGCTTACGTGCCGGAGGACCTCCGCCGGCCCCACGACGTTCAGGTAGGTGTCCTGCTGCCCGGCGAACGAGGCCGTCGGCAGGTCCTCCGCCGTCGCGCTGGAGCGGACGGCGCAGGCGGTCCGGTCGCCGAGGCGGGCGAGGGCGCCGGTGACCGCCGCGGCGAGGTCGTCGGGGACGGGGATCTCCTCGACGGTCCGGCGGATCCGCGCGCTGAGCGTGCGGATGCCGTCCCGGTCGTCCGGGTCCAGGAACGACAGCCGGTCGAGCAGCTCGCCGACCGCCGGGGCGTCCGCCAGGACCCGCCGGAAGGCGTCCGTCGTCACGCAGAAGCCGCCCGGTACGGGAATGCCGTCGATCCGCGTGAGCCCGCCCAGGTGCGCGCCCTTGCCGCCGACGAGCGCGACGTGGGTCGGATCGACCTCGTGCAGGTCCAGCACGTACTGCTCAAGCATGGTGAAGCCCCGTTTTCCGCAGGTGGTGGCACAGGCCGACGATTCTGCGCCGCGACGGGGGCCTTGTGGCAAGCCCCCCGGTGGGCTATAAGTTGAGAGCGGCAAGGAGAGCTCTCTCCTTGCCTTCGTCGTTTCCGGCGACGGGGGCCCCGTCTAGGCTTCCACCATGATCATCCATGCCGGTACCCACGTCCGCGTCGCCCGCCCGTCCCTCGACCTGGACGCCGCCGAGCGGTTCTACGTGCAGGGGCTCGGGCTCGACGTGCAGTGGCGCAGCACCGGCGGCGGCCCCGGGGAGCACGACCTGCTGATGGTGGGTCCGGCCGGCGGCGGGTGGCACTTCGAGCTGACCCGGGACGCGGACAACCCGGTGGCGCCCGCGCCCACCGTGGACGACCTGTTCGTGGTGTACCTGGGGGAGCCGCCGGCCGAGGCCCTCGTCCGGCGGCTCGTGGAGCACGGCGGGACCCGCGTCGCCTCCCACAACCCGTACTGGGACGAGCACGGCGTCACGGTCGCCGACCCCGACGGCTACCGCCTCGTCCTGTGCTCCCGCACCTGGGGCTAGGTTGCCGTGCTCCGTCGGCCGGTCGCCCGTCGGGCCGGGCTCTCAGCCGACCTTGGGTGCCTTCGGGAGGCCCCCCGCGAGGGCGCCGGCGAGGGAGCTGTCCATGGCGCCCGTGGCGGACCCGGCCGCGGAACCGGTGACCTCGACGGCCGTCTTCGTGTCCTGGATCGCCTGCCCGGGGTGGTCGACGATGTCGGTGACGCGCTGCGTGATCGGCGGCCCCTGGATGGCGGGCTCGTCGGCGGCGTGCGCGGCGACGGGGGTGAGGGCGAGGGCGGCGCCGCCGGTGAGGACCAGGGCGGACAGGGTGCGCTTCATGACGTTCATGCCCCGCCCAACGACCCGCCCGCGCCCCGGGTCACCGGTCGGCCCCCGCATTCCGCGCATGGCCCACACCGGCCCCGGCCGCGCCCTCAGTACGGCAGCCCGGCATCCTCCATGGCCTCGGCGATGCGTCGACGCCCTTCCCTGCAACACGGCGACGCAGAAACGGTCAACCCAGTACGTACTGCCATGGCTTCGGCCACCTGCACCTGGGTCGTGTGCTATCGCTTGCGGACCTCCGCCAGACGGTGGGCGCGGACCGCCGCGATCATCTCCGCCGCACCGCGGTCGATCTCCGCCTGCTCGGCGGGGGAGAACTCGAACTCCTCGACGAGGTCGTCCCAGCGGGCGGCGGCCACGGCGCGGCCGCCCGGCGCCGGGCCCTGGTACTGGCTCACGGTGTGCCCTCCTGCTCGGCGACGGGGATCGCGGTGCGCTGCCGCCAACCCTGCCACTCGCCGGCCGTTCCCCGCAGGCGAAGGCGCAACGGCCGCGGCCCCGGATCGGGGGATCCGGGGCCGGGGCGGGGCCCGGGGCGACTCAGCCGGGCGGGCGGGGCGGGCGGGTCAGTCCTCGACGACCAGGGCCGGGGTGGACTTCGTCAGGACCTGGCCGCGGAAGAAGGCCGGGCTGCGGCGTTCGGTGACGAACATGACGACCAGGCCGAGGGCCAGCAGGCCGACGCCGATGACGAAGACGCTGCCGACGCCGAGCACGGTGGAGCCGGATCCGTAGGACGGGTCCCACATGTCGATCAGGGTCTTGCAGAAGACGGCCGCGAGCAGCAGGCCGCCGAGGACCGGGAAGACGCCCTTGAAGAACAGGTCGCGCGACGAGCGGCGCAGTTCGCCGCGGAAGTACCAGGCGCAGGCGAAAGCGGTCAGGGAGTAGTAGAAGCAGATCATCAGGCCGAGCGCGAAGATCGTGTCGGTGAGGACGTTCTCGCTGAGCAGGGTCATCACGGTGTAGAAGGCGCCGGTCGCGACGCCCGCCATCACGGTGGCGCGGCCCGGGGTCTTGAACTTCGGGTGGACCTTGGCGTACGAGGGCGGCAGGGCCTCGTACGTCGACATGGCGAGGACCGTGCGGGCCACCGGGATGAAGGTGGTCTGGAGGGACGCGGTGGCGGAGGCCAGGACCGCGACGAAGAGCAGGATGCCGAGCATCGGGCCCATGACCGGGCCGGCGAGGGCGGCGAAGACGTTGTCGGAGGTCTCCGGGTTGCCGAGGCCGAGGCCCGTGCCGCCGGAGCCGACTGCCATCTGGGCGGCGATGCCGGTGGCCAGGTAGGAGCCGACGAGGACGACCATGGCGATGAGCGAGGCGCGGCCGGGGGTCTTCGTGGATCCGGTGGTCTCCTCGTTGGTCGCCAGGCAGGCGTCCCAGCCCCAGTACATGAAGATCGAGAGCGAGAGTCCGGCGGTGAAGGCCGCCATGGACTCGACCGCGAAGGGGTTCATCCAGGACCAGGAGAAGTCCAGGCCGGTGTCGAAGCTGCCGGCGGAGGCCTTCTGGAAGGCCATCGCGACGAAGAGCGCGAGCACGACGAGCTGGAGGCCGACCAGGGCGTACTGGACGCCCTTGGTGGCGGTCATGCCGCGGTAGCTGATGGCGGTGGCGACGGCGATGAGGGTGAGGCAGGTGCCGATGTGGACGAGCTTGTTGTCGTCGAGGGCGGCGATCGACCCGTTGCCGGTGATCTCGCCCGCCAGCAGCCAGAAGTAGGAGGTGGCGACGCCGGCCAGGTTGGAGAGCACGATGATCGTGGCGATCACGAGGCCCCAGCCGCACATCCAGCCGATCCGCGGGCCGAAGGCCTTGACGGTCCAGGTGAAGGAGGTGCCGCAGTCCGGCATGGCCTTGTTGAGCTCGCGGTACGCGAAGGCGACCAGGAGCATCGGGAGGAACCCGGCGAGGAAGACCGCCGGCATCTGGACGCCGACCTCGCCGGCGGTGGAACCGAGGGTCGAGGTCAGGCAGTAGACGGGGGCGACGGTGGAGATGCCGATGACGGCGCTTCCGACCAGTCCGACGGACCCCTTGCCGAGGCCCTTGCCGCGAACATCGCCCTCGGCGACGCCGCTTACCGTGTCTCCGACCTGAGGCCGGACGTCCAGCTGAGTCATGGGTCAGGACGTTAGAGGGTGCGGTTTCCTCATACGGAGGGCTTAAGTCCGATACTTCACAGGGCTAAAATCCTTGGAATCCCGAGGCCGATCGCGTTCACGCTCCCGTAATACAAGGTTCACTCAGGCATCCATTCATGGTTCGGAAGGCCTGAGAGCAAAGCTTCCGGCATGCGGAAACCGTAGGTGTGTCCGTTTTGCACCATTCCAAAGTTTCCCGTGCCAATTTCAAGGGCCCCCGAAACCCGGGTCCGGTCCGCCAGACTGGCCCCATGCCCACAGCCGACGAGCTCATCAGCGCGGATACCGTCAGTAACCTGGCCCGGTTGCTCGCCCGCGCGGCCCGCAGACCCGACTCCCCGGCCCTGCGCGCCCGCGCCGCGACGCTCGGCGGCCTCGCCTTCAGCGGACGCGTCGCCGCCGTCCGCGACGCGGTCCTCGCCGACCTGCCGGAGGACTGGCCCGCCTTCGAGGCCGTCCTGCGCACCGCTCTGGAGGACCCGGGCTTCGCCGGCTGGATGACGTTCCCCGTCAACGAGGCGGTCGGCGTCCGCGGGCTCGCGGCCTTCGAGCCGGGCCTCGCGCTCCTGCGCGACCTCACGCCCCGGCTGACCGCCGAATCCGCCGTACGCCCCTTCCTGCGCGCCGACCCCGCCCGCGCCCTCGCCGTCGTCGGGGGCTGGACCGGGGACCCCGACCCGCACGTGCGGCGCCTGGTCAGCGAGGGCACCCGGCCGCGCCTGCCGTGGGCGCCGCAGCTGCCCGCGTTCATCGCGGACCCCCGGCCGGCCGTGCCCCTGCTCGACGCCCTGTACCGCGACGGGTCCGAGTACGTGCGCCGCTCCGTGGCCAACCACCTCAACGACATCAGCCGCGACCACCCCGCGCTCGCCGTGGAGATCGCCGCGAAGTGGCGCACGGACCCGGCCCCCACGACGGATCGCGTCGTCCGGCACGGCCTGCGCACGCTGGTCAAGGCCGGCCGGCCCGACGCGCTCACCCTGCTCGGCCACTCCCCCGACGTCGAGGTCACGGTGACCGGCCCCGTGGTCACCACGCCCCACGTCGTCGTGGGGGAGTACCTGGTCTTCGACTACGCGGTCACCCACACCGGCGCGCTCCCCGCCGAGCTGGTCGTCGACTACGTGGTCCAGCACGTCAAGGCGAACGGCGCCCGCACCCCGAAGGTCTTCAAGCTCACGACCCGCGGCATGGCCCCCGGCGAGACCCTGACCGGCACCAAGCGGCACTCCTTCAAGCCGATCACCACCCGCCGCTATCACTCCGGCGAGCACCTGGTGCAGATCCAGGTCAACGGCCGGGTACGGGGCGAGGCCGCCTTCACCCTCGACGCCGCCCCCTGAACCTGGCGGGCCCCGCGCCCGCGCCCGCCCCCGTCCCCCGGCGGAGCGGGGGACGGGGGCGGGCGCGGGCGCGGGCCGGCCCGGGGGTCAGCCCGTCCAGACGATCGACTGCACCTCGCTGTACGCGTGCAGGGCGTACGACCCGACGTCCCGGCCCACGCCCGACCGCTTGAAGCCGCCGAACGGCGCCTCCATGTTCCGCCCGATGGTGTTGACGCCCACCCCGCCCGCCCGCAGCCGCCGCGCCACGCGGAACGCGCGCGCCGAGTCCCCGGACCAGACGTAGCTGATCAGGCCGTAGTCGCTGTCGTTGGCCAGCGCCACGGCCTCGTCCTCACCGCCGTCGAAGGGGACGACCACGACCACCGGGCCGAAGATCTCCTCCCGGACCACCCGCATGTCGTTGGTGCAGTCCACCAGCAGCGTCGGCGCCACGTAGAAGCCGCGTCCGCCGCCCACGACCGGGCGTTCGCCGCCGTACGCGATCCGCGCGCCCTCCTTGCGGCCCAGTTCGACGTACGACTCCACGCGGTCGCGGTGCGCCGCCGAGATCACCGGTCCCACCACCGTGCCGCGCTCCGCCGGATCTCCCACCGTCATGAAGGCCAGGTAGCCGGTGAGCTTCTCCACCAGCCGGTCGTAGACCGACCGGTGCGCGATCACCCGGGTCGGGGCCGTGCAGATCTGCCCCGAGTAGAAGGAGAACGTCGTCCCGATCCCCATCACGGCCGCGTCCAGGTCCGCGTCCTCCAGGACGATCGCCGCGCCCTTGCCGCCGAGCTCCATCAGCTGCCGCTTCATCGTCCGGCCGCACACCTCGGCGATGCGCTGGCCGACGGCCGTGGAGCCGGTGAAGGACACCATGTCGACGTGGGGCGAGTCCACCGCCGCCTCGCCCACCTCGACCGAGGTGCCCGAGACCACGTTCACCACGCCCGCCGGGACCCCGGCCTCGTCGAGCGCCCGCGCCATCCGGAACACCGACAGCGGGTCCTGCGGGGCCGGTTTGACCACCACCGTGTTGCCCATGGCCAGGGCCGGGGCCACCTTGCCCGCCGGGTTCGCCCACGGGTTGTTGTACGAGGTGATGCAGGTGACCACCCCGACCGGCTGGCGCACCTCCAGCGCGCCCAGCACGCCCGCGCGCCCCATCGGTCCGGCGTCCGTCACCTGCGGGGGCAGCCCCCGCTCGACCGGTTCCAGGGCGCCCTTCGCGTACCGCCGGAAGCGGGCGACCCCGACGCCGACCTGCATGCCGCGGGCGATCCCCGTCGGCGCCCCCGTCTCCGCCCGGGCGAGCTCGGACCAGGGCTCGTACTCCCGCTGGATGATGTCGGCGGCCCGGTCCAGGATCGCCGCACGCTCCTCGGGCGCCGTGCGGGACCAGGACGCGAACGCGTCGGCCGCGGCCCGCGCCGCCTCCTCGACCTGGCCGCGGGAGGCCTCGGGGGCCAGCCCGACCACCGACTCGTCGGCCGGGTTGACCACCTCGTAGTGGCCGGCGTCCGGCTCCACCCAGGCGCCGCCGATGTAGAGCCGCTGGGGGCCGCCGGGCCGGTGCGTGCTCAACGGGTGCTCACCGTCCTCGTGTCCCGGCCCGAGCGGAGCACGATCCCGGGGATCGCGCCCGTCACCTCGTCGTCGCGGACGGTCTCCACCCCGTTGACGCGTACGGACACGATGCCGATGGCCCGCGCGTCCAGCCGCGGGCTGTCGCCCGGCAGGTCGTGGACGAGCGTCGCCGGGCCGGCCTCGATCCGCTCCGGGTCGAAGAGGACGAGGTCGGCGTGGTACCCCTCGGCGATCCGGCCGCGCTCGCGCAGCCCGAACAGCTGCGCCGGGTCGTCCGTGAGCATCTTCACCGCCTGCTCCAGCGGGACGAGCCGGCGCCCGCGCAGGCAGTCGCCGAGGAACCGGGTGGTGTACGGGGCCCCGCACATGCGGTCCAGGTGCGCGCCCGCGTCGGAGCCGCCGAGCAGGACGTCCTCGTGCTGCCAGGTCTCCCGGCGCAGGGCCCAGCTGGCGGGGTCGTTGTCGGTGGGCATCGGCCACAGGACGGTGCGCAGGTCGTCGTTGGCGCATATCTCGACGAGGCAGTGGAAGGCGTCCTGGCCGCGCTCGGCGGCGATGTCGTCGACGACCCGGCCGGAGAGGCCCTCGTTCTCCTTGCTGTACGTGTCGCCGATGACGTACCGCCCGAAGCGGGCGAGGCGGCGGAAGACGCCGGCCTCCTTGCTGTCGGCGCGGCGCAGCATCTCGGCCCGTACGTCCGCGTCGCGGAGCTTCTCGATCCGTTCGGGGACGGGCAGGGCGAGCACCTCGCCCCAGCCGGGGATGAGGTTGAGCGCGCAGAAGGTGCCGAGCGACATGTTCATGGGGGTGAGGATCGGCATGGTGAGCGCGACGATCCGGCCGCCGGCGGCGCGGGCCCGCTCGCTGGGGATCAGCTGGCGCGGCACGCGCTCGGGGACGGAGGCGTCGATGGTGAGGACGTTCCAGTTCAGGGGCCGGCCGGCGGCGGCGCTCATGTCGACGAAGAGGTCGATCTCGGCGTCGGAGAACTGGTCGAGGCAGCCCGCCACGATGGCTTCGAGCTGGGTGCCCTCGTGTTCGGCGACCGCCCGGGACAGGGCGAGCAGTTCCTCCGGCTTCGCGTGCCGGGAGGCGACCGGGGAGCCGTCGCCGTCGGAGTGGGTGGAGGACTGGGTGGTGGACAGACCCCACGCGCCGGCGTCCATGGCGTCGTGGAAGAGGGCGAGCATCTCGTCCAGCTGCCCGGGCGTGGGCTGTCCGCCGACGGCCGCCTCGCCCATCACGTGGCGGCGCAGGGCGCAGTGGCCGACCATGAAGCCGGCGTTCACGGCGATGCGGCCGTCGAGGGCGTCGAGGTACTCGCCGAAGGTGGACCAGGTCCAGTCGACGCCCTCCTCGAGGGCCTTGAGGGCCATCCCCTCGACCTTGCTCATCATGCGCCGGGTGTAGTCGGCGTCCTCGGGGCGGTCCGGGTGCAGGGGCGCCAGGGTGAAGCCGCAGTTGCCTCCGGCGACGGTGGTGACGCCGTGGTTCATGGAGGGGGTGGCGTACGGGTCCCAGAAGAGCTGGGCGTCGTAGTGCGTGTGGGGGTCGACGAAGCCGGGGGTCAGGACGAGGCCGGTGGCGTCCTCGTCGGTACGGGCCTCTTCGGTGACGGTGCCGGGGTCGCCGATGACGACGATCCGGCCGTCCCGGATGCCGACGTCGGCGACGCGGGCGGGCGCGCCGGTCCCGTCGACGACGGTCGCGCCCTTGATCAGGTGGTCGAGCATGACGTCCCTTCTGCCGGTGTTCGCGGTGCGGGCCGTGTTCGGGGGCTCCGCCCCGCGGGGGCGGCGGCGCCGCGCCCGCATGGCGCGGACCGCGCGGGCCCCGGCCGGAGGCCGCCCGGCCGGGGCCGCTGCGGGACGGCGGTCCGGGAAGACGCCGTCCCTGTTCCCCCGCCGGGTCAGGAGGCCTGGCGGAAGCGGGTCGTGCGGTGGACCGGGTCGGTGTCGATGTGCGGGATGACGTGTTCACCGATGAGCTTGATGGTGTTCAGCGTGTCCTCGGGCGAGACCCCGGTCGGCAGTCCGAAGGACAGCTGGTCGGCGCCGGCCTGCTCCCACCGCTTGCACTGGGCCCGTACCTCGGAGGGGTCGCCGCAGATCATCAGCTCCTCGGCGATCAGCAGTTCGATGATCTCCGCGTTGTACTCGGGCAGCAGCTCGGGCCACTGCGGGATCGCCTCGGGCCGCGGGAAGGTGTCGTGGTAGCGGAAGACCAGCGACTGGAAGCGGTTCATGTGGGCGTTGACGGCGATCTCCACCGCCTTGTCGTGGGTCTCGGCGCAGATCGCGGTCGAGGTGACCATGACGTTGTCGTTGACGAAGGCGCCGATGGCCTTCGCCTCCTGGATGGCCGTCTTGTACTGCTCCAGCACCCACTCCATGTCGGAGACCTTCTGCACGCTGAAGCCCAGCACGCCCAGGCCCTTCTTCGCCGCCATCGCGTACGAGGAGGGGGAACCGGCGGCGTACCAC
The DNA here is from genome assembly GCF_042715295.1 of Streptomyces sp. NPDC058701. Classification (NCBI taxonomy): domain Bacteria; kingdom Bacillati; phylum Actinomycetota; class Actinomycetes; order Kitasatosporales; family Streptomycetaceae; genus Streptomyces; species Streptomyces sp. NPDC058701. The sequence goes on along the minus strand of NZ_JBHXSY010000046.1, from coordinate 13,682 downwards.
ATGGCCGGGTGGGCCTTGCCGTACGGCTTGGGGAAGATCTTCCGCGGCGGCAGGGACCAGTGCTTGCCCTGGAACCCCTCGTACTCCTCCTGGAGGAACATCTTGGGGAACTCCGCGATGGTCTCCTCCCAGATCTCCTTGGTGCCGTTCATGTCCTCGATGCCGGGGAGGAAGCCGAGGATCTCGTGGCTGCCCGCACCGCGCCCGGTGCCGAACTCAAAGCGGCCCTTGGAGAGGTGGTCGAGCATGGCGACCTTCTCCGCCACCTTCACCGGGTGGTTCACCGGGGCGAGGGGGTTGAAGATGCCGGAGCCGAGGTGGATGCGCTCGGTGGCGTGGGCCAGGTAGCCGAGGAACACCTCGTTCGCCGAGAGGTGCGAGTACTCCTCCAGGAAGTGGTGCTCGGAGGCCCAGGCGTACTTGAAGCCCGACTTGTCGGCCTGGATGACGTACTCGGTCTCCTCGATCAGCGCCTTATGCTCTGCCTCGGGGTCGACCTTGGACCGTGACTCGGCCACGTATCCCTGCACGAAGAGCCCGAATTCCAAGGGGGTTCACCGTCCTTTGATTTCTGACGTTCCGTCAGATTCGATGCCCCGACTGTTCCACCGCCGGGGCCGGAGCGTCAATACCTGACGCCCCATCAGATGACTCGCCGCGACGTCACGCGATGCTGACGCCCGCCATCCACCCGCCGTCGATGACGAACGGCTGGCCGGTGATGTACGAGGAGTCCTCGCCGGTCAGGAAGAGGGCCAGCTTCGCGACCTCCTCCGGCCGCCCGACCCGCCCCATCGGCACGACCCGCCGGTACAGCTCGGCCATCGCCTCCCGGGCCTCGTCGGTCATCCCGGCCGGGTCCAGCAGCCCCGGATTGGCCATCGGGGTGTCCACGGCACCCGGGCACATCGCGTTGACCCGGATCCCCTTGCCCGCCAGCTCCATGGCGGCGACCCGCGTCAGCCCCAGGATCGCCGCCTTGGTAGCGGCGTACGCGCCCACGTACGCCATGCCCGTCAGCCCGGTGTACGAGGAGGTGTTGACGATGGTGCCGCCGCCGGCCGCCTCGATCTCCGGGGCCACCGACTTGATGCCGAGGAAGGCGCCCACCTGGTTGACCTCGACCACCTGGCGGAACTCCTCCAGCGGGGTCCCGGTCAGCTCGTTGAAGCGCAGGATGCCCGCGTTGTTGACCAGCCCGTCGACCGGCCCGAAGGACTCCTTGGCGGCGGCGATCGCGGCCGCCCAGTCCTCCTCCCGACTCACGTCCATCCGTACGTACCGGGCCCGGTCCTCGCCGATCTCCTTGGCCACGGCCGCGCCCTGGTCGTCCAGTACGTCGCCGAGCAGCACCCTGGCGCCCTCGGCGGCGAACAGGCGGGCTTCCTGCTCACCCTGGCCGCGCGCCGCACCGGTGATGATGACGACGCGCCCGTCCAGCTTGCCCATGCCGGTGTCTCCCTGGTCGTTGAGGTGGTGGCCGGGGTACTAGTCGTTGAGGTGCGGTGCGACGTCAGCGCCGAACGCGGCGATCTGGTCCGTCAGTTCGGCCCGGTCGCGGCTGCGGAAGCGGACCTGGATCTGGTCCACGCCGAGCGCCCCGTACTCCCGCAGCGACTCGGCGAGCGCCTCCGCCTTGCCGGTCAGGGTCCGGCGGCCGGTGTCCCAGCCGGGTTCGCCGACGTACAGCGGCTCGGTGATCGCGCCGATCTCGATCGGCTCCCCGATCCCCGCCGCCGCGCGCAGTTCCCGGATCCGGGCGATCTGCGCGGGCAGCGCGTGGCGCGGGTCGCCCTGCGGGAGCCAGCCGTCGCCGCGGACGGCGGCCCGGCGCACGGCGGGGCCCGAGGAACCGCCGACCCAGACGGGGATCCGCTGCTGCGCCGGCCGGGGCAGCTGGCCGAGGTCCTTGAACGAGAACAGCTCGCCCTCGAACTCCGGGTACTCCTCGGGCCCCAGCGCCACTCGCAGCGCGTCCAGGGTCTCGTCGAGGACGGCCCCGCGCCGCGCGAAGTCCACGCCGAGGATCTCGAACTCCTCCTGGACGTGCCCGGCGCCGACCCCGAGGATCAGCCGGCCGCCGGAGAGGTGGTCGAGCGTCGCGTACTGCTTGGCGCTGATCAGCGGGTGGCGCAGGCCGAGGATCGCGACGTGGCTGAGCAGGCGCACGTGCTCGGTGATCCCGGCGAGGAAGGAGAGGGTGGCGACCAGGTCGTACCAGACCGTGCCCATGGGCCCCGCGAGCCGCCGCGGGATGGCCACGTGGTCGCAGGTGGCCACGTACCCGAAGCCGGCCCGGTCGGCGGCCCGGGCCACCTCGGCGAGGTCGACGGCGGTGGCCGACGCCTCCCAGGGTTCGGCGTAGAGGGTGCTCTGCGACTGGATCGGGAGCTGCATCCCGTAGACCAGCCGACCTTCCGGAAACACGCGCGCCATGCCGGACCCGCCTCGCCTTCGTCTGCCGATTCGTCCGCCGATTCGTCATACCGGTGCCGGGCCATCGTCGTAGCTGACGGTCCGTCAGGCAAGGGGTAGGGCCGACCGCGGTGGCCCGATCCCGCGTTCGTGCCGGGTGAGCCGGGTGAACCGGGTCTTGAGCCTCTTCCCACCGGGCAGGGGCCGGCCGCTGTTCTCGCCGATGCACTCCCCAGCGCGTCGGGCTTCCGGCAGCGCACCGTCGACGTCCTCGTCGCGCGGTCGGCGCGCTGCCCTCGGCCTCAGGACCGTCCTCGCGGGCTCAGACGACCGCCCCCGTCCCCCTCTCCTTCTTCCTCCGCGCCTCCAAGGGGCCGTACCCGTCGTGGACTTCCCTCGCGGCGCGACGGTCCCGTGCCGGTGGGGGTGTCGGGTTGCGGTGTTCCAGGGCGATCGCGATCGGAACCGCGGTGAAGAGGGTCGAGGCGATGCCGACCAGGACGCCCGCGATCAGCGCCACGGAGAAGTCCGCCAGCGAGTCGCCGCCCAGTACCGCCAGTGCGGTCAGGATGAACAAGGCTCCCATACCCGTGTTCACCGTGCGCGGGAGTGTCTGGACCACCGCGTGGTTGGCCGTTTTCTCCAGGTCGCCTCGGGGGTCTCGGCGGCGCGCTTCGCGGACGCGGTCGAAGACGACCACCGTGTCGTTCACGGAGTAGCCGATCACCGTGAGCAGCGCCGCCAGGAAGACGCTGTCCACCGGCCTGCCCAGCCAGGCGAACAGGCCCACCACGAGGAGGACGTCGTGGACCATCGCGGAGACCGCCGCTGCCGCCAGGGTCCAGCGGAACCGCACGCTGAGGTAGATCAGCTGGGCGGCCACGGCGATGCCCAGGGCCAGGAGCGCCTTCTGGCGCAGTTCGCTGCCGAGGCTCGGGCCGATCTGTTCGTCACGCTCCACCGTGACGGTTCCGCCGGACTCCTCCAAGGCCGCCTTGACGCGCTGCTGTTCGTCGTCGGTCAGCTTCTCCGTGCGTACGGTGATGTCGCCGTCGCCGGACTCCTGCACCACCGCGCGCGGGAACCCCGCGTCGGACACGGCGTTCCGGGCCGTGTCCGCGTCGACGGACCTGCTGGTGCCGTACTCGACGAGGCGGCCGCCGGTGAACTCCACGCCGAAGTCCAGGCCGCGGATGAGGATTCCCGCGACGGCCACCGCCACCAGGAGTGCGCTCGCGCCGAGCCAGCGGCGACGGTGGCGGACCAGGTTCGGGTCGCGGCGGGACAGCCATGTGCGGAACCGGCCCGTCGAGGCGATGCCCGTCAGACCGGGGCGCTTGCGCACGAAGCTGCGGGCGACGGCGAAGTCCGCGAGCGTGCGGGTGATCACGAGCGCCGTGAGCATCGATGCCAGGACGCCGATGCACAGGGTGACCCCGAAGCCCTTGACCGGGCCCGTGGCGAAGAAGAACAGCAGTCCCGCGGCGAGCAGCGTCGTCACGTTCGAGTCGATCACCGCGCTCCACGCCTTCGCGAAGCCGGTCTTCACCGGCTTCGACAGGTCCTTGGAACGGACGCCCAGGTACTCCTCCCTGGCCCGTTCGAAGACCAGGACGTTCGCGTCCACCGCCATGCCGATCGCCAGGACGAACCCGGCGAGCCCCGGCAGCGTGAGCGTCGCGCCGAGCGCCACCAGAGCGGCGTACGAGATGAGGCCGTACAGCCCGAGGGCCAGGGCGGCGAGCGCGCCGAGGAGTCGGTAGACGACGGTGATGAACAGTGCGGTCAGGGCGATGCCGATGAGCGCGGCCTTGGTGCTCGCCTCGATTGCGTCGGCGCCGAGCGTCGGGCCGACCGTGCGCTGCTCCACGACGTCGAGGGGCACCGGCAGCGCGCCGCCCTTCACGAGCGCCGCCAGCTCGCGCGCCTCGGCCCGGGCGAAGCCGCCGCTGATCTGCGTGGAGCCGCCGGTGATACCGGTCCCGCACACCACGTCCGCGGTGACGCCGGGCGCCGAGATGATCTTGTTGTCGAGGGCGATGACGACGCGGCGTTCCGGAGCGCCCTGAGGCGCGCAGGCCGCGTCCGAGGTGATCTTCGCCCAGGTGTCGCCCGCGCCCTTGCGGAAGTCGAGGGAGACCATCCAGCCGCTCAGCGACTGCTGGTCCAGGACCGCCTCGGCGTCCTCGACCCCCTCGCCGGTGAGGGCGGTGGGGCCCAGCTTCAGGTGGTTGCCCGGCCGGTCCGGGTCGGGCAGGGTGCGTGATCCGTCGGCCTCCGGCGTCGCGGAGCCCTCGTCGGCCGTCGCCCCCGTCACCGGGTGGACCGTGAGCTGTGCGGTGCGGCCGATGACCTCGGCGGCCTTGCGCGGGTCCTGCACTCCGGGGAGTTCGACGATGATCCGTTTCTCACCGGAGCGGGCGATGCCGGGTTCGGAGACGCCGAGGGCGTCGACGCGCTGCCTGAGGACCTCCAGAGCGCGGTCGGTGGATGCGGCGTCGGCCTTGACGGTGGGCGAGTCCCGGGTCTCCAGGACGATCTGGGTGCCGCCGCGCAGATCGAGGCCGAGGCGGGCGGATTGGGTGAGGGCGATGTAGAGGGACAGCGCGACGGCTGCCAGCGCGACGACCGCCCTCCACAAGGGTGGGCGGGACCAGGGTTGGCGGGACCAGGGTGCGCGAGACCAGGGTGCGCGAGACATGCGTACTCCACGATGAGGGCAGGACGGAGGGACGCGTGACCGGACCCGCGCGGTGTGCGCCGGGTCAGAAGGGTCAGGCGTCGATGACGGTCTGCGTGCTCATCGGTGGGGCGGGCCGCGCGGGGCGGCGGACTCGGCCGGCCTGCGCGGCGGCGCGAGTGCGGTGGCGGGGCCCGCGTCGGGCCCGCCCAGGGCGCGGCGCGGAGCCGTGTCGACGGCCGTACGCGCGGGGCCCGCAGGCTGCGGGCCCGGGATGTGGGCGTCAGGTCGGGGCGTGACCGCGAATTGCCGCGCCGGGACGTCGTCCGGTCCTGCCCCTGGTCCGGCGTGCCCCGCCACCGTGTGGTGGGCGAGCGGCCTGTCGGCGGGCATGGGCACGCCCTGCGCCCCGGCCACCGGGACGAACAGCGCGAGGACGGTCACGACGAGGGTCAGCGCGGACGCGGCCAGGCGCGCGCAGCGGTTTCGTTGCGGCACGCGTCCCCCCGTCCCTTCGGTGCTCGCCGGGTGCGCACGGCGTGGCCCCGCCCGGCTCAACGTATGGGGTGCCCCGGTCCGTTCCGTTTTCCTCGGCAGTTCTTCGGAAGCCGAAGAACTTCAGCAACAGCGCGCAACCAGCAGGTTCGCCGCCCCCGACGTGCTCCGAAGCCGCTCCTGGTCCTCGCGCCGTGTCCCCCGAGGGGCCCGAGGCGGTCGAGCCGTGCGGGGAGACCACGTCACGGATCAGTCACAGCCCGCCCATACCGGTCCCGGCGCCGACACCATGACGCGATGCGCACACACCACACCATCACCCTCCTCGCCGCCGCCGGCCTCCTCGCCCTCACCAGCTGCTCCGAGGCCGTCACCAGCGAGCCCAAGCCCGGCGACAAGGTCGCCGCCCCGCCGTCCGCCTCCCCGTCCGCATCGCAGTCGAGCACCGCCCCCGAGGCGCTCAGCTCCGCGGCCGCAGCCGCCGGTATCCCGCCCAGCCCCGCCCCCGCGCAGCGCGCCATCTACCTCGCCGCGCTCAACAAGATCGACCCCGAGATCGTCAACGGCAAGGACGACAAGGCCATCAGCCGCGGGCTGAGCCAGTGCCAGTCCATGAAGGACGAGAAGGACCCGACCAAGCGTGTCGAGTCCACGAACCGGCGCTTCATCGGCCCCAACCATCCCGACGGCTTCGGCCCCACCAAGGCCGCCTTCATCCTCGCCGCCGTACAGACCAACCTCTGCCCCACGTACTGACGGGGCCACAGACCACCACGGTGCGAGTGGATGCGGTACGGCCGCCCGCGACGAGGGCCCCGGGCGGCCCCCCGCGGATGAGGGGGCGCCACGGCCAAACGGACCGACCTCACCACCCACGCCTCCTTCAAGCAGCGCGCCCGCCTCCTCGCCGAGTCCGACGCCTGCCCCCTCTGTGGTCGCCTGCCCTTCTGGCGCTACCCCGGGGGGGGCTCCTCAGCCCGGCGGTCGAGGACGTGCTGGCGGATGGTGAGCCTCCTGGAGACGCTCGCCCATCCGGACGCCGGGTCCCACCCGCTGCCCGGCCCGCCCGGCCCGGCGGCGCGCGGTCACCGTTCCCGGTCCGCTGTGGAGGGAACGCCGGTCACGCGGTGCTCCTTGCCTCAACAGGGCCACCACCTACCCGAACCCACCGTGACGCACGTCACATGCAACGCCCCGCTCCGAGCGGACATTAACCAACGTGGACCAGCAACTCTTCGCGGACCTCTACGACGCGCACGCCCAGGCGGTGTACGCGCACGCCGTCCGCATGACCTCCGACCCCACCGGTGCGGAAGACATCGTCTCCCTCACCTTTCTCGAGGCATGGCGGCTCCGCGAAACCCTCGACGGTGTCGCCAGTCATCGAGCCTGGCTACTCGGAGTCGCGACCAACGTCCTTCGCAACACCCGCAGGACCGCTCGCCGCCATCGCGAGGCGATGACGCGTCTCCCGCGACCGGAGGTCGTTCCGGATCTGGCGGACGCGGTGGTTTCACGCATCGGCGACAGAGCCAGGGCGGACGCCGCGCTCGCCGCGCTGCACCGCCTGCGCCGTGCCGACCGCGAGGTGATCGTGCTGTCCGTCTGGTCGGGCCTCTCCCACGAGGAGGTGGCGGCGGCCTGCGGGGTAACGGAGGGAACCGCGCGCTCTCGGCTCTTCCGGGCACGCAGCCGCCTCCGCAAACTCACCATCGCCCATCTGGCCTCAGCACCGGCCCACGGACGCGGACCCGCGTCCCGAACCGCACGGGAGGGACACCTGTGAACGCCGCCGATGACGACGCGCACATCGAACTGTCCGAGCGCGAAGAGATGCTCCGGCGCCTGCCCGGCATCTCCGACGCGGACATGCCCTTCCGTGGACACCGCCTGACAAGGGAGTACCTGAGGCGAGAAACAGCTCGAAGTGAGCGGACGGCCCCGTCACGGCGGTCCAGGCGCCCGTTGTTCGTCTCCCTGGGAGTCGTGGCGGCAGCGTGCGCCGTGGCCGTCGCCTTCACCCTGGGCGGGAACAGCCCCGGGGAGCACGCTGAAGCCGCGAAGCCCGAATCCGCCGCCGTGCAGCTCCTGGACAGGATCGCCTTGGCCGCCGCGGAGTCGCCTGCCCCGACGGTCCTCGACGGGCAGTTCCTGTACACGAAGACCAGCGGCCACTCCACATCCCTGTCGGAGGTCGCGGGCGGAGAGATGGAGCCGGCCCGGATCGATGAGTCCGCCGAGCACTGGGTATCGGTCGACGGCTCGGCCAAGACAATGACGCGGACCGCGAAGGGCACTGAGGCGGCTCCGCAGACGGATCCGGGGCAGGGCAAGCCGAGCATCAACGGGCCCACGTACCGCTTCCTCGAATCGCTCCCGACCGACCCCGACAAGCTGCTGGAGCTCATCTACGCGGATACCCGGCTCAACCACGGCAAGGACTCCGGCTCGACCACCGGACCGGATCAGGAGGCCTTCGTCGCGATCGGCGACCTCCTCCGTACGGTCGAGGCTCCCCCCGGAGTGAGTGCGGCCCTCTACCGGGCAGCGGCCCGCATCCCGGGAGTCGTGATGGTGCCCGACGCCACGGACTCCACCGGCCGGGCAGGGGTCGCCGTCGCTCGCGTTCACCAGGGCGAGCGGACGGAATGGATCTTCGACAAGACGAGCCTGCGGCTCCTGGGCGAGCGGACGTTGCTCCTCAAGGACAGCGCCTGGGGCAAGGCCGGCACGCCGGTGACATCGGTGTCCATCGTCAGCCGAGGAGTCACGGACCGGGCCGGCATGCTCCCTAGGCAGTGAGGAGTGCGATCCGGACGAAGATCCGAAAAGGACTCCGGAGCACTCCGACTACACCGGCCGCCGTCTGCAGTGGAGCGCAAGCGGGACCACGAACCTCAGCAACCGGAACTTCCGTGACCAGGCAAGTTCCCTCTGTGTCAGCCGACCCCAGTTCGGCGGAACCCTCGTCGGCTTCCGGGACTTCATGCCGGATCCGTCGATGTCCGGTGCCCGCCGGCAGCTGCTACGACCTGATGACGCTCGGGTACGTGACGGTCGGGACGGCACGTGGAACGACAGGGCCGACGCCCTGGCCATGCAGCGCGACACGGCCCGGCTGAGCAGCCGGGCCGTCAGCACTTCACAGGGAAAGGGGTCCCCGGTCAGAACCCTTCCGGTCCCATCACGATGTACGGCTTCGCCGCCGGGTCGAGGGTCTCCAGGACCTTCTTCATGGCCTCCTTGGGGATGCCGACGCAGCCCTGCGAGGGGCCGTCGTGGTCCACGTGAAGCCAGATGTTGCCACCCTTCTCCTCGCCCTCCGGCTTGGACGGGTCCAGCGGCGACGTGCCCGGCCTGCGGTTGAAGTCGATCGCGACCACGTAGTCGAAGGAGCCCGCCAGGGACTCGCCGTTCACCCCGCGGCCCGAGGCCACGAAGGAGGCGTCCTTGTCGTACGGGAGGCGGGTGCCGGACGGGGCGGCCAGCAGACCGCCCGCGTCGGTGAGCGCGAAGACGCCCTGCGGGGACGTCAGATCGCCGTACGTGCGCTCCGTGGACCAGCCCTTGGCGCCGTTGCGGGCCGGCCAGCTCTCGGCCCGGACCCAGTCGGCGCCGGCCGCCGGACGGGTGTACAGGGCGGCCGTGGACTCCGAGGAGTCGCGGGCCTTCCCGGTGACCAGGATGAGCTGGCGGGAGTCGGCCGGGATGCGGTTGCGGGTCTCCTCGCTGATGCCGGACAGGCCCTGGAGCAGGTCCCGCTGGGCGTCGCGCGCGGCGCGGCCGGCGGCTTGCGGGCGGGCGTCCGAACGGGCGGTGGCCGCGGCGGCCGCCTTGTCCGGGCCCTGGGCGAGGTAGACCCAGCAGGCCCCGGAGGCCACCAGGCCGAGGGTGGCGGCCAGTACCACCCGGCGGGAGGCGCGGGGCGTACGGGGTCGGCGGGAGCGGGCCCGGGCGTGCTTGCTCATTGAACCGACCGTACAGCAGCCGGTCTTCAGCGGCGCTGAACCGCCGCCCGCCGTGCCCCGCGGAACACGGGGAACCGGACGCGGACATTCAGCCCGCCCCCCGGCTCCGGGTCGGCCCGCGCCGCCAGTTCCGCCCCGTGCGCCCGGGCGACCGAGGCGACGATCGACAGCCTGAGACCGGCCCCCTCACCTGCGGTGTGCCGCCGTTCGGTGCTCCGCCGGAACGGCTCCAGCAGCCGCGGCACACCGGCCGGATCCAGCACCGGACCCGTGTTCGACACCGTCAGTTCCCCGTCCCCGGACACCTCCAGGACGATCCGGCCGTCCGGGCGGTTGTGACGCACCGCATTGCCCGGGAGGTTGCGCACCAGGTGGCCCAGCAGGGCCCGGTCGCCCCGTACGGTCACCGGCGCGAGGGTCCGTACGACGGTCAGGCCCTGCTGCGGGCAGGCCGCCGGCTCGGCCGCGGCGAGCTCCGCCAGGTCCACCGGACCGGCGGTCTCCAGCCCCTCCTCCGACACCGCGAGCAGCAGCAGCGACTCGACGAGGTGCTCTTTCGTGACGGAGTCCCCGCTGCTGTCCGGGCTGGGCGGCCTGGCCGGCATCGCCCTGGGCGGCGCGGCCACGGCCGTGTACGCCGCGGCGGGCGACCTCCCCCGGGTGGTCCCCCTCTGGGCGGTCACGGGCGGCTTCGCCGCCACCCTGGCGATCGGCACGGTGGCCGGCCTCTACCCCGCGGTCCGCGCCGCCCGCCTCTCGCCGACCCTCGCGTTGGCGGCGGGCTGACGGACGGGGGCCTGCGGGCTTGGGCCCGCGGGGACGGAAGCCCGCGGGGACGGAAGCATGCGGGGACGGAAGCCTGCGGGGACGGCCCGGCCCGGACTGGCCCGCACCGTTCCGGCCTGGCCCGCACCGGGCCGTGGCACGACCGGTGCGGGCCCGGTCCGGTGCAGGCCAGGCCCCCGGGGCGGGGGTCCGGCGTACGATGATCTGATGCGAACTCCACGCCACGCCGCGCGCGTTGTCATCGTCTCCCCCTCCGGGTCGGTGTTCCTCTTCCGCGAGAACAACGTGGAGGTCGGCATCCACTGGCTGCCGCCGGGCGGCGGGATCGACCCGGGTGAGAGCCCCGAGGACTGCGTGCTGCGGGAGTTGCGCGAGGAGACCGGGTGGACCGACCTCGCACCCGGGCGACTGCTGTGCACCTGGGAGCACGACTTCACGCACCAGGGGATCCCGGTCCGCCAGCACGAGCACATCTACGTCACCACCGGCCCGCGGCGCGAACCGGTCCTGGAGTCCCCCGGCATCCACTGGCAGTGGCTCTCCCCGGAGCGCCTGGCCGCCCTCGGCGAACCGCTGTGGCCCCCGCGCCTGCCTCAGCTCCTCGCGGACATCCCCGCGGAACCGGTCCACCTCGGCCTGCTGGCCTGACCCGTCGGCGCGCCCACCGCTCCGCCCCCGCTCCCCCGCGGCCGGACTACCGGTCCGCGGTGGCTTTGGCGTACAGCGCGGCCGCGTACGGCCCCAGGACGGTGCTGGTCGACACGTCGTCGGTGTCGCCGCCCGTCAGGATGCCGATGATCTTCCCGTCGCGGGCGATCCAGGCGCTGCCGCTGGTGCCGCCCGGGAAGTCCGCGCAGTCGAAGCGCTGCGAGGTGGCGCTCTCGCGGACCGCGACCGCCGTGCAGGTACGGGGCACCTTGCGGTCGGCGGGGTAGCCGGTGACGGTGACCTCCTCGCCGGCGCGGCCGCTGGTGTCCAGCGCCGCGGCGCCGGTCACGTCCTCGATGGTCCGTCCCCGGTCGTCGGGGGCGAGGCGGGCGAAGGCCAGGTCGTAGTCGTCGTCGGTGCCCTGCGACCAGCGGTCGTCCTCGAAGACCCGCTCCAGCTTCCACGTGCCGTACGGTGCGACGCCGTTCGCGTACGCGGGTGCGAAGACGGCGCCGCCCTCCCCCTGCTCCCCGTCGAGCAGGCAGTGCCCGGCGGTGATGACGAGGTCGCGGCCGGGGCTCTGCACGACGGTCGCGGTGCAGAAGTGGTCGCCGTCCAGGCCCTTCGTGAACAGGGCCCCGGTGAACGCCGCGGGCCCGCCCGGCTTCGGCACCACGGCGGGCGGCAGGGTCGTCGCCGGCGGGGCCGAGAGCTGCGGCTTCGCCGCTTGCGATCGTGACGGGTCCTCGGCGGTCGCGGTCGGCGCCGCCTTCGCCCGTACGGGAGCGGCCCCCTCGGGCGGCGGCGCCAGCTCGGCCACGGCGGCGGAGGCACCCAACGCCGCCACGGCACACAACACCGCGGTCACCACGGACCGCTTGTCCACCGGCACGATGATCACTCCCCTTTGCCCCGGCGAAGCATGCCCCGCACCCCCCACCCGGTGCAAGACCAGCGGCTCATGCCCTCCGCAGCGCGACCCCGCTCAGGAAACGCGCCCAGGCCCCGGGGGCGACCGCCGGATCGAGGCCTGCGGCCCGCCCGGGCTCCGCGGGCGGCGGTCGGTCGCCGCCCGGGGGCAGGGGCGCTTCAGGCCCCCGGGCCCGGCCACAGGCCGGACGGGGTGAGGCCGAGGAGGTCGATCGCGTTGCCGCGGACGATGCGGTCCACCACGTCCGGGGCGAGGTGGCCCATCTGGGCCTCGCCGACCTCGCGGGACTTGGGCCACGTCGAGTCCGAGTGCGGGTAGTCCGTCTCGTACAGGACGTTGCCGACGCCGATCGCGTCCAGGTTCTTCAGGCCGAAGGCGTCGTCGAAGAAGCAGCCGAAGACGTGCTCGGCGAAGAGCTCCGACGGCGGGCGCAGGACCTTGTCGGCGACGCCGCCCCAGCCGCGGTTCTCCTCCCAGACCACGTTCGCGCGCTCCAGGATGTACGGGATCCAGCCGATCTGGCCCTCCGCGTACATGATCTTCAGGTGGGGGAAGCGCTCGAACTTGCCGCTCATCAGCCAGTCGACCATCGAGAAGCAGCAGTTGGCGAACGTGATGGTGGAACCGACCGCCGGCGGGGCGTCCGCCGAGGTGGACGGCATGCGGGAGGAGGAGCCGATGTGCATGGCGATGACCGTCCCGGTCTCGTTGCACGCCTCCAGGAACGGGTCCCAGTCGTCCGTGTGGATGGACGGCAGGCCCAGGTGCGGGGGTATCTCCGAGAAGGCGACGGCGCGCACGCCCCGGGCGGCGTTGCGGCGGACCTCCTCGGCGGCGAGGCGGGCGTCCCAGAGCGGGACGAGGGTGAGGGGGATGAGCCGGCCGTGGGCGTCGGGGCCGCACCACTCCTCCACCATCCAGTCGTTGTAGGCCCGTACGCCGAGGAGTCCCAGCTCCCGGTCCTTGGCCTCGGTGAAGGTCTGGCCGCAGAAGCGCGGGAAGGTGGGGAAGCAGAGCGCCGACTGGACGTGGTTGACGTCCATGTCCGCGAGCCGTTCGGGAACCGAGAAGGACCCCGGGCGCATCTGCTCGTAGGTGATGACTTCCAGTTTGATCTCGTCGCGGTCGTACCCGACGGCCGTGTCCAGCCGGGTGAGCGGGCGGTGCAGGTCCTCGTACACCCACCAGTCGCCGATCGGGCCGTCGTCACCCCTGGCCCCCATGACGGGGGCGAACTTCCCGCCGAGGAAGGTCATTTCCTTCAGGGGGGCGCGGACGACCCGGGGGCCGGTGTCCTTGTACTTGGACGGGAGCCGGTCCCGCCAGACGTGGGGGGGCTCAACCGTGTGGTCGTCCACCGAGATGATCTTCGGGAAGGTCTCCATGACCCCTACGGTAGCGCTGATCTGACGAACCGTCAGCTAGTTGGCCGCGGATCGGCACGTGACGGGCTGACGTGTACGCACGACACAGGGCAGACTGGCCCCTACAACCACGGAAGGCAGGGGGGACGACAGATGGACGGCGTACCGGCCATCCCGCAGCCGCGGAACCACCCCGAGGGAGTCCGGACCAGCTCCGCGGGCACCAGCCCCGCGGCCACCGGCGCCGGGACCACGGCCGCCGCCGCCCGTGCCGCCGCCCGTTCCCTGGCCGCCCGGCCCGCCGCCGGCAGAGTCCTGCCCGCCGGATCCGGTCCCGCGACGGCCGGAGCGGGCCCCGCCGCGCCCGCCGCGCCGGGAGCCGCCGCACCGGGAGC
>NZ_JBHXSY010000045.1:0-54554 GCF_042715295.1 Streptomyces sp. NPDC058701 | reverse complement strand
TGAGCGACCTCCACCTGGACCCCGCCTACGGCCGCTACCTCGACCACGCCCCCGCGCCCCTCCTCGCCACCGTCAACCTCATGTCCCTCCTCGGTCTCCACCGGGCCCTGCGCGGCGCACTCGTCGGCCACTTCGCCTGCCTCGAGATCACCTCCCCGCCCGGCTCCCGCCGCCTCGCCAAAGCCATGGACCGCTGCGGAGCCGGCCCCGCCGCCGCACACTTCTACACCGAACACGTCGAAGCCGACGCCGTCCACGAGCAAGTCGTCCGCCACGACGTCATCGGCGGCCTCCTCACCGACGAACCCCACCTCGCGCCCGACATCGCCTTCGGCTGCGCCGCCACCCTCCACCTCGAAGACCGCCTCACCCACCACCTCCACACCCACTGGACCCAAGGACACACCGCACTGCGCACCCCCCTCCCCCAACACTGAACCCACCCGGAGTCCTCCGGAATGCCAGGGCGCCCGGAATGCACCAGTCTGGGCACGGACAGCAGGCCTACCGGTCCTGCGTACGAAGGAGGCCGCGGTGACGGACGGCAGCGATACCCCGCCCGACCCCGGAGCCGGTGCGGCTCCCCCGGGACACGGCGGGCCCACCGCTCCCCCGGCCTCCCGCGTCACCCTGAAGGTCAACGGCACCGAGCACGTGCTGCGGCTGGACCACCGCGTCACTCTCCTGGACGCCCTGCGCGGACACCTGGGCCTGACCGGGGCGAAGAAGGGATGCGACCACGGCCAGTGCGGCGCGTGCACCGTGCTGCTCGACGGTAAGCGGGTCAACAGCTGCCTCCTGCTGGCGGTCGCCCAGGACGGCTCCGACGTCACCACGGTCGAGGGACTCGGGACCACGGACGGCGGCCTGCACCCGCTGCAGCGGGCCTTCCTGGAGCGGGACGCCTTCCAGTGCGGCTTCTGTACGCCCGGCCAGCTCTGCTCGGCCGTCGGAGCGATCGCCGAAGCCGGCGCCGGACACCCCTCGCACGCCACCGCCGCGGACGCCTTGGCCGACCCCGGCCCCGTCACCCTGACGCCCGAGGAGATCAAGGAGCGGCTAAGCGGCAACCTCTGCCGCTGCGGCGCCTACCCGCGCATCGTCGACGCCGTGACGGACGTGATCGCGTGAAGCCCTTCGCCTACGTGCGCGCCACCGGACTAGACGAGGCGGTCGCGGCCCACGCCCGCCACCCGGGGGCCCGCTATCTCGGTGGCGGCACCAACCTCGTGGACCTGATGAAGCTGGGGGTGGAGAGCCCGACGGCCCTCATCGACATCTCCCGGCTCCCGCTCGGCGACGTGGAGGAACTGTCCGACGGCGGGCTCCGCATCGGCTCCATGACCCGCAACAGCGACGTCGCGGCCCACCCCGCAGTACGGGCCCGCCACCCCGTCCTGTCCCAGGCGTTGCTGGCCGGTGCCTCCGGGCAGCTGCGCAACATGGCCACCACCGGGGGAAACCTGCTCCAGCGCACCCGGTGCTCCTACTTCCAGGACGTGTCCAAGCCGTGCAACAAGCGCGAGCCGGGCACCGGTTGCGGTGCCCGCCACGGGCTGCACCGCGACCACGCCGTGCTCGGACAGTCGGAGGGGTGCATCGCGACGCACCCCTCCGACATGGCGGTGGCGCTCGCGGCGCTCGGTGCCGGGATCGAGCTGTACGGCCCGGACGGAGCCCGTACCGTGCCCGCGGCGGACTTCCACCGGTTGCCGGGGGACCGTCCCGACCGGGACACGGTGCTGCGCGGCGGTGAGATCGTGACGGCGATCGTGCTGCCCGCCCCGGGCACCGGGGCCGTCTCGCTGTACCGCAAGGCCCGCGACCGGGCCTCGTACGCCTTCGCCCTGGCCTCGGTCGCCGCCGTCCTGGAGCTCGACGCGGGCCGCGTCCGGCGCGTGGCGCTCGCCTTCGGCGGGCTCGCCCACCGTCCCTGGCGGGCCACCGCGGCCGAGGACCTGCTGGTCGGCGCCGAGCCGACGCCCGCGGCGCTGCGCCGGGCGGTGGAGGCGGAGCTGGCCCCGGCCCGGCCGCTGCGCGACAACGGCTACAAGGTGGCCCTGGCCGCCAACCTCGCCGTCGACGTCCTCGGCACGCTGGCCGTCCGCGCGGGCGGCCGCCCCCGTACCCCGTAGCCCGGCACACGGCACACGGCACACGGCACCATCGTCCAGAGGAGCTCCCATGCGGCACGTCGTACTCGGCACCCCGGCCGGCCGGGCGGAGGGACCGGAGAAGGTCACGGGTTCCGCCCGGTACGCCGGCGACCACGCCCCGGCCGGCTGCGCCCACGCCTGGCCGGTACCCGCCACCGTGGCCCGGGGCCGCGTCACCTCCGTGGACACGGCGGCCGCGCTGGCGATGCCCGGCGTGCTCTGCGTCCTCACGCCGCACGACGCCCCGCGGCTGGGGCCGTCCGACGACCCCACCCTCCAGGTGCTCCAGGACGCCCGGGTGCCGCACCGCGGCTGGTACGTGGCGCTGGTCGTCGCCGAGTCCCCGGAAGCCGCCCGGGCGGCCGCCGGGGCGGTCGTGGTCGCGTACGAGACGGAGGAGCAGGACGCCGTGTTGCGTGCCGACCACCCCGGCGCGTACACGCCGGAGGAGGCCAACGGCGGGCATCCCGCGCACCGCGAGCAGGGCGACCCGGACGGGGCCCTCGCCGCCGCGGCCGTACGCGTCGACTGCTCTTACGCCGTGGGCCCGTTGCACAACCATCCCATGGAGCCGCACGCCGCCACCGCCCTCTGGGACGACGGGCGCGGCCACCTGACCGTGTACGACTCGAGCCAGGGATCGGCGCCGGTCCGCTCGGACCTCGCCGCCCTGTTCGAGCTGCCCGAGGACCGGGTCACCGTCGTCTCCGAGCACGTCGGCGGCGGGTTCGGCTGCAAGGGCACCACGCGCCCGCACGTGGTCCTGGCCGCCATGGCCGCCCGCCGCACCGGCCGCCCCGTCACCCTCGCCCTGCCCCGCCGCCACCTGCCCGCCGTGGTCGGGCACCGGGCGCCGACGCTGCACCGGGTGCGTCTGGGCGCCCGTGCCGACGGAACCCTCACCGCGCTCTCCCACGAGGTCACCACCCACACGTCCCGCATCCGGGAGTTCGTCGAGCAGGCCGCCGTGCCCGGCCGCGTCATGTACGCCGCGCCCGACAGCCGCACCACCCACCGCGTCGTCGCCCTGGACGTGCCCACGCCGTCCTGGATGCGTGCCCCCGGCGAGGCCCCGGGCATGTACGCGCTGGAGTCGGCGATGGACGAGCTCGCCGACGCCCTCGGCATCGACCCCGTCGAACTGCGCGTCCGCAACGAACCGGTGACCGAGCCGGACAGCGGCCGGCCCTTCAGCAGCCGCCACCTCGTGGAATGCCTGCGGGAGGGCGCCGACCGCTTCGGCTGGGCGTCGCTGCGCACCCCGCGCCGGGAGGGTGCATACCTGCGCGGCGCCGGCGTGGCCGCCGCGACGTACCCCGTGCTGATCTCCCCCTCCACGGCTCGGGCCCACGCCCTTCCGGGCGGGAGGTTCCTCGTCGAGGTGAACGCCACCGACATCGGTACGGGGGCTCGCACCGTCCTGGCCCAGGTGGCCGCGGACGCCCTGGAAGTCCCCCTGGACGCCGTCTCGGTGGACATCGGGCACACCGGCCTGCCGCGCGCCTCCCTCGCGGGCGGCTCCAGCGGGACCGGCTCCTGGGGCTGGGCGGTGCACGACGCGTGCACCGCGCTGACCGCCCGCATGGCGGGCCGTCACGGGCCGCTCCCCGACGGCGGGCTGTCCGCGTCGGCCGACACCGCCGGGTCGGCGGGGCAGAAGTCGCCCTACTCCCGCCACGCGTTCGGCGCGCACTTCGCGGACGTACGGGTCGACACCGTCACCGGCGAGGTGCGGGTGGCCCGCCTGCTCGGGGTCTTCGCCGCCGGACGGATCCTCAACCCGGTCACGGCGCGGTCCCAGTTCGTCGGCGGCATGGTGATGGGCATGGGCATGGCGCTGACCGAGCACAGCGGCGTCGACCCCGTCCACGGGGACTTCGTGGAGAGCGACCTGGCCGCGTACCACGTCCCGGTGCACGCCGATGTGCCGGACATCGAGGCGCATTGGATCGACGAGCACGACAAGCACCTCAACCCCATGGGCAGCAAGGGGATCGGCGAGATCGGCATCGTCGGCACGGCCGCCGCGATCGGGAACGCCTTCTGCCACGCCACCGGACGGCGGCTGCGCAGCCTCCCGCTCACGCCGGACCGCGTCCTGGACGTGCTGGCCTGAGGGACCGCCACCACGGCACGCGCCACCACCACCGCCTTACGATCCGGCGGCGAAGGGGTGGTGCGTGGCGCGGGTCCCGGCCTGAAGTAGCGTTTCGGTCATGAGCATGCCGCCGCCCCAGTCCCCCGGCCCGTACGGGCCCCCACAGCCCCCGCATCCGTACGGCGGCCCGCAGTACCCGGCGCAGCCCGGGCAGCCCCCGTACCCGCCCCAGGCCCACCCGCAGCCGGGCTACCCGGGGCAGTTCCCCGCTCAGGGCGGCTGGGGGCAGCCGCCGGTGGGGCCGCCGCCGCGCCGGAAGCGGACCGGTCTGGTGGTCGGGATCGTCGCGGCCTCGCTGGCCGTTCTCGGCGTCGTCGGCTTCGCCGTGAAGCTGCTGGGCGACGCGGGTCAGGTCGTGGGCGGCGCGGGGTTCCCCGAGGCCCAGTACCGTCTCACCGTTCCGCCGACGGTGCTGGACGGGACGTACACCCTCGCACAGGACCTGTCGCAGACCGAGGGCAAGAAAGCGCTCTCCGGTGCCTACGACCCGAAGATCCGCGACCCGAAGCCGGCGGTGGGCCAGTACACGTCCGCATCCGGCGCGGGGACCAGCGCCCTGGTCCTGTCGGGGATGTACGGCCAGTTCAAGGATCCTGCGGCGGCCCGCCGGAAGATGATGGAGGGCGCCGCGGACGCCCAGGGAGCGACCGTGGCGGTCCCGGCGAAGGACGTCACGCCGCTCGGCTCCGACATCACCCTGACGTGCCAGGTCCTCACCTCGTCGCAGGGCGGTGTCACGAGCACCCTGCCCATGTGCGCGTGGGCGGACGAGAACACCGGCGCCTCGGTGGCCGTAGTGACCCCGGTGACAGTGCGGCAGAGCCCCGGTTCCGTCGACTTGCAGAAGGTGGGCGCCACCACGCTCAAGGTCCGCGCCGAGGCCCGCAAGCCGATCGGCTGAGACCGGCCGGACGCCCCGGCCCCGGTCCCCTCCTTCGGGACCGGGTCCGGGACCAGGGCCGGGACCGGTCCCGGCCCCGGGCCTCAGCGCCCCGGGCCTCAGCGCTCCGACAGCTCCGACGGGGCCTCCTGGACCACCCAGCCGTTGCCGTCCGGGTCGTCGAACGTCATGAACGAGTTCCACGTCTCGCCCTTGCCGTCCTCCCAGCCCGCCGCGCCGACGTGCCGGACCGGGGAGACGTCCACGCCCCGGGCCACGAGTTCGTCGCGGGCCGCCTCGATGTCCGTGACGCAGAGCTGGAGGCCCTGCAGCGTGCCCGGCGCCATCGCCTTGGTCCCGGGCGCCGCGGGCATCCCGTGGAGCATCGCGATCGAACAGCGCGAACCGGGCGGGGTCAGCTGGATGATGCGCATTCCGGGAGCGACCTCGTCGTCGAGGTCGACCTTGAAGCCGACCTTGTCGGCGTAGAACTCCTTCGCACGGTCCATGTCGGCGACGGGGACGGGGACGACTTCGAGCGTCCAGTTCATGGAGAGCCTCCTCAGATGCGCCGGCGGGCCCCGGCAGGTCCACCGTCTCCCACGACCCCCGCGCCGTGCACGCCGAAACGCCAATCCGGCCCGCTTCTCGTACCGGTGTGCGTGCGCCCGCCCGCGTCAGAGGACGAAGACGCTCCTGTTGCCCTCCGGCCGGTACGTCTCGCCCGGGTCGACGAAGTGCTCCACCCGCCCCGAACAGTCGGGGCGGGACCACACCGCGACGGCGGCGTCCGTGTAGTTGGACACCGTCGGCGGAACGAAGTCGCCGAGCGGGTAGCAGCCGCCGGGATCGCGGTGGGACACCCCGTCGACGACCAGGATCCCGTGCGCCGCGTACGCCGTGCCGTGCGTCGAGAGCGCGAGCGCGGCGGCCGCCGCCGCGGCTCCGGCCGCCGTCGCCAAACGTCGGTTCATGCGCCTGTCCCTTCCATGGGCCCGCCCGTTGCGGGCGGTGCCGTTCCCGCCGGTCTACCGCGCGTTCCCCCGTCACCACGGGCGACCGGGGCCGCCGTCACCCGGCCGGGTGCACCGGTTCACCGGTGGAACGTCCGCGGCGCGGTCCGGGTTGACCGGGCCGGCCGTGCCCGGCCCGGCGGCTGCGGCCCGTCGAGGGGAGCCGG
Organism: Streptomyces sp. NPDC058701; assembly: GCF_042715295.1. Taxonomy (NCBI): domain Bacteria; kingdom Bacillati; phylum Actinomycetota; class Actinomycetes; order Kitasatosporales; family Streptomycetaceae; genus Streptomyces; species Streptomyces sp. NPDC058701. The sequence continues at coordinate 48,180 of NZ_JBHXSY010000045.1, read as the reverse complement.
GTGCGCGGTCGGGTTAGGCTCGGACCAGGCTGTGAAGGGAATGGTCCGCATGTGTCGCTGGCTCGCCTACCTGGGTTCGCCGATCCTGCTCGACTCCCTGCTCTACCGCCCCGAGCACTCACTGATCAACCAGAGCCTGCACGCCCGGATGGGCGTCGAGTCGACCAACGGCGACGGCTTCGGGATCGGCTGGTACGGCGAGGACGGCGACGGCACCCCGGCGGTCTTCCGCGACATCGGGCCCGCCTGGAACAACCGGAACCTGCGCGAGCTCTCCGCGCACGTCCGTTCCCCGCTGTTCTTCGCGCACGTCCGGGCCTCGACGGGTTCCGCGATCCAACAGACCAACTGCCACCCCTTCCGGCACGGCCGCTGGATGTGGATGCACAACGGGGCCATCGCGGACTTCCAACGGCTGCAGCGCGACCTCTGCATGGCCGTCGATCCGGCGCTTTTCCCCTCCATCGAGGGGTCGACGGACTCCGAGGTGATGTTCTACCTCGCCGTCACCTTCGGGCTCGACCAGGACGTCCCCGGCGCGGTGGCCCGGATGGCGGGCCTGGTGGAGCGGCTCGGCAAGGAGCACGGGGTTCCGGAGCCCCTGCAGATGACCGTGGCGGTGAGCGACGGCGAGCGCGTGTGGGCCTTCCGGTACTCCAGCCAGGGGAAGTCCCGGTCGCTGTTCTACAGCAGCCGCGCCGAGACCGTACGCCACCTCTACCCGGAGGTGCACTACCTCAGCGAGGTCTCCGACGAGACCCGGATCGTGGTCTCCGAGCCCCTGGGGAACCTGCCCGGCGTGTGGAACGAGCTCCCCGAGGCAAGTTACGCGGTGCTCCCCTCCTCCCCGGACGCGGACTACCTGCCGTTCATCCCCGACGCCGGCTGAGGCGGGGGCGTCATCGCCCAGCGGATCGTCCGCGTCACGGCGTGGCCGGTCAGGCGTACGCAGGTCTCCCCCGGGCCGGTGGGCGTGCGCAGCGCCAGCGCGGTGCGGGCCCACGGCGGGAGCAGGGCGACCGCGTTCGCGGCGAGCAGGGCGTACGGGGGCCGGGCGACCGGGGGCAGGGGCGGGTGGCGGAGGATGAAGCGGGCCGCGTCGAGCGCCTCGGGGGTGGCCCGCAGCTCGGGCCGGTACGCCGTCAGCCGGGCGGTCAGCTCGGCTCGGTCGCGGGGCGGATCCGTGATCCCGAGGGCGGTCGCCACGCGGGCGGTGTCCGCCAGGTACGCGTCGCACCCCGCGGCGTCCAGGGGGCGGGCGCCGAAGCGCTGGTGGGCCCGGAGGAAGCTGTCGACCTCGGCCGCGTGCACCCAGCCCAGCAGGTGCGGGTCGGCCGCGTGGTACGGCTCCCCGCGGGCGGTGGTTCCCCGTACGCGTTCGTGGACGGCGCGGACGCGGTCGACGGCGTGCTGAGCGTCGGCGGCGGTGCCGTAGGTCGTGACGGCGAGGAAGGTGCTGGTGCGCTGGAGCCGTCCCCAGGGGTCGCCGCGGAAGCCGGAGTGCGCGGCGACGGCCGCCATGGCCAGAGGGTGCAGGGACTGGAGCAGCAGGGCGCTCAGGCCCCCGATGAACATCGAGGCGTCGCCGTGGACCGTGCGGATGGGGCGCTCGGGGCCGAACCAGCGGGGGCCGGGCGCGCCGTGGATGCGGGCCCGGTTGGCCGGTCCGCCCGGGCCCGCCACCCGGGTGAACAGGGTCCTGCCGAGTCGTTCCCGCAGAGTCCGGCCGCCGGGGGCCGCGGGCTCGTCCATACTCCTGTTCTGCCCCGCGGCCTTGCGGTTCACCCGCCCCGCCGGGGCCGTCACCGCCGGGTGATTGCGGTGGCGGGAGCCGCCGCGCGGGAGTCCTCGCGGGCCCCCCGGGCGGCGTGGCGCCGGCGCCAGTAGGGGTTGTCGTGCGGCAGGCCGCCGCTGACCCGGCCGTACATGCCGAACGTCGTGATGAGGAGCCCCATCACGAAGCTGAAGACGACGTTGGACATGCTGAAGTCGAGGATGTTGGCGGCCTTGTCGATCAGGAACAGGTGGACGAAACCGCTGAGCACGAAGAGACAGCCGACGGTGATGTTGACGGTGGACGCGACGTTCCCGCCGATGAAGGCGGCGCCGACGAGCAGTGCGCCGACGACGATCGAGATGATGCTCAGGAACCCGTTCGTGGAGAGCCCGGCGACCCTGGCCCCCTCCGTCGCGAAGAAGCCGAGCCGGTCGGCGAAGCCGAGGCAGCCGAAGGCCAGCAAAATGGCGCCGCACAGGGCGGCTCCGATCCGGTAGACCAGGTTGAGCCGGTGGTCCAACGGAAGTTCGTCACGCACGTTCACGGCGACTCCTTGGGTTCTCCCCCGCTGAGAGTCCCAGTCTGCGGAGCTCGCGCCGTCCGCGCAGCTTGCATCGATTGCGCAGCGAACGGGGTAGGGGGCCGGGGCCCGGCCCGCCGTGATGCGGGCGGGGCCGGCGCCGTCATCCGCCGACGACCCTCCGGACGTTCTCGACGCTGCCGCAGTCGGCCGCCAGGTGCTTCTCCCGCTCCTTGAGGAACGCCGCGCCCAGCTCGGCCCTGCGCTCGTCCGGCACGTTCTCCCGAGCACCGTTGAGGATCGTGCGTTCCTCCTCGTCGAGGTGGTGGGAGACCGCCTTGACGAGTTCCTCCAGCCGCGAGTCCCACTCGTCGGAGCCCACCTCGGAGACCTCCAGGAGGGCCAGCAGTGCCTTGTTCCCCTCGTCGTGCTCCTCGGTGCCGTGCTCCACTTCCTCGTTGTCGACGTCCTTGAACCGCTTCAGAGCGCTGTACACCTCGCTCTCCTCCGCCTCGCCGTGGGCGATGAGCAGCGCGGAGAACGTCGCGAGGGCGGCCGCCCGGTCCGACTCGACGCTCCGCATGCGGCGGAACAGGTCCTCCATGGTGCGGTGGTCCTTCAGGATCATCGCGACGACGTCCTGGTCCTGCTGCTTGTCGGCGCTCATGCCGCAGCCTCCTCCGTCTGGTGTTCCGTCGTCTCCCGCGTGCTCGATGGCGTGTGGTTCAAACCCCGCCCCCCCCATCCGGCCGGGCCCCGTACTCCCCCGTACCGGGGCCCGGTACTTCCGGGCCGGTACGGCAAGGGCATACGGGTTTGTCGGGGGGCAGTGGGGGCAGCCGCGTCAACGAATAGAACAGCCCCCGAATGGAGGCGCGAGATGTCATCGAACACGCTGATAGCCGTCATCGTCGTGGCGGCGGTCGTGGTGATCGCGCTCACGGCACTGCTGTGGGCGCTGGCGCGGCGACGCCACCTACGGGAACGGTTCGGGCCGGAGTACGAGCGCACGGTCGAGGAACGGGGCGGCCGGATCGCCGCCGAGCGCGATCTGCGCGCCCGGGAGGAACGGCACGACAGCCTCGACATCAAGGAGCTGTCGGCCGAGCGCCGCAACGAGTACGCGGCGGAGTGGAGCGGCGTCCAGCAGCAGTTCGTGGACCAGCCGGACGGTTCGGTGGCCCGGGCCGACGAGCTGGTGACACGCCTGATGGGAGAGCGCGGCTACCCCACCGACGGATACAGCGGACAGGTCCGCGACCTGTCGGTGGAGCACGGCCGCACGCTGGAGGAGTACCGGGCCGCGCACGCGGTCAAGGTCCGCAGCGGGGCGGGAGAGGCGACGACCGAGGATCTCCGAGGGGCGATGGTGCACTACCGCGCCCTGTTCGAGGAACTGCTCTCCGACCAGAGGAGCCGTTGACATGAAGGACCGCGACGAGAACACCCAGCGGACCACCGAGCCCGCACTGAGCACCGAGGACCTCGCCCGTCCGGCTCCGGCTCCGATCCCGGACCGGGACACGGGCAGGGAGACGGACCGGGACACCGGAACCGGGACGGACCCGGACACGGGCCTCGACACGGGCCGGAGCGCGGGCCTCGACACTGGCCGCGAAGCAGCCGTCTACCCGGGCGAGGCCACCGGCGACGCCCACCGTCCCGGCTCCGCCGACGACGGGATGCGCAGCACGGAGGCCGACGCCTACCGCGCGGACGAGGCCCGAGCGGCCGACGCTGACGCCGACACCGACGCCGATGGCTACGCCCGGCACACCGGGGAGACCGAGCCCCTGACCGGCAGCGATGGCGCCGATGGCGGTGCACCCTCGCCCTCCGGGCCGCCGGGCGGCGACGCCGGGTCGGACGAAGTGGCCGAACCGCTCCTCGGCGCGGCGGAGGCCGAGAGGTACCGCAGCACCTGGAGCGAGATCCAGGGCCGGTTCGTGGACGACCCGCGGGAAGCGGTCCGGTCGGCGGACACGCTGGTGGCCGAGGTCATGCAGGCCTTCGCGGGCACCCTGGCCGACCACCGGGGCCGGCTGGAGAAGCAGTGGGGCAGCGGTGAGCAGGTGGCCACGGAGGACCTCCGGCAGGCGCTGCGCGCCTACCGCTCGCTGATCAACCGGCTGCTCGACACCTGAGGGCCGGGTCCCGGGCCGCGCCCGGGGGTCAGGGGTCGCCCGGGACGTGGACGTCCAGGACGCAGATGTCATCCCGGTGGCCGGGGTGCAGGGCGGCGAGGGAGCGGGCGAGTCTCCCGCCCCGGCCGTCCTCCAGGAGCCGCAGGGTGAGGTCGGCCAGGCGGGCGAGTCCCGCTTCGATGTCCTCACCCGGATCCTCCACGAGGCCGTCCGTATAAAACAGCAGGTGGTCGCCCGGCAGCAGGTCGATCACGGACTGGCCGTACACGGAGTCCGCCGCGGCGCCCAGGAGGCTGCCCTGCGGCTGCGGTAGGAAGCCCGCTTCCCCGCCGCGGACGAGCAGGGGCGGCAGGTGCCCGGCGCGCACCCAGTTCAGGCGGCGGTCCCAGGGCTGGTAGCGGGCCATGACCATGGTGGCGGTGGCGCCCGAGGTGACGGGCGCGCCAGTGGACTCCGAGACGGAGTGCAACAGGAGGGCGTTGAGTCTGCGCAGGACGTCGGGCAGCGCTGATCCGGTGATGGTCATCCCCTTCGTGGTGAACCGCAGCTGGGCCATGGTGCCGACGGCCGCCAGACCGTGGCCCGCGACGTCCCCGACGACGAAGAGTGCGCTCTCGTCGGGGAGTCCGATGGCGCTGTACCAGTCCCCTCCGACGTTCAGTCCGCTGTCGGAGGGCACGTAGGCGACGTCGACGCACAGTCCGGCGAGTTCCAGCGACTGTTCCGGCACGGGCAGCAGGGTGTCCTGGAGCCGTGCCGCGAGGGCGTGCTCGGCCTGGAGCATGCCCCGGTGGACGAGGACGGAGCGTTCGCTCTCCATCAGGGCCAGTTCCGTACCGCGCTGCGCGGTCAGGTCCTGGAAGAACCCGTGCACCTCGACCGGGGTACCGTCCGCGTCCTTCTGCGCTTCGGCGACGAGCCGCAGGTGTCGCAGGCCGTCCGAGGCGGCGATGCGGAACGGCTGGTCGACGGCCTCCCCCTCCTCCAGCAGGCGTCGGACGGCCGTGCTCATCCTCGGCGCGTCCCCGGGCTCCACGTGCCGCGGGAGGTCCTGGAGCCGAAGGGGTCCCTTGGCAGGTTCGCGGTCGAAGACGGCGTAGACCTGCTCGGACCAGCTGACGGTGTCGGCCATCAGGTCCCAGACCGACCACCCGAGGTTGCCGAGGCGCTGCATGTCGGCGAGCCGGCGGGCCTCGCGTTCGCCGTCGTCGTGCCGGATCCAGGACACGACGAGCCCGTCCCCGAGCCGGGTGGCGCGGACCGAGAAGACCGACCGCCGCGGGAGTCCGGCCACCACCTCCTCGTAGGTGAAGGGCTCGCCCCCGTAGGCCGTCCCGGTGGCCAGCGTGTCCAGGTAGCCCTTCCAGAGCGGGGTGCCGACCACGGTCGGGTACGTCTCCAGGACGCGCAGGCCGATCAGGTCCGCGCCCCGGCGCCCCGCCACGTCCACCGCGTCGGGTGCGGCGGCGTCGATGCGGAAGTCCTCCACCTCCCCCGACGGCGCGCGCACGGGGGTCAGCAGGATCGCGGTGCCGGACAGCACGTCGAGGATCCGCTGGACGGTCTCCGCGCCGGCGCCCTCGCCCCCGGCGGGGTCGTCCCGCACGCCGGCGGCCCGGGGCGGGGCCGGGGACGGCCCGGGGGCGCACGTCGTGCCGCCGTCGCCCTTCAGCTCCGCGATCTCGGCCCGGAGCCCAGCCACGACCCTGGCCAGCACGAGCACCTCGGGTGCCGCGCCGTCCCCGGGGAGCGGGAGCGGAGCATCGCTCTTCACCCTCTGAGCATGGCACGCACCGCGCCGGGCGGCCCCGGATGCGGGTCCCGCACACGGGACCCGGCCGGGCGGGCCGGCCGGTGGCCGTGCGCGGGCTGTTTGTCGCGCCCGGGGGCCCGGGCACACGGTGGTGCACGTCCGAATCGACGAAGTCGACCACGGGTACGGTCACCACGAAGGTGCCGGCGCGACTGGACCGCCTCCCCTGGTCCAGGTGACTCATCTCCAGCGGGGTGGTGTCCGACGCCGTGCTCGCCTTCTGCATCGGAGCCGCGCTGATGGTGGCGGCGGGGGTGGTGGCCGTGTTCTCCGCGGTCGCCGCCGAGGGCCGCTCCCTCGAGCAGATCGCCACCCCGCTCTCGGCCCGTAACGCCGAGGTTCCCCCTTCGTCCTGACGGACGGCGGGGGGGCGCGGGCGGGGACGCGGGGCGGGTATCGAGGCGCGGGCGCGGGGCGCGGGCGCGGGGCGGGGCCTTCGCCCCGGGTGATACTTGATCACGGCGCGGCACGGCAACTTCCCACAGACAGCAGGGTGAACATGTTCGAACCGGTGCGGGAGAATCCCTATCCTGACAGCCACGTCCCCGGCGAGGGCCCCGATCCGCATCCGCTGCTGGGGCCGGTCCTGCCGCTCCTCGGGCGGTGGCACGGCCGCGGCCGCGGCCAGTACCCCACCCTCCCGCAGGACTTCCGGTACGAGCAGGAGATCACCTTCAGCCACGACGGCCGCCCCTTCCTCCGCTACGAGGCACGCGCGTGGCTGGTCGACGCGGCTGGGGACCCGGTGCGCCCCGCGGGGCGGGAGAGCGGGTGGTGGCGGGTGACCCCGGACGCGGGCCTCGAGGTCGTCCTGGCCCACCCGACGGGCATCGTGGAGACCTACGTCGGCCGGGTGTCCGGCACCGCGTTCGAGATCGAGACCGGGACCGTGGGGCTGACCCCCCTGGCCAAGGAGGTCACCGGGACCCGGCGCCGCTACACGCTCGACGACGCCGGGGAGCTGACGGTGGTCCACGACATGGCGGCGGTGGGCGAGCCCCTGACCCACCACCTCACCACGCACCTGCGCAAGCGCGCGTCCTGAGGCGCGCGTCCCTCGGGCGTACGGGCGTCAGGGGCGCGGACGTCGGGCGTACGGACGTCAGGGGCGCGCACGTCCGACGTACGGACGTCTGACGCGCGCGGACCTCCCGGTCCGCAGGCCTCAGCCGAGGGCATCGAGCAGTTCGCGCTCGCGGCCCGCGCTGAGGCCTGCGCGCCGCGGACGGTCCAGGCCCTGGTCGCGTTCCCAGCGCAGCGTGTCGGCCAGCAGCTCGGCGCGGGGGCGGTGGCGCAGGCCGGCCGCCCGGGCAGCGGCGCCCGTGCGGGCGGACCAGCCTTCCCAGCCCGGTTCCTCGAGCCACATCGGCATCGACTCGGGGCCCATGAACCCGGCCACACCGTGCGCGAGCAGCCACTCCGGGGCGGCGGCGGCCACCGGGCCCGTGTGTCCGCCGATGGAGCGGGAGAGCTCGATCCACTCCCCCAGCGGCACCACCGGCCCCACCGCGTCGTACGTCCCGGTGGTCCCCGCCTCCGCCGCGTCGAGCAGCCAGCCGGCGAGGTCCCGCACGTCGACCACCTGGGTCGGCGCGGCCGGCGAGTCCGGCACCAGCATCCGTCCGCGGGGCTCGCGGGCGGCCCGCGCCACCCAGTAGCCGGACCTGTCGGTGTGATCGCCGGGGCCGCCGATGAGGCCGGCGCGCGCAATGACGAGCCGGTCGCCGACGGCCCGCGCGGACGCCGCCTCGCAGGCGGACTTGGCCTCGCCGTACCCCTCGCGGTCGACCTCGTCGCGGTCGGTCGGAGGCCGCAGCGCCGTGGACTCGTCCGCGCCCGGCACGGCGTGCGAGGCGTAGGCGCTGACGGACGAGACGTACGTCCAGTGCTTCGCCCTGCCGGCCAGCGCCGCGAGCGCCGCACGCACGAAACCGGGCTGCCACGACACCTCCAGGACGGCGTCCCACTCCCGGTCGAGCAGCCGATCGTACGCCGAGGGGTCGCGCCGGTCGGCCGTGAACAGCACCGCACCGTCCGCCACTCCCCCGCTCTTCCCGCGGGCGAGGCACGTCACCCGGTGCCCGCGCCCGATCGCCTGCCGCGCCAGCTCGCGGCCCACCCATGCCGTCCCGCCCAGTACGAGGATCTCCATCCCCGTACTCAAGCACCGCCGGTGGTCCCGGGGCGGCGGGGTTCACCGAGGGCGGAGTTCACCGAGGGCGGAGGGGACGCGGCGGCCGTGGTCAGCGGCCCGCGCCGCGTGGCGTAGGCTGAGGTCTACCGACGCGGGGTGGAGCAGCTCGGTAGCTCGCTGGGCTCATAACCCAGAGGTCGCAGGTTCAAATCCTGTCCCCGCTACTGCACGGTGCGGCCCGGGTCCTCGGACTCGGGCCACACCTGTTTCCGGGCCGGGCGGTACGTGCCCCGTCCGAGTGGACCTTCTTCCCCCGATCGGACGCCTGCCCGCCATCGAGGCTGGTCAGATGGGGTGAAAGGGCGGATCCGGTCGTTCCTGCCCCCCACCGGGAGCCGTTGACCGGGATGTGACCACCTCAAGCACCACCCCGATACTGTCCGGAGCTCCCTCGACAACGTCCCGCCCCACCCCGCGGGAACCCGGCGCGGCGACCGCGCCCAGCGGCATAGTCGCCCGCGTCCTCACCGCCCGTACCGCCACCCGGCGTTCCCCGGTCGCCCGTTCCCGGACCGGCCGGGAGCCGTCGAAGCCGTCGGCGACGTCATGACGTTCACGCTGCTGACCTGCGCGCCGATGCTCGCGGCGGTTCTCCTGCTGTACTGGAAGCCGCGCGAGCCACGGCACCGCCGCCACTCCGTCCGCGCGGCGCGGCCGCCCGCACGACGCCGGACCCTGATCCGCCGTCACCTGTCACCGCCGCCGCTGAACGCGCCTGCCTAGGCCGTACCGGGGGCTGGGGCCCGGCGGGTCCCAGCACCCCGGTCGATGGTCAGCGCCGGCTCGGGGGTGTGGTGCAGGAACTCCAGCCGCTGTCGGGCCAGGCTCAGGTGCCGGGGGTCGAGGGAGGGCAGGCGGTCGAGCAGCAGGATCAGCTCGGTGCCGGTGTCCAGGGCCGCGACCGGGTCCTTGAGCTGGGTCCAGCAGTAGAGGGCGCCCGCCGCAGCGGCCTTCACCCCGGGGGCGTCCGCGTCCTGGCGGGCCAGGCGGGCGCGGCCCGCGCTGGTCCACAGCTGCGTCGCGAGCCGGAAGTCGCCCGCCATCCGGGCGAGGTCGGCCCGGATCTCCTCCCACTCCGTCGCCTCCTGCGAGGCGTTCCCGAACGTCTGCAGGACGTACTGCTCCCAGCCCCGCGCGAGCGTGGCCGCCTCGTGGTGCCGGCCGGCGGTGGCCAGGGAGTGGATGTGGGGCCGCGGGTCCCGGCCGGGGGCACGGCCCGGCGCGCTGACCGGTACGGCGGGAACCGGTCGGGGTTCACGGGCCGGCTGCCGCCGCCGTACCGGCAGCGTCCTGGTGCTGAGCGCGTCCTCGGCGTCGCAGGGCGCCGCGGCGGACTCCGGTACCCCCTGCCGGCCGGGCGCGACGTCCGCGGGCGGCCGGAAGGCGTCGCGTACGGGAGCGGGCGAGGCGCCCCCAGTCGGCGCGGGAACCGCCGAGGCGGCGAGTTCCCTGGCGGTGGGCAGGACGAGCGCGCCGGGGGGCAGGGACGCCGATCCCACGGTGAGCGCGTGCAGCTGCAGGTTGGCCGGGCGCCGGGCGCTGCGCCGCAGTTGCTCGATCCAGTGCCGGGTGTAGCTGCTCACGTTGTTGCCGCCGCCGGTGAACCCGGGGGGCGAGACCACCCCGTACACCTCGGCGGACGGGGACGCGGGCAGGCTGCCGTACTCCCGCAGCAGCGGCCACGCGGCCTTGTCCGCCGCGAGGTCGAGCAGCACGGTGGTCAACCCGGTCGGCCGGCCGCGCAGTTCGAGTCCGAGCCACTCCCAGGGCAGGCCCGTGTAGCGGACGGTGCCGGCCGTGGTTCCCGCGAGGGCGAGGTGCAGGCGGTTGCCCCGGCGGTCCACCGTGAGCCGTCCGGACAGGTACACGAGCAGGGGGCCGGGTGTGGCCGCCGCCGTGCGCAGGCGCATCAGCACGGTGTTGGGGTCCCGCGCGCCGTCGAGGTACGTGGTGTCGCTGGGGACGTCGCTGTTGAGCAGCATCGAGGCGGGTACCACGCCGAGCGCGGCCAGGTTCGCGCTCGGCGCGACCTGCACGGTGCGGCGACGGACGGCGGCGTCCCCCGCGATCAGGAGCACATGCCCCCGCTGGTGCTGCTCCGGACCTCTGTTGTGCATGAGCAGACCGTACCCACTCCGCGCGCCCGCCGACTGCCCCGGTGGACGCGGGAGTTCCGCAGCGGCGGGCCCCACGGCCGCGTGTGCCCCGCACGAAGCGCTCCGGACCGGCCCGACACCGCGCGGCGAACCTGCCCCGGATTCTGCCGCCCACCTGCGGAAACGATTGCTCCGGAGCCCTGATGGCCTACCGTTTCCCTCTGAGGACCGCTCCACTCGTCGAGCCGTTGCCGTCCCGGCGGAAGCACCGCTCGGGGGCGGACGGGTGCCCGGGACGTGCAGGACGTGCAGGACAGGAACGACCACCGGACCCCGTGGGGATGACCGTGCGCCACAAGACAGCCTTACTCGCCGCGTCCGCGCTCGCCTTGGCGGCGGCCGCCGTCGGCTTTCGTTCCCAGGACCCCGCCGAACCGGCCGCCCCCGCCGTCCGCGTCGAGCCCGTCGTCCGCGGCGACGGGGCGCGCTCCGGGCCGGCAGCCGGGCGCCCGTACCCGCGGCCGGACACCTCCCCGGCCCCCCACCCGGGGGAACGGTGGACGCGCGCGGTGGCCGACCTGCTCGGCCCCTGACCGGGGCGTGCGGGCCCCTCGGTCGGCGCGGCGCCGTGCCGTCAGCGCCATGGGGGCGCCGGAGCCAGGACGGCGAGCCGCCCGCCCGTCCGTCGGAACGCGGCACCGCCCGGTTCCGGTCCCCCCTCGCCCCTTCGGGCGGGACGCCCGGTCACCTGCCGCTGTCCTCCGCGAGGGTGTGCGCGACGAGGGCGTTCGCGTGGCCGTGGCCGAGCCCGTGCTCGGTCTTGAGCCAGGAAACGATCTCCATGTGCCTGGTCAGCGGCGAGGAGCGGATGAGCTCCTTCCACTCCGCTACCGGGCGTCCGTACTTCTTCTCTATGGAGGGGAAGTAGCTGGCAGGGCCCTTGGCCGGCTCGCTCATGTCGTGTGTCCCGTCTGCTCGTCACATGGGCCTCCGCCCGCTGCGAAGAACCGTCACCTCTGTAGACGTCGCCGGGCGCCCGGACTCATCGGTCCGGCGGCTACCGACTGCCGGGACGGGACGGGACCGGTGCGGGGCGCGGTGTCCCGGGCGGAGGAGACCGCACCGTCAGGTGCCGCTCCTCCGGCTCCCACGCCCGGAGCAGGTCGATCAGCCCCGCGTCTCCGGCGATGCGCAGGGACCGTGCCGGGATCCGGTCGTGCATGAAGAGGACCAGTTCACCTGCCGTGGTGTGGACGCAGACGCCGGCGGCGACCGGGCCTGTGCCGGCCCCGGCACCGGTACCGGTACCGGGCGTTCCCGTGGCGCCTCCGGGGCGCCCTCGGGTGCGGCCTTGCCCGTGGCGGCGGGCCCCGCGGCCACGGTGGCGGCCCAAGCGCGGCGCCCCTCGCCCAGGTGCCGCGCCAGATCGAAGAGGGTCCAGTCGGGACAGGGGGGCACCTGCGCGTCGAGGCTGGGCGCGGTGGCGACCGCGGCGCGGAAGGCGGCGGACCGCTCGTCTATCAGCCGCAGCAGATCGGGGAACTCGAGGGTCTCGTGCACCCGGGATGTCCATCACCCCGCTCCGGCACCTCGACAGTGTCTTTGCCCGCACCCCGCCCGGCCCGGCGTTCCGCTACGGCGCCGGGGTACGACGCGCCGGGCCTGCGGCCGGCCGGCCCGGCTCACGGATCGGCCGTTCCTCCCGTGCACCAGGCGCGTGCGCGACGACCCGGCACGGGGGCGGCGCTCACGGGGTTCGGCCGGCGCTCCGGACGGTCGTGGTGTTCGCGTAGTCCAGCAGGTTGATGAGGAATCCGAGGGCTTCGGCCACGTCCTGTGCGGAGCCGACGGTCTGCGGGTCCAGGTGGCCGCCGATGCGGTAGGGCCGGCCCGCCGTCTCCAGGACGAGGGAGCCGGCGGCGAAGGCCGGGGGCGGGGTGGCGCTCGCGATGATCTCCAGCAGCTCCGGAGCCGCTCGCAGCAGCGTCTGCTCGTCGTGTTCGGCGAGCGCCGCGCCGAGCACCAGCGTGTCGTCCATCCTCATGATCGTGATCAGGTTCCCCGCGCCGACGGAGAGGGTGACCGCCCGGCCCGCGTCCAGTTCGGCGCCGGCCCCCTGCAGGCCCATGCCGTCCAGCAGTTCTTTCACCCGTACGGTCAGGTTCTGGGGCATACGCGATTCCTCCACTCGGCGGGCCGGGACGGTCGGCGGGGGCTCCGCCCGGAGCCCCACCGGTCATCCCATCAGGCCGGGAGGGGTGCTGTCACGGGGACGGCGGATCGCCTAGAGGTCGATCCAGTACCGGCGCTTGGGACCGATCAGGGTCTCCCGGACGTCCTCCAGGACCCCGCCGTTGGACTCGATCGTCCGCATCGACGCGCTGTTGCCCGGGTCGCAGGTCAGCAGGACCCGGTCGATGCCGAACAGCCGCGCCTCGTACAGGACTTGGGCCAGAGCCCAGGTCGCCAGACCGCGCCGGCGTGCCGAGGGCCGGATGCTGTAGCCGATGTGACCGCCCGCGTCGAGAAGGATTCCGTTCAGGTAGTGGCGCAGGTCGATGGCGCCGAGGTAGGTGTCGCCCTCGGCGATCCACCAGTAGGTGGCGTGGACCCGCCCCTGCTCGACCGGGAGCGTCCGGTCCCCGTACGAGCGCAGCCGCTCCACCCAGGCCGCGAAGCCTTCGGGGCTGTCCACGTCGTCGTCGGAGCCGAGGCCGGCTCCGTCCATGTGGGCATCGTCCCCCCACTCCTCGCGCGCGGCGAGCCAGGAAGCGTGCAGGCGTGGGGTCGGTGCGATCAGCTCAGGCATGCCCGGACGATAACAGTCCGATCATCCGACCCCCGCGCCTCGGTCCGCCCCGGTCCGCGTCGTCAGGCGGCGGTTCCGGCCGGACCGGTCGCCGGCCGCGGCCCGTCCCGGCCGGGCAGCGGGGGCAGCGGGGCCTCGATCGCGTGGGCCGCCGCCATCCGGGCCAGGTCCGCGGTGAGCGAGTCGAGCCACGCCACGGCCGTGAAGAACAGCGGGGGCGCGTCGAGCGTGGCGTCCGAAGGCTGCGGCCCGCCCGCACCCGGCCGCCCGCCCACGTCCGCGGCGGGCTCCGGGGCCGCGCGGGGCCGCGCGTCCTTCGGTACGTCGAACCGGGCCGCGGCGCGACCGATGCCCTCCGCCACCCAGGCCCCGTACGCCCGCACCCTGGCGTACGCCCGCGGGTCGGGCGGCGAGCCCTCCTCCGCGGCGGCCAGCACCCGCCGGGCGCCCCACAGCACGTGGTGCCCGACCATCAGCGCGCTGTGCCAGTCCGGGCTCGGTCCGGCATGGCGCTGCGCCTCGCCCTGGTACTGGGCGTAAGCCGACTCCGCCAACACCAGCGCGTGCTGGACGTCCGGGTCGTCGCCGCCGAACGGGCCGCCGGCGTTCGGGCCCGCCGCCCCGTCCGCGGGGCGGCCGCCCGCCGGGGTGACGGCGCGCGTGGTGGTCGTGACCTCGGCCGCCGCGGCCCGCAGCAGCCGGGCCACGGCCCGGCCCACTTCGTCGTGGGCGCCCCGCGGCCAGGCGAGCAGTCCACAGACGAGGCCGATGACGCTGCCCACGAGCACGTCCAGGAACCGGTACTCGGCCAGCTGCCAGGTGGTGGGGGCCAGCTGCGCGAACGCCACCGCGACGACCAGCGTGAACAGCGCCTGCGCCCAGCCCACGCCGCGCACCGGGCCGACGAAGAAGGCGACGAGCATCAGGGGCGGCAGCGCGATCGCGTACGGCAGGCTCGTCTCGCCGGCCAGGGTGAGGACGGTCCCGGCGGCGAGGGCGCCCAGGCAGGTCCCGATCAGGGCCGCGCGCACGGTGGCGCGGGTCTGGACGGCGGTGGTCCGGGTCAGGCTGAGGACGGCGAGCATCGCCCAGAAGCCGTGCGGCAGGGAGTCCAGCCCGGCCACCGTCCGGGCGGCGGCGAGCGCGAGGCTGATCCGTACGGCGTTCTGGAAGTGGACGGACCGGGGTCCCGCGTGCCCGGACAGCCGGATCCACCACAGCCGGAGCGTGCCCGGCCGGGCGTACCAGAAGCGGCCGGGATCGCCCTCCGGGAGTGCGCCGCGCCCCCGGACGGCGATGTCCGCGGCCGTGCCGAGCACCAGCGCCACGTCCGCCACCTCCAGCAGCGCGGCCTGGCGGCGCCGGTCGGCCGGGGCGGGGGGCAGGAGGCGCGCGTTGTCGGCCCGGTCGTGCACCAGCCCGCGCGCCGCCCGCCCGGCATCCGCCTCGGGACGGCCGTCCGTGAGCAGTGCGGCGGTGTCCCGGGCGGCGCGCTCCACGGAGTGGAGCAGGGCCAGGCCCGTGGCGTCCGGGCGGGTGCCGGCGAGGGGGCCGGGCAGGGCCCGGAGGCGGACCAGCAGGGTCCGCGCGGCCAGGCCGGTGTGCGCCAGCGCCCGCTCGTGCACCCCGGGACCGGCCGGGCGCTCCCCCTCCGGTACGTGGGACGGTCGCAGGCCCTCGCCGGTGGTCCTGGCCCGCTCGGCGAGCACCGCGGGCAGGGCGTACGGGGGCTCGCGCAGCGCGGAGGCGCACCGGGCTGCGGTCGTGGCGGCGGCGGCGGCCCGGTCCCGGTAGGAGGGGACGCGCGGGTCGGGCAGGACGTACGCCTCGGCCAGGATCAGCAGCACGATGCCCGTGACGGTGCCCGCCAGCCGCTCGCCGAGGTCGCCCGGTACGTACGGGGGGAAGCACGGCAGGATGTAGAGGAGCTGAAGCCCGGGGGCGGCGCCGGCGGGGCGCGGACCGCCCGCCGAGGCGAAGGCCAGGCAGAAGCCGATGACCAGCATGCCGGCCACGGCGGACCAGGTGCGCACGGCGAGGAAGGTGCCGACGGTCACCAGGGCGCAGGCCACGGGCAGGACCCGGACGAGCTGGGTGGCGCGCTGGCGGCCGGTGCCCGGAATCCGGGACAGCGCGGCGAGCGAGACGGCGGCGAACAGGGCGTACGTGGCGGACACGGGGCGGTCCAGCGCGTACAGGAAGACGTAGAAGCCGGCGCAGGCGGCGAGGGTGACCCGGACGGCCCGGCGGGCCGTGGCCGCTGTGGCGCCGGTCCCCGCGCGCACCTCGGCCACGGCCCGGGCGAGCGCCGACGGGCGCCCGCGGGCTCCCGTGTCATCGCCGCCGCCGTTCACCGTGGCGGTGCCCGTATCCGTGTTCGCGCCCATACCGGCTCCGCCTCACCACTCACGGTCTCCGGGTTCCAGGATCCCACGCCCGGCGGGGACGGGCATTCGCGAACGCACACGAGAAGTGGCCATCCCGTGCAGAAGGTTCGAAGAGTGTGACCGTTCCGAGGAGCGGGCGAGGAGTTCCCTTTAAGAAACCTTGTTGAATATCCCCCAGGCCCGAAGTGACCTTGAATCAGCTCCGCGAATCGACCATGGTTTCGATCAACTCCCGGAGATCTTTCGGCTCCGGAGGGTTTGCGCGACAACGCTTGACGCCCCACACGTCAAACACGAGGAGAACCCTCTACATGTCAACTCACAAGCACGCACGCACCCGTTCCCGCGGAGTTCGGGTCCTGGCAGTCGTCACGGGAGCGGCGACGGCAGCCGGCGTGACCTTGTTGCTCTCCCCCCTGGCCGGCGCTGCGACTCCGGCTGAGGGAACGGTCTACGGACTGGGCGCACCCGGTGCCCTGAGCGGCAGTTACATCGTCATCCTCGACAAGTCGGCCGACAAGAAGGCACTTGCCAAGAAGTACGGTGGCGAGGTGCAGCGCGAATACGCATCTGCCATCAACGGCTTCTCCGCATCGGGGCTTTCGGAGACGGACGCCAAGCGTCTGGCCGCCGACCCGACCGTGGACAAGGTCGTCCAGAACAAGAGGTTCACCATCAACGCCACGCAGGAGAACCCTCCTTCGTGGGGCCTGGACCGCATCGACCAGGAAGAGACCGCAGCGGACAAGAAGTACGGCTACCCCGACGCGGGTGGTGAGGGCGTCACCGCGTACGTCATCGACACCGGCGTGCGGATCAGCCACAAGGACTTCGGCGGCCGGGCCGAGCACGGCTTCGACGCCATCGACAACGACGAGATCGCCGACGACGGCAACGGCCACGGCACGCACGTCGCCGGAACCATCGCGGGCACGTCCCACGGTGTCGCCAAGAAGGCCAGGATCGTCGCCGTCCGGGTGCTGGACGACAACGGGTCGGGCAGCACCGAGCAGGTCGTGGCCGGCATCGACTGGGTCACGCAGCACCACAGTGGTCCCTCGGTGGCCAACATGAGCCTCGGCGGGGGCGCCGACGAGGCGCTCGACGAGGCGGTGCGCCGGGCGATAGCCGCCGGTGTCACCTTCGGCGTCGCGGCGGGCAATGAGTCCTCCGACGCCGGCCAGGGTTCGCCCTCGAGGGTTCCGGAGGCGGTGACGGTGGCGTCGAGCGCCGCTGACGACTCGCAGTCCTCGTTCTCCAACTTCGGTTCGATCGTCGACCTGTACGCCCCGGGCTCGGACATCACCTCCACCTGGAACGACAGCGACACCGGCACCAAGACCATCTCCGGTACCTCGATGGCGACCCCGCACGTCGTCGGGGCGGCGGCGCTCTACCTGGCCGGGCACAAGGGTGCGTCGCCGGCCGAGGTCGCCGGGGCCCTGACCTCCGGCGCGACCGCCGGGAAGATCACCAACCCGAGCAGCGGCACCCCCAACAAGCTGCTCAAGGTCTCCGCTGAGTGACCCCCTTCTCCCACAGGCCGAGGCCCCCGCACCCGATCAGGGTGCGGGGGCCTCGGTCCGTGCCCGGCAGGGGCCGGGGGCGGTTCCGGCCCGGGAGGGGGGTCAGCGGACCCACGGCTCCCACACCTCACGGTTGCTCTCCACCCACTTCTTCGCCGCCTGCTCCGGCGGCAGCTTCTCCTCGGCGATCATGAGGGACACCTCGTTCTGCTCCTCCACGCCCCAGTGGAACCTCTTCAGGAACGCGGCGGCCTTCCCGCCCGACTCCGAGAAGCGCGTGTTCAGGTACTTCTGCAGTGGGGTGTGCGGGTAGGCGCAGGCGACCTTCTCCGGATCGGCGTCGCAGCCTTCCTTGTACTCGGGCAGCTTCACCTCGGTCATCGGGACGCGCTCGAACAGCCACTGCGGCGTGTACCAGTAGGTGAGGAACGGCTTGCGCTCCTTGGCGAACTGCTTGATCTGGGTGATCTGGGCGGCCTCGGAACCGGCGAAGACGACCTCGTAGTCCAGGCCGAGGTTCTTCACCAGGGCCTTGTCGTTCGTGACGTACGACGGGGAGCCGTCCATCAGCTGGCCCTTGCCGCGGCTCTCGGGGGTGCGCAGCTGATCGGCGTACTTGTCGAGGTTCTTCCAGTCGGTGACGTCGGGGTGCTCCTCGGCGAAGTACGTCGGCACGAACCAGCCGATGTGGCCGGTCACGCCGAGGTCTCCGCCGGGGGTGATGGTCTTCTTCCCCTTGACGTACCGGTCCTCCTGCTCGGGGTGGCCCCAGTCCTCCAGGATCGCGTCGACGCGCCCCTGGCTGAGGGCGTCCCAGGCGGGCACCTCGTCCACCTGGACGGTGTCGACGCGGTAGCCCAGCTCGTGTTCGAGCAGGTAGGAGGCCACGGCGGTGTTCGCCTGGGCGCCGACCCAGGACTGCACGGAGAGCGTGACGGTCTTGGCGCCCTGGGCGGCGGCGTACGGGGAGGACTGGCGGGTCATGTCGGCGGCGCCGCAGCCGCTGAGGACGGCGAGTCCGGTCGTGGCGGCGAGTACGGCGGCGAGACGGCGGCGCCGGGTGGTGCGCGGTGATGGGGCGGGCATGTCAGGCCTCCTTCGCGGGCTGGGTGACGCGGTCGAGCAGCAGGCCGAGGCAGACGATCGCGGCGCCGGCCACCAGGCCGGTGGCCAGGTCCCCCTGGGCGAGGCCGAGGACGACGTCGTAGCCGAGGGCGCCACCGCCGACCAGGCCGCCGATGATGACGACGGCGAGGACCAGGACGACGGCCTGGTTGACGGCGAGGAGCAGCGCCGGTCGGGCCAGCGGGAGTTGGACCTGCCACAGCTGCTGCGAGCGGGTGGCGCCGAGGGAGCGGGCCGCTTCCATGGCGGCCGGGTTCACCTCGCCGAGGCCCTGCGTGGTGATGCGGACCACCGCGGGCAGTGCGTACACGACGGCCGCGGCCGCGGCCGGGGCGCGGCCGACGCCGAACAGGGCGACGACGGGGATGAGGTAGACGAACTGCGGCATGG
This sequence comes from Streptomyces sp. NPDC058701, assembly GCF_042715295.1. NCBI lineage: Bacteria > Bacillati > Actinomycetota > Actinomycetes > Kitasatosporales > Streptomycetaceae > Streptomyces > Streptomyces sp. NPDC058701. The sequence goes on along the minus strand of NZ_JBHXSY010000045.1, from coordinate 29,399 downwards.
TCTGGCACACGTCGAGCACCGGGCGAAGCAGCCGCTGGGCGCGGGCGCTGCGGGCGGCGCCGACGGCGATGGCGAAGCCGAGGACCAGGGTGACGGCGACGGCGGCCAGGACCTGCGAGAGGGTGTCGAGGGAGGGTTCCCAGACGCCGAGGACGCCGATGGCCGCGAGGGCGAGGACCGCGGTGAGCGCGGTCCGCCAGGTGCCCACGAGGAGGGCGACGGCTCCGGCGAGGAGCAGCAGGGACCACCAGGGGGCGGCCTGGAGCGCGGTGCGCAGCGGGTCGAGGACCCAGCCGGTGAAGCGGGCCGACCAGTCGGCGGTGCCGCCGACGACCGGTACTCCGGAGTACAGGTGGGCGGTCATCCAGGCGACGGCCCGGTTGACGGGCTCGGCGATGGGGACGGTCCAGGACTCGGGCCACAGGGTGGTGTCCGCGATGCGGCCCGCGACGGAGGCGGCGACGGCCGCCAGCACGGTCAGCAGGCGCCCGTACCAGCCGCCGAACACGCGGCGCAGCAGGTGCTTCTCTCGGGCGGGGTCGGGGGTGGCGCCGAGCCGGGTGCCGGCCGCGTCGGCGGTGCGGTCGAGGACGACGGCCAGCAGCACGATCGGGATGCCGGCGGCGAGGGCCGCGCCCACGTCCACGGAGGCGAGGGCCTGGTACACGCGGTCACCGAGGCCGCCGGCGCCGATCACGGAGGCGATGACGGCCATGGACAGGCCGGTCATGATCGCCTGGTTCACGCCGAGCAGGAGCTGTCGTCGGGCGAGCGGGAGCCGCGCGCTGAACAGTCGCTGGCGTCCGGTCGCGCCGAGCGAGGCGGACGCCTCCAGGACGCCCGCGTCGGCGTCGCGCAGGCCGAGCGCGGTGAGTCGGGCCATCGGCGGAGCCGCGTAGACGACGGTGGCGAGGACGGCGGCCGGCACGCCGATGCCGAAGACCAGGACCATCGGCAGCAGGTACGCGAAGGCGGGCAGGACCTGCATGGTGTCGAGTACGGGGCGCAGGGCGCGGTCGGTGCGCGGGGACAGTCCGGCGGCGAGGCCGAGCAGGGCGCCGACGGCGACGGCCGCGGTGACGGCGACGGCCATCAGGGCGAGGGTCTGCATGGTGGGTACCCACATGCCGAGCAGTCCGCAGGCGGCGAACGCGGCGACGCAGGTCAGGGCGAGCCGGATTCCGGCGAGGCGCCAGGCGACCAGGCCGGCGAAGGCGGTGACGCCGAGCCAGCCGGCGGCGAGCAGCACCGTGTAGACGGCGCGGACGCAGATCACGACGGCGTTGCTGACGTGCCCGAAGAAGTACAGGAACAGCGGGTGGCTGTCCCGGTGGTCGATGATCCAGTCGCCCGCCCGGCCGAGCGGGCCGGACAGGTCGACGGCGAGCCGGGCGGGCCAGCTGCCGGCACCGGGGAAGGCGAGGGCGAGCGGGATCAGGAGCGCCGCGGCGACGGCGAGCGGCAGGAGCTTGCGGACGGTGTGGTGGCTGAACAGGCCGGTGAGGCGGGGGGCCGGAGGCCTGCCGGATGCGGTGGGGCGGTGGGTCGCCCCGCGGCCGTCGGTCCGGGTGTCGCGGGTGTCGCCGGTCTCCCGGGGATCGCGGCGGCCGACGGTGGCCGAGCCGTCGCCGTGGGCGCCCGGGCGGACGCGGCCGGTGCCGGTGGCCTGGGGCCGTTCTGCGTCGCGCGGGTCGCGGGGGTCGCGCACGGAGGGGGTGGCGGCGGTCACGCGCACCACCTGCCCGTGCCGGGGACGGGGGGCGCGCAGGCGGGTCGGCGCGTCACGCGGCCACCCCCCGGGCGGCCGGGGCGGGGAGGCCGGCCACCACCGCGAGGAGCGCGGCGTCGTCGACGATGCCGAGGCACCGGCCGCGGTCGACGACCCGGGCGGGGCCGCCGCTGCGGGCGACCGCCTCGATGGCCTCGACCACCGTCGTGGCGGGGGCGAGCGCCGGGCCCCGGTCGGCCTCCCCGGCCGCCGCGGGGCGCATGGCGCTGCGTACGGTGAGGACCTGCTCGCGTGGCACGTCGCGGACGAACTCCCGTACGTAGTCGTCGGCGGGCGAGCCCACGATCTCCTCGGGGGTGCCGAGCTGCACGATGCGGCCGTCGCGCATCAGCGCGATCCGGTCACCGAGGCGCAGCGCCTCGGCGAGGTCGTGGGTGATGAAGACCATGGTGCGGCCCTCGTCGTGGTGCAGCCGGGCGACCTCGTCCTGCATCTCGCGCCGGATGAGCGGGTCCAGTGCGCTGAACGGCTCGTCGAACAGCAGGACTTCGGGGTCAGCGGCAAGGGCGCGGGCGAGTCCGACGCGCTGCTGCTGTCCGCCGGAGAGCTGTCCGGGGCGGCGGTCCTCCAGGCCGTCGAGACCGACCTTGGCGACCATCTCGGCGGCCTTGGCGCGGCGTTCGGCCCGGCCCACGCCCTGGATCTCCAGGCCGTAGGCGACGTTGTCGAGGACGGTGCGGTGCGGCAGCAGGCCGAAGTGCTGGAAGACCATGGCCGCACGGTGGCGGCGCAGCTCGCGGAGCCGGGCCGCGTCCATGGCGAGGACGTCCTCGCCGTCGATGGAGAGCGTCCCGGCGGTGGGCTCGATCAGCCGGGTCAGGCAGCGCACCAGGGTGGACTTGCCGGAGCCGGAGAGGCCCATCACGACGAAGACCTCGCCCTTGCGGACGTCGAAGCTCACGTCGCGGACGGCCGCGGTGCAGCCGGTGGCTTCGCGGAGTTCGGCCGGGGGCAGCTCGGCGTGCTCCGAGCCGGGGACCTTCGCGGCCGCGGCCTTGGGGCCGAAGACCTTCCAGAGGCCGCTCACGGAGAAGACGGGGATGTCGGCGGCGTCGGGCGCGGCCGGGCCGTGGGTCATGGCGTTCACCGGGTCTCGCCCCCCAGCAGCTCGGCGGCCTTCTCGCCGACCATGAGAACTCCGATCATCGGGTTGACCGCGGGCATCGTCGGGAAGACCGAGGCGTCCGCGATCCGGATGCCGTCGAGGCCGCGGACCTTCAGGTCGGGTCCCACGACGGCGGTGTCGTCGTCGGCGGCGCCCATCTTGCAGGTGCCCGCCGGGTGGTAGACGGTGTGCGCGACGGAGCGGGCGTACGTGCTCAGGGCCTCGTCGCTGGTGATGTCCGGTCCGGGGCAGACCTCCCGCTTGAGCCAGCCCGCGAGGGGCTCGGCGGCGGCGATCTTCCGGGCCAGTTTGATGCCGTCGACCAGGGTGCGGCCGTCGTAGTCGTCCTCGTCCGTGAAGTAGCGGAAGTCCAGGGCCGGCTTGACCTCGGGGTCCGGGCTCGTCAGGTAGAGGCGGCCGCGGCTGCGGGGCTTGGGGATGTTCGGGGTCAACGAGACTCCGTGGGCGGGGCGTTCGTAGCCCAGGCGCTCCGGGTTGTCCGTGAAGGGGATCTGGTAGAAGTGGAACATCAGGTCGGGGCCCGGCGATTCGGGGTCGCGGCGGACGAACAGTCCCGCGTCGCTGTCCATCGCCGAGTTCTCCGGGATGGGGCCGTCGGTCTCCCAGACGATGACCGACTCGGGGTGGTCGAGGAGGTTCTCCCCCACACCGGGCAGGTCGTGGACGACGGGTATGCCCAGGGCCTCCAGCGCTCCGCGCGGTCCGATGCCGGAGTGCAGCAGCAGGCGCGGCGTGTCGACGGCGCCGGCGCACACCAGCACCTCGCGGCGGGCGCTGATCAGCGACTCCGTTCCGTCCGCGGCCCGTACGCGCACGCCGCGCGCCCGGGTTCCGTCCAGCTCCAGGCGGTACGCCCAGGTCTCCAGCAGCAACCGCAGGTTCGGCCGGGCGTCCATCACCGGGTGGAGGTACGCCACCGACGCGGAGGAACGCTTGTTGGTCTCGGGGTGGTAGGCGAGGTCGAAGAATCCGGCGCCCTCGTGGAAGGGCTTGCGGTTGAAGCCCTCGACGAGCGGCACTCCGAGCGCCGTCTGCGCCGCGTCCACGAAGTCGCGGGCGATGGCGTTGCGGTCGTCCTCGCCGACGGGAACGACGTTGTTCAGGAGCCGGTCGAAGTAGGGGTCCATGGCGGCCGCGTGCCATCCCTCGGCACCCGCCGCGGACCACTCGTCCCAGTCGGAGGGCAGCGGCTTGAACGCGATGAGGGTGTTGTGCGAGGAGCACCCGCCGAGCACGCGGGCCCGGCTGTGCCGGATGTTGGAGTTGCCGCGCGGCTGCTCGGTGGTGGGGTAGTCGTAGTCCAGCTCGCCGCCGAGCAGGCCCATCCAGCGGCGCAGCGTCAGCACGTCGGGGCGGTCGACGTCGCTGGGACCGCCCTCGATGACGGCGACCGTGACGTCGGGGTCCTCGGTGAGGCGGGAGGCGATCACCGAGCCTGCGGTTCCGCCGCCGACGACGACGTAGTCGTACTCCTGCTCGGTCCCGCCGTCGCGGTGCGCCGCGGTCGTGGTGGGGGTGTGCGTTTCCGTGGTCATGTGGGTCCTCTCCCGTCAGCCCGCGAACCAGCGCACGGGGCGCGGAGCGAGGTTCTGGTACACGTGCTTGGCCTCGCGGTACTCGGCCAGGCCCGTCGGGCCGAGTTCGCGGCCGGTGCCGGACTTCCCGAAGCCGCCCCACTCGGCCTGCGGCAGGTAGGGGTGGAAGTCGTTGATCCAGACGGTGCCGTGGCGCAGCCGGCCGGCGACGCGGCGGGCCCGGCCCTGGTCGGCCGTCCACACCGCGCCGGCGAGCCCGTACTCGGTGTCGTTGGCGAGTGCGACGGCCTCGTCCTCGGTGCGGAAGGTCTCGACGGTCAGGACCGGCCCGAAGACCTCTTCCCGTACGACGCGCATCAGACGGTGGCAGCCGTCGAGGACGGTCGGCCGGTAGAAGTAGCCGGGACCGTCGGGGCGTTCGCCGCCGGCGCGCAGCACGGCTCCCTCGGAGAGGGCGGATGCCACGTACTCCTCGGTCCGCGCGAGCTGGCCGGCGGAGACCAGCGGGCCGCACTCGACGCCCGGGTCGGTACCGCGGCCGAGCCGGATCAGGTCGGCGCGCCGGGCGAGTTCGGCGACGAAGCGTTCGCGCAGGGATTCCTCGACGATGAGCCGGGATCCCGCCGAGCAGACCTGGCCGCTGTGGATGAACGCCGCGTTCAGGGCCTGGTCGACGGCGGTGTCGAAGCCCTCCTCGGTGGCGCAGGCGTCGGCGAAGACGACGTTGGGGTTCTTCCCGCCGAGTTCGAGGGCCACCTTCTTGACGGAGTCGGCGGCCGCGCGCATCACCTTCGTACCGCTGGTGAGGCCGCCGGTGAAGGAGACGAGGTCGACGTCGGGGTGGGCGGCGAGGCGGGCGCCGACCGGGTCGCCGGGGCCGGTGACCAGGTTCGCGACGCCTGCGGGAAGGCCGGCCTCCACGAGCAGCCCGATCAGCGCGGCCGTGGTCAGCGGGGTGATCTCGCTCGGCTTGACCACGAAGGTGTTGCCCGCGGCGAGGGCCGGGGCGATCTTCCAGCTGGCCTGGAGCAGTGGGTAGTTCCACGGGGTGATGAGGGCGCACACGCCGACGGGCTCGTGGACGACCACGCTGTGGATGTCCGGGGAGCCGGCGTCGACCACGCGACCGGCGCTCTCGCCGGTGACGAGGTCGGCGAAGTAGCGGAAGGCGGCGCTGACGCAGTCCACGTCGACGCGGCCCTCTTCGAGGGTCTTGCCCGCGTCCCGGCTCTCCAGCAGTCCGATGCGCTCGCGGTCGCGCTGGAGGAGGTCGGCGGTGCGGCGCAGCAGCTCGGCCCGCTCCGCGACGGGGGTGGCGGGCCATTCGCCGCCGTCGAAGGCGGCGCGCGCGGCACTGACCGCCGCGTCGGTGTCCGCGGTGGCGCCCTCGGCGACCACGGCGAGCACGGTGGCGTCGACGGGGTCGAGGACTTCCCTCGTCGCTCCTGAGACCGCTGAACGCCACTTTCCGGCGATGTGAATCGTCTTCTGCTCCGACACGACGCGCTGTACCTCCGGTTCCGCACCGCGGCCTACCCGCGGTGATCTTGCATCTGACTCGTTTGCCCCCGTGTGCCGCAGACATGTCCCGACCGTCACGCGAAGTGACCGGTGTCACTCCGCGTTGCCCCGGCCGGTGGCGGGGTTCGACGGGAGCGTGGCGCCCGGGCGGGTGCCTCCCGCAGGGCGCCTATCGGGCGACAACCATGACCCCTCACGCGGCGCAGCCTTCGAGCCCGCCCGGGTCTCCCACCTCTCCGGGCGGTTGGACCCGGCGGCCGTGGAGGACGACGGGGTGGCCCTCCGGGTGACCGGTGCTCGCCGAGGAGGCGCCGGGCCGGGCGTTGTGGGGAGGTTCCCTGATCTGCCGGCGCCCCGGACGAGGTACGCGGACGCTGCCGATCCCGCGGGACGGCGGGCCGGTGGGACCGTCTGCGCCCGGGCAGGGCGGCGGCCCGAACCGGCGCGGCGCGGTCCGCGCCGGTTCGGCCCGGCGGCGGGAACGGGGGTACCGGCTGACCTTCGCCACGCACCGTACGGAGGCCACCGGTCGGCGCTCGTCTGTCGGCCGCGGACCCCGAGGCGGGGCCCGTGGCTCGGGTGCGGATCCCGGTACGGGTGCCGCCGGGCCTGCACGGCAACCCGGCCGCCGACGAAGTGACCGCCGGCCCCGGAGGCGGCGTACGGACCGCCCGCGGCCTGGGCCGTCTCAGCCGGGCGTACCGCTGCCGCCTCCGGCCCGCGGTCCTCCACCCGATGTACGCCGCCGGGGCGCGGGCGCCGGCCGGCCCGTGGGCGGCCGACGGACCGGCCGGGGGGTCAGATGACGCCAGGCTCCTTGTACGCGCCGTCGCACTCCGTGCCGCCGGCCCGGGTGACGTCCGCGCACAGTGCGCCCTCCACCTTGCCGAGGAGCCGGGCCAGTTCGGCGCGTTCGGACTCGTCCAGGCCCTCCAGGGTCTGGCGTTCGAGTTCGCCCCAGGCCTTGCGGACCTCGACGAGGAGCCCGCAGCTGGTGTCGGTCGCCTCGACGAGCGAGGCACGCCGGTCCGAGGGGTCGGGCCGGCGGCGTACGTGACCGGAGTGTTCGAGGCGCTGGAGCATCTTGGTCACTGTGGAGGGGTCGAGGCCGACCGCCTTGATCAGCTCGGACTGCCGCACGGCGCCGCTGTCCCAGAGCTGCATCATGAGGAACTCCTGCCCCGGGTGCAGTCCCAGGTCCCGCAGGACCCGGCCGGCCGCGATGCGGTGGAGTCGCGCCACCCGGCTGATCGCGTGGCTCACCGGCCCGTCCAGCACGGCGCTGGGCGGCGCCGCGCACTCCGGGGTGGTGCGCGGTTCGCGAGCGGCATCCGCGGTCATGGCTGCGCTCCTCCTTCGTCGGTCCGGCGGGACGGGTCGGACGGATTCCCGCGGATCCGGGCGGCGGGCCGGGGGCACGCGCCTGACGTCCGTGTCTGGACTCTACCCGCTCCACAGATTTTACCTTGGTCGGCCAAGTAATGAGGTACGCTCCTTCTCGCGGCCAAAGATTGGCCGACCAACTAATTCGGCCAACCCACCCTGTGAGGCAGATATGACCACCGCATTCGAACCCGTGCGCATCGCCGGTGGCGTCCTTCCCAACCGGATCGCCCTGGCCCCCATGACCCGCAGCCGTGCCGGCGAGGGCGGCATCGCGACCGGCCTCGTCGCCGAGTACTACACCCAGCGCGCTTCCGCCGGGCTGGTCATCACCGAGGGCATCCAGCCCTCCGTGGTCGGACAGGGTTACCCGTTCACCCCCGGTCTGCACAGTGCCGAGCAGGTCGCGGCCTGGCGCGGGGTCACCGACTCGGTGCACGCCGCCGGCGGCCGGATCTTCGCCCAGCTGATGCACGCGGGCCGGATAGGCCACCCCTCGCTGCTGCCCGACGGCCTGGTCCCGGTGGCTCCGTCGGCGATCGCACCCGAGGGCCAGCTGTTCACGGCGGAGGGCATGCAGGACTTCGTGACGCCGCACGAGCTGACCGGGGCCGAGGTGCGGGCGACCATCGCCGACTTCGCCGATGCCGCCCGCAACGCGGTCGAGGCCGGCTTCGACGGGGTCGAGCTGCACGGGGCCAACGGCTACCTGATCCACCAGTTCCTGGCCCCGGGCTCCAACCGGCGCACCGACGAGTGGGGCGGCACGGTCGAGAACCGGATCCGCTTCGCCGTGGAGACCGTCAAGGCCGTAGCCGCCGCGATCGGCGCCGAGCGCACGGGCCTGCGCGTCTCCCCCGGAAACCCGTTCAACAGCATCTCCGAGCCCGACCCGCAGCCCGCGTACGAGGCGCTGGTCCAGGAGATCGACGGGCTCGGCCTGGCCTACCTGCACGTCATGGAGCACGGGCCCGACGCCCGCGAGACGACGCTCGCGCTGCGCAAGCAGTTCAGCGGCCCGCTCGTGCTGAACCCCGCGACCGAGGGCCCGACGGACCACCGCGCCCTCGCCCTCGTCGAGGACGGCACCGCCGACCTGGTCGCCTTCGGCGCCCTCTTCCTCGCCAACCCGGACCTCCCGGACCGGCTGCGCACCGAGGGCCCCTACAACACCCCGGACCCGGCCACGTTCTTCGGCGGCGACGCCCGCGGGTACACGGACTACCCGGCCCGCTGACCCGGCCCCCCGGCCGGGCCCGGGACCGGACGCACTCCCGACCCCGACAGCGGGCCCGAGGCCGGGCCCGCGATCGGACTCGGGACCCGTTGTCGGAGCCGCGTGGCATCGTGGCCGGATGAGCACGCGCCCCCGCCCGTCCGGCCCGGCCCCCTGGTCCGCCGGCACCCCGGTGCACGAGGACCTCGGCATCGTGAAGTCACGCGTCTACGACCCGTGCGGCTTCGCCTGTTCGCAGCCCGTCCCCGAAGCCGAGAGCGCCGATTACGCGGCCCACGCGTTCACCGTGGACGGCCTGGCCGTCCGGTTCCGGGCCGCCCGTTCCACTCCGCGGAAGGTCGGCCGGTTCGTCACGGTGTGGCAGAGGTCCCGGGAGGGTCCGATCCGGCCCTTCGCCGACACGGACCCCGTCGACCTCGTGATCGTCGCCACCCGCGGCGAGGAGCACGTCGGGCACTTCGTCTTTCCCGTGGACGCCCTGTGCCGCGAGGGCGTCGTCTCCGTCGGCGGCGTCGGCGGGAAGCGGGGCTTCCGGGTCTATCCGCCGTGGGTCACCACCACCAACCGGCAGGCCGAGCGGGTCCAGGCGTGGCAGGTCGCGTACTACCTGCCCACGCCCGCGGAGGACCCCGTCGACGAGGCCCGCGCCCGTTCCCTCTACCGAGCCCAGGCATCTCCCCCGGGCATCACCGGCCCGACCGCTCCCCCGCCTCGGCGGTGTGCCGCGTGATCGCCGGGACGACCGTGTCCCAGGTCGGTGGCGGAGGCATCTGGTGCCCCATGCCGGGCAGTGGGACCAGTACGGCGCCGGGGATCTCGCGCGCGAGCGCCTCCGCGTGGCCGTAAGGGAAGAGCGGGTCGGCGGTTCCGTGCAGGACCAGGGTGGGGGCGGTGATCTCCCCGAGCCGGTCACGGACCGGGGCCCCGCCTTCGACCCTCCAGTGGTTGGCGGCGGCCGCCGGGACCGGGCTGCGGTCGAACGCGCGGCCGGCGGTGCGGCGCAGCCGGTCCTCGTCTACGGGGATGGTGCCGGCGAACGTGTGCTCGGCGGCGAGGAAGTACGCGACGACTGCGTCGCGGTCGGTCCAGTCGGGTGCGGGGGCGGGTTCCGCCAGCGCACGACGCAGCGCCTCGCTCGTCGGCGGCAGCCCCGGCCTCCCGGGTCCGCCGGGCCCGTCGGGGCTGGTGGACATCAGGGTGAGCGTGCGGACCCGGCCGGGGTGGTGGACGGCCAGGTGCTGGGCGAGTGCGCCGCCCATGGAGACGCCGACGATGTGGGCCGCGGGGATCCCGTAGGCGTCGAGGACGCCCACGGCGTCCGCGACGAGGTCCTCCGGGGCGTAGGTCGGCGCGCCCACCGGGAAGGTCGTCGACCGGCCCGTGTCGCGGGTGTCGTACCGGATGACGCGGCGGCCGGCTGCAGCCAGGCGGGCCGTGAACTCCTCGTCCCACCAGTCCATGGATGCTTCGGCGCCGCCGATCAGCAGGATCGCGGGCCCGCCCGGGTCTCCGAAGGCCTGGGTGGCGAGGACGACGCCGTTGACGTGGACGTCCCTCTCCGGCGGCGCGGGCTGGTCGACGGTCACGGCTGCCTCCGGGGTGGGGTCCTCCCCGGAACGGTACGGGGCCGGGGCGTCACGATGCCGGAGTGAGCACGGCCGGTCAGGCCGGGTGCCCGTCGTCGTCCGTGCGGTCCGCCTGACTGGAGAACTTGTTCAGGAAGACGTCGTACCACCCGTCCGGGCGGCGGGTCAGGGTGGCACCGTCCTGCCAGACGGCGTTCTCCGCCCACCACCTGCTGCCGTACGGGTCGCCCTGGTTCCGGTGGATGTTGTGGATGCCGAGCCCCTGGTCGAAGGGCTCCCCGAAGACCAGGACCGGCCGGCCGGGCACGAGCAGGGGCTCCAGCGCGGCGGCCGCGTCGAGGTGGGAACCGGAGACCCACGGCCGGGGCGGGTTCAGGCGGTCGAGGAACCGCCGCAGCCAGTCCGGCGGGCGGCGCGCGAAGAGGCAGCCGGGCCGGTCCACGAGGGCCGGGTGCCGAAGGTGGTCCAGGGCTCCCGAGCCGCGGGACGGGGAGAGGTCGTGGTAGCCGGGGGCGAGGGCGGGCACGGGTTCGAGCACCGAAGGGGCCAGGGTGAGCACCTTCCACTGGACCCCGGTCGCGGACTGGGCGCTGTCCACGTCGACGGCGCACCGGTACCTCCCCGCGGGCGCGTCGACCTCGAGGTTCACGTGGAACCAGCGCCCCTGGGCGTCGGGCCGGTCCCGGAAATGGCGGTGCAGCGTCCCTGAGAGCACCCCGTAGGCGTCGAGCGGCATGACCCCAGTGAACCACCGGGGCGCCGCCTGCACGCGCCGGATGACCGCACGCGTCGGCGGGACGCACTCGACGAGCACACCCGACCGGCGCAACCGGAGATGCCGTCCGGCCGCGGCCCGCGTCGAATGAACGCGCGGCGCCCTTGCCCGGGCACGGTGGTCCGGCGCTGACGGGCGTACGCCGCACGGCGAGTCGACCGCGACCACGCGGAGCGATCACGGAGGAGGCTGGATGTCCCGTTCGGCTGACGGCTCCGCCCCTCCCGGGCCACGGCTGCGGCGACCCCGCGGATCGGCGTTCCACCGGCCGACGCGCGCGATGCGCAGGGGCCTGTCGCAGCTCGTCTGCGCGGCCGCCGGACTGGCGCTGGGGCTGGTGGCGCCCATGGTCGCGGTGGGGCCCCAGGTGGAAGCCGGACGGGTCGTGTCGCTGCTGTTCACGATCGGCTTCGGCGTCATCAGTCTGGTGAGCATCATCTATTCGATGCTGTTCCTGGTCGTGCAGTTCTCCGCGAGCACCTTCACACCGCGCCTCGGGCTGTTCCGGGACGAGCCCATCGTCTGGCGCGCGTTCGCCTTCACGGTCGGGGTGTTCGTCTTCTGCGTCACCTCCGCGCTCGCGATCGGCGTGGGCCCGCGCGTCTCGTCCTTCGTCCCCGTAACCGCCATGGTGCTCGCGCTGGTCGCCATCGCGTTCATGCGGACGCTGCAGATGAAGGCGTTCGACTCGATCCAGCTCGGCCACGCCCTGACCGCGATCACCACCCGCGCGCACCAGCTGTTCGACGTGCTGTACGCCGAGCCGTACGACCCCGCCGGAACCGTCGAGCGCCCGCAGCCGGCGGCGGCCGGGGCCACCCGGGTGCGCTGGTCGGGACCGGCCGCCGTGCTGCAGCAGTTCGACGTCCCGGCGCTGATCGGGGCGGCGCGGGAGCGGGACTGCACGATCGCGTTCCGGGTCGTCCCCGGCGCGACGCTGTCCCGGGGCACGGAACTCGCCCGGGTGACACCCGGCGGGCTCTCCGAGGAGCGGCTGCGCGACGCCCTGCTGACCGGCGTGGAGCGCACCTTCGACCAGGATCCGGAACTCCCGTTCAGACTCCTCGCCGACATCGCGCTGCGGGCCCTCTCCCCGGCCGTCAACGATCCGGCGACGGCGGTGGAGGCCTTGGACCGCCTGGCGGACCTGCTGACCCGCCTGGCCGGACACGACCTCGACATCGGGCGCTTCCACGACGACGCCGGCCGGTTGAGGGTGACGGTTCCGGTGCCCGGCTGGGAGCAGTTCGTCCGGACGGCCGTCGACGACGTCGCCTACGCCGCGGCGGGTTCCCCCATGACCCTGCGCCGGATGCGCGACCTGCTGCTCGCGCTGGCGCAACGGGCTCCCGAGAGCCGCCGCGGTGTCGTGCGCGACCGGCTCCTGTGGGTCGAGCGGACCGGCGGCGAGCGGTATCCGCTCGTCTGGACGGCGCCCGAGAGCGGGTACCCGGAGGCCGCAGACGCCGCGGAAGGCTGAGGTGGCGCCGGTCCCCGTCCCGCCGGGCACGGGAGCGCTCCACCGTCCACCGGTCGCGCTCCACCGTCCACCGGTCGCGCTCCGGGCGCCCACCGGTCGGGCCCCGGGGCGCCCACCGGTCGGGCCCCGGGGCGCGCTCCGGTCGCGGGATGCGCTCCGCGCCCGTCTCCTGATGGCATGGACCGCGATGCATCAGGGCGGCGGAACCGCGCCGGCCGGACGACCAGGCTGCGCACCCGCGTGCTGTTGGGCCACCTGCTCCGCTCGACGGCCTCGATCGTCCTGCTCACCGGCCTGTACTACCTGGTCCCCCTGGACAGCGGGTTCACCGTTTCCACCGTCACGCTGCTGACGCTCGGCCTGGTCGTCTTCGGGGGTCTGGTGGCCTGGCAGGCCACCGCCATCGCCCGTGCGCCGTATCCGCGGCTGCGCGCGCTGGAGGCGCTGGCCACCGCGGTGCCGCTGTTCCTCGTGCTCTTCGCCGCGTCGTACTTCCTGCTGGCGCAGGAGGTACCGCAGTCGTTCACCGAGTCCATGAACCGGACGGACGCGCTGTACTTCACCGTCACGGTGTTCGCGACCGTCGGTTTCGGGGACATCGCACCCACCACGGAGACCGCCCGCGCGCTGACCACGGTGCAGATGATCGCCGACCTGTTCGTGGTCGGAGTGATCGCCAAGGTCCTGTTCGGGGCGGTCAGGATCGGGATGCGGAGGCGCGGAACGGCCGATCCGGGGCCGGACAACGACCTGTGATCCCGGCGGTGCACCGGCCGGCCCTACGGACCCTTCCGGCGGCGGAGCGCGTCGCGCAGGTGGATCATCGAGCAAGCGGAAAGGAAGTGCCCCATGACGGAGCCGCGCCCCCGATCCGACCCGCCCGGCGGCGGGACCGAACCGCCCGGCGGCGGGAAGACCGGCCGCCCCGTGGACGGGCCCGGGCCGCAGGAGGCGGAGCTCCTGCGGCACCTCCTCCGCAGTCCCGGGTACCTGCAGACGCTCGTGTTCTGCGCCCTCATCGGCATCCCGGTGTCCCTCGCCGCCTTCTGGCTCCTCGTCGGGCTGCACGAGCTGGAGGGCCTGCTGTGGGCGGACTTCCCCGAGGCACTGGGCTGGGACGCCGCGCCCTGGTGGTGGCCGCTCCCCCTGCTGCTCATCGCCGGAATCGCGGTCGGCCTGATCGTCACGCACCTGCGCGGGGCGGGCGGCCACGTTCCCGCGGCCGGACTGAACACGAGCGGCGCCTCGTCGGCCGCGCTGCCCGGCGTCCTGCTCGCGGCGGTGGCCAGCCTGCCGCTCGGTGCCGTACTGGGACCGGAGGCTCCGCTCATCGCCCTGGGTGGCGGTCTGGCGCTGCTGTTCCGGAACCTCGCGCAGACACCGGCGACCCCGCAGAGCAACGCGCTCCTGGGCGCGGCCGGGGCGGCGGCGGCCATCGCCGCGATCTTCGGCAACCCGCTGATCGCGGCCGTGCTGCTGATCGAGGTCGCGGGCGTGGGCGGGCCCCAGCTGTTCGCGGTCATGCTGCCCGCCCTGCTGTCCAGCGGGATCGGGTCCCTGGTGTTCACCGGGCTCGGCCGCTGGACGGGCCTGGGCACGGGCGAGCTGTCCCTGCCCCTGTCGGCACCGCTCCCCCGCCTGGACGCGCCGGACGTGGCCTGGGCCGTGCTCATCGCCGTGGTGATCGCCGCCGTCCTGCACCCCATGCTGGTCGGGGCGCGGGGGCTGAGCGGCTACGTCACGGCGCGGCCCCTCGGACGGACCGTTCTGTGCGCCCTCGCCGCCGGGGCGTGCGCCGCCGTGTACGGGCTGGCCACCGGCCGCGACCCCGTCGAGGTGGCCTCGTCAGGGCAGGCGACACTGGCCGGGCTGGCTGCCGACCCGCATGCCTGGGGGGTGGGCGCGCTCATCGCCGTGCTGCTGTTCAAGGGAGCCGCGTACGCGCTCTGCCTGGGCAGCCTGCGCGGCGGCCCGGTGTTCCCGGCGCTCTTCCTGGGAGCCGCGGCGGGCGTGCTCCTGGCGCCCCTGCCGGGCCTGGGGGTCGCACCGGCGATGGCGGCGGGCATGGCGGCGGCGTCCGCCACCGTCATGCGCCTGCCGGTGAGCAGCGTGGTGCTCGTGGTCCTGCTGCTCGGCAGTTCCGCCATGATGCCCGTGGTGATCCTGGCGGCCGTGGTCGCCTTCGTCGTCTCCGAGCTGCTGCCGCCCGGGCGGCGGACGGTTTACTGACGTCCGGCGCCGGGTGCTGCCTGACGGCGCTCCGGGCGGTCACGACGCTCGACACCGGCGGCTCGCTCTCGGTCTTCGCCGGTTCATCCGCGGGGAGGAACCCCGTACGGCGCTCACTCGCGGGCGGGCGGCCACGGCGTGGCGCGGGCGATGACGAGGGCCACGTCGTCGTGGTCGTTCGGGCGGCGCAGCGAGTCGAGGAGCCGGTCGCAGGTCTCCTCCAGGGGACGGTCGGCGTCGGTGAGGAGTTCGAGGAGGAGATCGAGCCGTTCGTCGAGGGGCTGGTCGCGTGTTTCGACCAGCCCATCGGTGTACAGGACCAGCTGGTCCTGGGGGCGCATGCTCACGGTGGTGGCCTCGAAGGGGATGCCGCCGACGCCCAGGGGGGCGCCGGTGGGCAGTGCGAGCAGGCGCGGGGTCTCGCCGGGGCGGATGAAGACCGGAGGCAGGTGTCCGGCGACGGAGATCCGGCACTCGGCGCGGTGCGGGTCGAACACGGCGTAGACGCAGGTGGCGATGGTCTCTTCGAGGGCGGCGGTGGTGCGGTCCAGCTGGCGCAGCACCTGGGGCGGGTCCAGGCCCAGTTCGGCGAGGGTGCGGGTGGCGGTGCGGAGCTGTCCCATGCTGGCGGCGGCGTTGATGCCGCTGCCCATGACGTCGCCGACGACGAGCGCGGTGGTGCCGCCGACCTGGGGGATGGCGTCGAACCAGTCGCCGCCGATCTCGCTGGTGGCCGCGGCGGGCTGGTAGCGGTAGGCGACCTCCAGACCGGCCGTCTCGGGCGGGTGGTGCGGGAGGAGGTGGCGTTGCAGGGCGAGCGCGGTGTGGTGGGCGTTGCGGTACCAGCGGGCGTTGTCGATGCACACGGCGGCCCGCGCGGCGAGTTCGCCGGCCAGGACGATGTCGTCGTCGTCGAACGGCAGCGGGTTGCGGGTGCGCTTGAGGTCGAGGGCACCGAGGACCTCGCCGCGGGCGATGAGCGGTACGGCGAGGTAGGAGCGCAGTCCGGCGCGGGCCAGCATGGCGGCGGCGTCGTCGTCGCGGGCGATGCGGGAGATGTCGCGGGCGTGCACGTGGGCCACGAGGACCGGGTGGCCGGTCGTGACGGACCGGGTGACGAGCCGGTCCGCCTCGTAGCGGGCGATGTCACCCGGTGGGTCGGCGGCGCGCACGGCCTCGCTGGGGTAGGCGGCGGCCACGGCGAGTGCCCGGAACACCGCGGGCTCGTGGGCGGAGGACAGGCTGGGGCGTCCGTCGAGGACGGAGTCGAGGATGTCGACGGCTGCGATGTCGGCGAGGTCGGGGACGACGACATCGGCCAGCTCGCGAGCCGTCTGGTCCAGGTCGAGGGTGGTTCCGATGCGGACGGTGGCGTCCGCGATCTGGGCGAGCCGGCGGCGGCTGCGGGCGATCTCCTTGGCCGCCAGGTGGCTCTGGGTCACGTCGACGATCGAGGTGGCCAGGCCCAGGACCCGCCCGCCGGCGTCCTCCAGCCGGTAGTACGACACCGACCAGGCGTGCTCGTGGCGCTGGTCCTCGTGGGTGTGGCCGGCGGTGAACTGCTCGACCAGCGGGGTGCCCGTGGCCAGGACCTGGCGCATCGCCGCCTCGACCGCCCCGGCGTCGTCGAGGAAGGACAGGGCCTCGCGTACGCTGCGGCCGATGTGCTGGGAGGCGGGCAGTCCGTTGATCCGCTCCAGCATCGGGTTGACCAGGACGTACCGCAGGTCCGTGTCCAGGACCGCGAGGCCGATCGGTGACTGGGCGACCAGCCGGGCGGAGAGGGCGAGGTCCCGCTCCAGGTGGCGCAGCCGGGCCCGATCGGTCGCGATCCCGAGGGCGTAGAGGTCCCCGTGCTCGTCGAGGAGCCTCATGTTGCGGAACTCGACCAGGTGGCTGCCGCCGGCCTTGTGCCGCACCGGGAACGCGCCTGCCCAGTCGCCCGCGCCGCCCATGACGCGCGCGAACAGCTCCAGGACCAGGTCCAGGTGCTCCGGGGCGGCCAGCAGCTGGGCGGCGGGCCGGCCCAGCGCCTCCTTGGCGGACCATCCGAACAACTGCTCGGCCTGGGGGCTCCAGAGGGCGATCCGGCCCTGGGAGTCGAGGACGATCGCGGCCACGTTCAGTACGTCGAGCAGCCCGCTCGGCGGCGAGATCCGGGTCTTGCCCGGCGCCGCCGCGTCGCGGGCTTCGGGGGGGCCGGTGCCGCCGGGCTCGAACGCGGCGCTCTCAGCCATCACGGGCGCTCCCTTCCGGCGTCCGGCCCTCAGCCGGGCCTGCCTGGTGCGGGCCGCGGCTCACGGCCGGCTTCCATCGTCCCCCGGAACCGGCCCCGCAGCCGTCCGGGCGGCCCGCTTTGGCCCGTACACCTGCGCTGACCTGCGGAAACCCGGAGACCAGGGGCTCGCTGCCGCTCTCCTCCGGTAGCCGAGCCCGGACGAGCGCGCACGCCGGCGTCCGGCCCGCCCGCATTCCGTGGACGCGGCGCGAAGGCCCCTCGGACCCTGGGTACGGGGTGTCCCGGTGGAGGGGCACCGGAAGGGGCGGCCTCCCCGGGAGTCGGTACAGTGGTCGGCGCGCAGGCCGACCGGGCCGAACCGTTTCCGCACGGCGGCCCGCACGGGTCGTACCGTCCGCCCGAGCACGACAGGACCCCGCTCCCCTTGTCTTCCCCCTCCCCCGCGGCGCCCGCCGCGCGGCTTCGCGCCCTGCGACCGGACTGGCTGTCGGACCCGAAGGTGTGGCGCACCGAGGTCCTGGCCGGGCTCGTCGTCGCCCTCGCGCTGATCCCCGAGGCGATCTCCTTCTCGATCATCGCGGGTGTCGAACCGGCGGTAGGCCTGTTCGCGTCGTTCACCATGGCCGTCGTGATCTCCGTGGCCGGAGGCCGACGGGCGATGATCTCGGCCGCGACCGGCGCCGTGGCGCTCGTCATCGCGCCGCTGAACCGAGAGCACGGATTCGGCTACCTCGTGGCGGCCGTGATCCTGGCGGGCGTGTTCCAGATAGCCCTCGGTGCGCTCGGCGTGGCGAAGCTGATGCGCTTCATCCCGCGCTCGGTCATGGTCGGCTTCGTCAACTCCCTGGCCGTTCTCGTCTTCATGGCACAGGTCCCCGAGGTGCGCGACGTACCGTGGCCGGTCTACCCGCTGATCGCGGCCGGCCTGCTGATGCTGGTCTTCTTCCCGAGGATCACCACCGTGGTCCCGGCGCCCCTGGTCTCCATCGCGGTCCTGACGGCCGTCACGGTGGCCGCGGGCCTGGCGGTCCCTACCGTGGGCGACAAGGGCTCCCTGCCGTCCGCGCTGCCGCTCCCCGGCCTGCCTGACGTGCCGTTCACCGTGGACACGCTGACGACGATCGCCCCGTACGCCTTCGCCATGGCCCTGGTCGGGCTGATGGAATCGCTGATGACGGCCAAGCTCGTCGACGAGATCACCGACACCCGCTCGTCCAAGACGCGGGAGTCCGTCGGTCAGGGTGTCGCCAACATCGTCACCGGCTTCTTCGGCGGCATGGGCGGGTGCGCCATGATCGGCCAGACCATGATCAACGTGAAGGTGTCGGGCGCCCGTACGCGCCTCTCCACCTTCCTCGCGGGGGTGTTCCTGATGGTGCTGTGCATCGTCTTCGGCCCGCTGGTCTCCGAGATCCCGATGGCCGCCCTGGTCGCCGTCATGGTCATGGTCTGCTTCGCGACCTTCGACTGGCACTCCGTCGCGCCCGCGACGCTGCGCCGCATGCCCGCGGGCGAGATCACCGTCATGCTCGTCACGGTGGTGTGCGTGGTCGCCACCCACAACCTCGCCGTCGGTGTCGTCGCCGGCTCGGTCACCGCGATGGCCGTCTTCGCCCGGCGCGTCGCCCACCGCGCGGACGTCACCGCGCGGACGGACCCCGACGGCCGCACGGTGGTGTACTCGGTGACCGGCGACCTGTTCTTCGCCTCGGCCGACGACCTCGCCGGCCGGTTCGACTACGCCGCCGACCCCGACCGGGTCGTGGTCGACCTCGGCTCGGCCCGCGTGTGGGACGCCTCGTCCGTCGCCGCCCTCGACGCGGTCACCGCCAAGTACGCGCAGCGCGGCAAGACGGTGGAGATCGTCGGCCTCGACGTTGCCAGCGCCGAGCTGCACGGCAGGCTCAGCGGCGAACTCACCCCCCGCTGATCCCGCCCGGCACGAACCGGCGTCACACCCACTCGGTGGGTCCGCCGCCGATCCAGCTGATCCGCGGGTCCTCGCGGGCGATCAGCTCGGCGCCGTCCTCCAGGCCGATGCGGCGCAGGAACTCCACGACGTCGTCGACTCCGGACGCGATGCCGAGCCGCTCGTCGACGCCGTGGGCGTGCGCGGTGACGGGGCGGCCGCCCTTCGCCAGCAAGGGGTGGATGGTGACGTGCGTACGGTCGGGCATGCAGCCACATTGCCGGGCGCGCGCGGTGTACGCATCCCGGCGGATCTGGATGGCCCAGCCGCCCGGCACTCCCCCGGGCCGGGCCGGCTCCGGCCGGGGGTCAGAGGGCCTCCCCGGAACCGGAACGGGTGCGCTCGCCCGGAGAGCCGCCGGGGATCCGCGCCAGCGTCACCGTGCGCAGCAGCCATTCGACCGGGCCGTACCGGTGGCGCGCCATCAGCCGTGCGCTGAGGGCGAGTTGCACCGCGTACAGGGCGATCGCCCCGAGGACGACGACGGCCGGGCCGAGCCGGCCGTACCACGCGAGGCCGTAGCCGGTGAAGACGAGGGCCATGACCAGCGACTGGCTCAGGTAGTTCGTGAGGGCCATCCGGCCCGCGGGCGCCAGCACGGCCGTCACCCGCGCACCGCGCGCGGTTCGCATCAGGAGGAGCATTCCGCAGACGTAGGCGGCCGTCAGGGCGGGCGCCGTGACCGTGCCCACCATCTGGCCGATTATCGCCCACCGGGGTCCGAGCGGACCGCTGGTGGCGAGGGCCATGAACACGCTGCCGGGCAGGCCGAAGGCGACGCCGAGCAGGCAGACGCGCCGCAGCCGGGCGCCGTGGTCCGCCAGGTCGCCGAGGAAGTGCACCTTGGCGCACCGGAGGCCGACCAGGAAGGCCGCTACGACGAGTCCGCCCATCAGCGGGATGGCCAGCAGGGCGTCGGGGAGCTGGGCGAGGTTGGCCCGCACGACGTCCGCGGCGTCGCCGCGGTAGTCGGCGATCAGGTCGGGGAATCCGGCGACCAGGTCGGCGTCCAGGTCGGCCGCCTCCGCGTCCGACATGACGAGGGAGGCCAGCCCCACGAGGAGCAGGACCCCGCTCGCGCAGCCGTACACGATCCACGCGGCCCGGAGCGCCGTCTGGGGCGCGCAGCCGCGTACGGCGATCAGGATCAGGCCGAGCACCGCGTACGTCATCAGGATGTCCCCGCTGAACAGCAGTACGGCGTGCAGGGCGCCGAGCGCGAACAGTCCGAGGGAGCGGCGCAGGAGCCGCGGCACGGGCCGGTCGCCGTCGCGGTCGGCCGAGGTCAGCTGGAGGGAGAAGCTGTAGCCGAAGAGGAACGAGAACAGGAGGTAGAACTTGCCGGCGACGAAGGTCTGGACGAGCCCTTCGACGGTCCGGTCGAAGGTGGAGGCGCCCGGGTCGTCGATGGTGCCGAGGGCGTACGGGCTCGCCATCATCAGGGCGTTGACCAGCAGGATGCCCAGGAGAGCGAAGCCGCGCAGCGCGTCGAGCTCGGATATGCGCGGCTGGGCCCGTTGTGCGTGCGAAGCCGTTACGGCCACCGCTTCCCCCCAAGTGGTCCTGGATGCCCGGGGCGCCGCCCCCGGCCGCGGGCCCGGTCCGGGTCCCGCCGTCATACCGTAATTGATCATCTTTGGGCGGACCGTCCGCGGCAGGGCGCCGGGGCGGGAACGTGCCTACGCTGAAACGGGTCCGTGCGCCACGTCCCGGCAGGTGACCCTGGACCGAGGCCGTCGGGTGAGGCGGACCGGAGCAGTTCTTCCCCGGCGGTGGACCAATCCCCGTGCGGGCCGGCCGCGAATGTCCGGTGTGGACTCCCGCACCGCGCGGGAGCCGCGAAGGAGATCGGATGCAGCGCTGGACGGTCGCGTACGACGCGGGGAGGCCCGAGGGCGGGCACTGCGCCCACCTGGACCAGGAGGACGTCGAAAGCACGGCACACCGAGGCCCGGGTTGCGCGGAGTGCGTGGCAGCAGGACAGCGGTGGGTCCATCTGCGCACCTGTCTGACCTGCGGAAACATAGGCTGCTGCGATAGTTCCCGCGGCCAGCACGCCTGGTCCCACGCCGAGCGGACCGGCCATGCCGTGGCCCGCTCGGCCGAGGCCGGCGAGGAGTGGGCGTGGTGCTACGAGGACCACGTGTTCCTCCGGCCGGCCGCTCACGCCGCCCGCGGCCCGGGTGCATCCGTACGACCCGGTCGCGGCGAAGCAGGGGGTACGAGCGGCACGGCGCCGCATCACCCGGGCGCCGCGCCCGTCCCGCCACTCGGGGGCGAGGAGAAGCCATGAACACCAACCGCACGGTCCGCACCGTCGTCGCGACGGCGGCCGCCACGCTCCTGCCCTTCGCCGTGCTCGGCGCCGGGTCGGCTTCCGCGACCGTACTGGACCCCTTCGGACCGGCGTGTGCGTCGGTACCCAAGGACGGCTCCGGCAGTTTCGACGCGATGGCGAAGGTCCCGGTGGCAACCGCCGCCTCCCAGAACCCGGAACTGTCGACCCTGGTCACGGCCGTCAAGCAGGCCGGACTGGTCGACACCCTGAACAACGCACAGGACATCACCGTCTTCGCTCCCACCAACGCGGCCTTCGCCAAGGTCCCGCAGGCCGACCTGGCCAAGGTCCTCGCGGACAAGGCCCAGCTGACGAAGATCCTCACCTACCACGTGGTGGGCGAGAAGCTGACCCCGGCGCAGCTGGAGTCCGGCTCGTTCACGACGCTGGAGAAGGGAAAGCTCACCACCAGTGGATCGGGTGAGTCCTACAAGGTCAACGGCACCGCCAACGTGGTGTGCGGCGACATCGGGACCGCCAACGCGACCGTCTACATGGTCGACAGCGTGCTCATGCCGCCGATGACCTGATCGGGTCCGGGCCGGACCTTCCGGGGTCGTCCATGATGCGGCACCCGGCACCCGGCAGCTCGGCGACCGGAAGATCATCCGGTCGGTTCCGGCCGGCGGTGCGGCGGTGTCAGCCGCTCCCACAGGAAGCTGTGGACCAGCGCCTCGTTGAAGGCGGTCTGCCGGTGGTCCGTGGCCCCTGCGTGGCCGCCGCCCAGGTGCTCGTGGAAGAGCACGCTCTGTCCGAGCTCCCGGAGCCGGGCCGCCATCTTGCGGGCGTGGCCGGGATGCACCCGGTCGTCACGCGTGGAGGTGAGGAGGAGCAGCGGCGGGTACGGGACGTCCGCACGCGCCCGGTGGTACGGCGAGATAGCCGTCAGATGCGGCCGGTCGGCGGGGTCGTCGGGATCCCCGTACTCGGCGATCCAGCTGGCTCCGGCGAGGAGCAGGTGGAAGCGGAGCATGTCGAGCAGCGGCACGTGGGCGACGACCGCGCCGAAGAGGTCCGGGTGGCGGGTGAGCATCGCGCCCATCAGGAGGCCGCCGTTGCTGCCGCCCTCGATGCCCAGCTGCGGCGCGGTGGTGATGCCGCGATCGACGAGGTCCCGGGCGACGGCGGCGAAGTCGTCGAAGGCGCGGACGCGGTGGGCCCCGAGGGCAGCCTGGTGCCAGGAGGGCCCGTACTCGCGGCCGCCCCGGATGCCCGCGACGACGTACGTGCCACCGCGCGCGAGCCAGGCCCGTCCGATGACCGGGCTGTACTGCGGGACCTGGGAAACCTCGAAGCCGCCGTACCCGTAGAGCAGGGTTGGGCCGGGGGCGGGGCGGTCCTCGGGGCCGATCACGAAGTACGGGACGCGCGTGCCGTCGGCGGAGGCGGCGAAGTGCTGGCGCACGGCGAGCCCGGTGGTGTCGAACAGGGCGGGGGCCTGCTTGAGGGTCTCTCCGGGGCCGCCGGCCACGCCCCGGTAGAGGGTGGCGGACTGGAGGAACCCGGACACGTCGAGGAAGAACTCGTCGCTCTCGTCGGGGTCGGTGCAGATCACCGAGGCGGTGGAGAGCGGCGGCACGTCGGCCAGGGGTGCCCGGGTCCACGCGTGCCCGTCCGGTCCGGGGGTGAGCAGTTCGAGGCGGGAGGAGACGTCGGCGCGGGTGGCGAGGACGAGGTGGCGGCGGGTCCAGTGGTGGCCGGACAGTGCGGTGTGCTCGTCGGGCGCGAAGAGCACGGCGGGCTCGCGGGCACCGGACGCGTAGGCCCCGGCCTGGTAGGCGTCGAAGTCGAAGGCGAGGAGGGTGCCGGCGGCGTGGCCGAGCCAGGGCGACTTGGTCGTCACGATCAGCCACTGGCGGTGGACGTACTTGACGGCGTCGTCCGGCACGTCGACCGGCACGAGGTGCCCGCCCGCGCCTCCCTCTTTCCCCGGGTCGCGGAGGAGGAACAGGCGACTGTTCCAGAAGTCCAGGTGGGTGGAGACGAAGTCCCTGGCGTAACCGGGCGTGTGGTCGTGCCAGCCGTCGGCCGACAGGTCCGAGGGCTCACCCCGGTGGACGAGTTCGGCCTCCTCCAGCGGCGTTCCGCGCTGCCAGCGGCGTACCTGCAGCGGGTAGCCGGACGCGGACATCGAGCCCGGGCCGAAGTCCGTGCCGATCCACACGTGGTCCCGGTCGATCCACCCGATCCGGGTCTTGGCCTCGGGAACGGTGTAGCCGCCGTCCCCGACGAACTCCCGTGCCACCAGGTCGAACTCGCGCACCACGCAGGCGTCCGACCCGCCGCGCGAGAGCATCACGAGGGCGTGGCGGTGGTCCGGCGCGAGGACGTCGCTGCCGGCCCAGGCCCACTCCTCCCCCTCGGCCTCGGACAGCGCGTCCAGGTCGAGGACGGTCTCCCAGGCCGGCCGGTCCTTGCGGTACTCCTCCAGGCCGGTCCGCCGCCATACGCCCCGCACCCGGTCCGCGTCCTGCCAGAAGTTGTACAGGTACCGGCCCCGGCGGACGGCGTACGGAATCCGGTCGGCGTCGTCGAGCACCTCGCGCACTTCGCGCTCCAGCACCTTGAACCCGGGTGTTCCGGCCAGCGCCTCCACGGTCTCGGCGTTCCGCTCGCGCACCCAGGCGAGGGCGGCCTCGCCGGTTACGTCTTCCAGCCACAGGTGGGGGTCGTCGTCGCTCATCCGCCGATTGTGCAGCAAGCGGGGCGGGGTCAGCGGCCGCCGTCGTCGAGCGGACGCAGGAAGCGTCGCTCGTACCGCTTGATGCAGCGGGTGTCACGGGCCAGGTCGAACGCGGCCTGGCACTCCGGGTCGGTCATGCTGTCCGTGCGGTACTGCTCGTAGGCGGCGAAGCCGGGGAACGAGAAGAGGGCGTAGGCGATGTCACTGTCGCCCTCGCTGGGCAGGAAGTAGCCGTGGTGCGTTCCACCGAACCGCTCGACCAGTCGCACCCAGCGGCGCCCGTACTCCTCGAAGTCGGCGAGCTTGTCCACGTCGATCTCGTACTTCAGATGAATGGTGATCACGGCCCCCATCATGCCCCGCCGGCCGTCGTCCCGGCGGAGTTCTGGGAGCAGTTCGGGCCGGGAGCGGTCGGCGTCGGCCGGGACCCGGCGTTCATGGGACTCGGGCGAGACGCCCTGCCACACGCTCAGGGCGCGTCCGCGTAGCGGGCGACGATCGCGGCGGCGCGGTCGTGCAGGGCGGTCCGCAAGGACCGGGGGGCCAGGGCCTCCGCGTCCGTGCCGAGCTGCCACAGCGCCCAGGCGGCGTGCCGGAAGTCCTGGAAGGTCACGTCCAGCCGGAGCCGCCCGTCCGCGCCGGGTTCCTCGGCGCGGACGGCCAGTGCGGTGTCCAGCAGCTCCTCCCGCCGGGCCGGGTCCACCCGTACCTGCACGGTGAGGTGGTCGCTGCCGGAGAGGAATTCCGCGGAGCGCTCCCGCCAGATCCGGTCCAGATCGACCCGGTCGGGCCGCTGGGCCGCTTCGGGGAGCTCCTCGGCGGCGAGCACCCGCGAGAGCCGGTAGGTGCGGTCCTCGCCGTCCCGGGTGGCCAGCAGGTAGGCCCGGTCGCGTACGGTGACCAGCCCGATCGGGTCCACCGTGCGCCACTGCGGCGGCCGGCCGGTGGGCGCGTAGTGGATGCGCAGCTTGCGTCCGGCGAGTACCGCGCGCCGGACCTCGATCATGGTGGTGCCGGGCACCTCCTCGGTGACCAGCCGGCGTGAGAGCAGGTCGGTCTCCGGGTCGACGAGGAATCGCCGGGCGGCGTCGCTCGCGGTGGCCCGGTGGCCTTCGGGCAGGGCGTCGACCACCTTGCGCATGGCGGAGGCGAGCGCCGAGCCGAGACCGAAGACCAGCTCGCCGCGCCCCGATCCGGCGGTCAGCAGGGCGAGGGCCTCGTCGTGGTTCAGGCCGGTGAGCTCGGTGCGGAAACCGGGCGACAGTACGAATCCGCCGTGCCGCCCGCGTTCGGCGTAGACGGGGACACCGGCGGCGGACAGCGCCTCGATGTCGCGCAGGACGGTCCGGGTGGACACCTCAAGCTCCTCGGCCAGGGTGTCCGCCGTCAACCGACCGCGCTGACGCAGCAGCAGGACCAACGAGACCAACCGGTCGGCGCGCATGCGCGAACTCTATCGAGATACACGACAGAGGGTGTCGTGATTCCCTGCGAGGCTCGTTCTACGGCGTGGAGCCGGCGCGACGAGCGGGCCGGCGGGCGTACGTACTCCCGATGGAGCGAATGGAGCTGACGTGGCAGTGGAACGCACAGCGGTCAACCCGGTGACGTGGTCGGCGGACCTGGGCTTCAATCAGGGCGAGGTGGTCTCCGGGCACACCCGCACCCTGTACACCTCGGGGCAGACGGCGATGAGCGGCGACGGCAAGCCCCTGCACGACGGCGACATGGCGGCTCAGCTGACGTTGAGCATCGACAACCTGGAGGCCGTGCTCGGCGAGGCCGGCATGTCCCTCGCCCATCTCGTCCGGCTCAACGTCTACACGACGGACGTCGATCTCCTCTTCCGGCACTACGGTCTGCTGGCGGCGAGGCTGGGCGCCGCCGGGGTGGCGCCGACCACCACGATGCTCGGGGTGACGCGCCTGGCCGTCCCCGGCCAGACGGTCGAGCTGGAGGGCACCGCCGTCGCGTGAGCCCCGCGACCGGACGAGGGCCGGGGAGCGGGGCGTCCGCTTCCCGGCCCGTCGCGGGCGGCGCGATGGGCGCGACCGCGCCGGCCGAGGACTCCCCCACCCGAATCGGCGCAGACTTCGCCGCGCCAGGATCCGGTCTCGCGGCCGCGGCCCTCGATGTACTGCTCGAACCGCTTCAGGTCGCCGGTGATCTGCCGCTTGACCTTCCTCCCTTTTCCTCCGGTTCCTCCGGCCAGTCGGTACCTGGCCGTACCCGGGGAGACCTTCCCCTGTCTGCGCCCCTCCCCGCGTTCAGCGCGTCCACGACCCGGTCGTGCGCACCAGCGCGCTGCGGAGGGTGACGGACCCCCTAGACGGTCTGGCTCACGGTGACGCGGGCCGTGTAGGTGTGGGCGGGGTCAATGTGGCCGCCCTTCTCCCAAGGCCGCCGGTAGGTGAAGGCCACCGCCGTGGTTCCCGTTGCCCTCGCGGTGAAGGTGAAGACGAAGGCCCCGGTGAGTCCGGGCCCCGCTTCGCCCTCGAACCCGCTGCCCGTGGGATCGAGCACCTCCACGTCGCGCGTGTCGGCGGTCCAGGCGTAGCCGGTGGCGGGGTTTCCCTCCAGTTGGATGGCCAGCGTGGACCCCTGCGGGATCACCACCTCGGTGTGGCCGCCGCGGCGCCCTTCGATGATCTTCTTCGTCGTCTGGTCACCCATCACGATTGCGCTCCTGTCAGGTACGGCGGCCCCGTGCGCCGCTCAGTGATTCCCGGTACGGAGCGCCTTTCCGGCACCGCTGAAGGTATGCCCGTCAACACCGCTGGCCGGGCCGGACGACCGGCCTTCCCCGAGGCCCTCCTCCGCCCGGGGCGCGGCGCCGGAACGGGGCCCGAACCCCCTGACGATCAGCCACCCGGCCAGCCCCAGCTCCCAGGCGAACACCGGGAGTGCGGCGGCCGCGCCCGCCGCGGAGAGCTGAGCGTAGGCCCCGAACATCACGGCGACGGCGGAGGCGCAGATCAGTGGTCCGCCGACCAGCCCGAGCACCGCGAGGGGCCGCGGCACGAGCCGTGCGCGATACGCCAGGTATGCAAGCAGGGCGGTGTTCAGGCCAAGGGCGATGTTGGGCCCGAGCAGGAACGTCCAGTCGTGTACGGCCGCGAGCGCGACATCGGCACCGGCCGACGCCCCCGCGTCCCGGCGCAGGGTGACGAGGGCCAGAACGGCGACGATCCCGACGGCGATGACCGCCGCCTCCAGGAGCCGTCCGAAGGCGTAGCCGAGCGCGAGCCCCTCGCCGTGGCGCCGCAGGACGGGGAACAACGCCGCCCCGGTACCGGCCACCGCCACCACGAGCACCACCTCGCAGAGCACCCCGAGCAGCGCCCGCGTGTCGGCGCCGTGCGCCAGCCGGCCGTCCGCCGCGCCCAGCAGGGGACGGTACAGAACCGCCCCCGCTATCGCGGCGGCCTCGGTCAACAGGAACAGCGACCCGATGGCCACTGCGGTTCTCCGGTCCGGATTCATCTCTCGTTACCCCTCGATCCTTGATGGTGTACGCCGTACACCTGACGACGACCATAGGTGTACGTCGTACACTCGTCAAGGACGGGGCTGTCCAGAAGGAGAGGAACCGCATCCGTGACCCGGCAGGAAGCCACGCACACCCCTCGGATCCCCCTGAACAGGGACCGCGTCCTGCGCGCCGCCGTCGCGCTCGCCGACACCATCGGCATCGACGCGCTCAGCATGCGCAGGCTCGCGCAGGAGCTGGACGTCGTACCGATGGCCCTCTACAAGCACGTGGCCAACAAGGAGGAGCTGCTCGACGGCATGGCCGACGCCGTCGTCGCCGAGATCGACCCGCCGGCCGCGGGCCCCGACTGGCAGCGCGTGGTCCGCGAGCGGATCCTCTCGGCTCGGCGGGTCCTGCTGCGCCACCCCTGGGCGGCCCGGGTCATCGAGTCCCGGACCGGCCCCACCCCGGCCGTACTGGCGTACTTGGACTCCATGGCCGGGAGTTTCAGGGACGGCGGCCTCTCCGCCGACCTCACGCACCACGTCATGCACGCGATGGGCAGCCGCCTGCTCGGCTTCAGCCAGGAACTGTTCGACACATCGGGTCCCCCCGGTCCGCCGGACCCCGCGTTCGCGGCGCGCTACCCGCACATCGCGGAACTGGCCGCGACGGCCGCACACGACGCGGGCTCCGCCGTCGGCGGCGGCTGCGACGACCAGTTCGAGTTCGAATTCGCCCTGGACCTCCTCCTGGACGGCTTTGCCAGCCTGCATCGCCGTGGCTGGACGTCCGCGCGGGCGGTCCGGGCCGCGTGCGGTGAGATCGGGTCTGACGGCCGTCCGGCCTGATCCGCGGCGGCCGCCCCGCCGGGTGCGGCGCCCGCGGCGTGCCGTGGTGCCGTGCTCCGGGTGACGGGCCCCTGCGCGGCCCGGCCCTTCCACCGCTCGTAGGCCTGGATGCGCCTCCCATCTCCGTGGATCCGACGGCACCATGGTGTCCTGCCGGCCTCCGTGCTCGTAATCTCGGTGACGGCAGATGACGCAGGAAGGGCGCGGGGGATGAGTGGCATCGGGAGCGGGACGTCGTGGAATCCGCCCGGCGGAGGACGACCGCCGGGCGCGGGTTCGCCGGTCGAGCCACCGACGGGCCCATGGCCACCGGCCGCGCGCCGGCTGACCTTCGGACGTCTCTTCAATCCGATCGCCGTGGGGCGTGCGGTGTTCACGCCGTCCCGGCCGGACCGGGTCAACGACCCGGTGGTGAAAAGGGTGCAGGTCCTGCGGACGGTCATCGGTCTGGCTGCCGTCACCTGGATGCTGTTGTCCTACGGGCTGGCGTCGGACGCCGACGCCGTGGTGGACGACCGCTTCGGCCAGATCCGTACCACCCTCATCACACTGGGGGTGACGTTCCCGCTCGCGGTCGCCGTCTTCATCGCGGCGGCCCGACCACCCCACCGGCGCCTGTTCCTTCGCCGCGTGGCCAAACCCGCCGGGGCCCTGCTCGCGCTGGTCCTCGCGCTGGCCGTGCCACGGCTGATCACCGGGCTGGGGTACGTGGACGAGAACACGGACTGGACGTCGTCCGCGGGACGGGTGGCGCTGCTGTTCGCCCTGGGCGCCTTCCTCGTATGGCTCGGCCCGTTCCTCCTGTACGGCATCGCGCAGTCGCTCGTGCACGTCTTCCGCACCGCAGACCTCCACGAGACGGTGCCCCCGCTGCTCGCGACGCTGCTCGTGTGGGAAGTCGCCTTCATCGACGTGTTCCGGGGCGCCTACGACGGGGTGCCGGTCGGCGTGCGCGTGGCCTTCGTCCTCGGAGCCCCGCTGACCGTCACCGCTGCGGCCATGTGGGAGCTGCGGCGGCTGCGGACGCGGCACGGCATCACCCTGCGGGCGGCGCTGAGCCGCTGAGCCGCTGTCGCGGCGGCACCAAGCCGTGGGTTTTGGGTCAGGGGGGGGCACCCCCGGGCCGTGATTGTGCCAAAATCACGGGCGAGGCGCGTCGGCCGGCGGGGGGGGGTCGTGGGCGGGG